>JAKSBE010000573.1 GCA_022361275.1 Kiloniellales bacterium
AATGCGGAGCGCAGTTTGAGGACGAGGCCGCGGAGGCTTGCGGGGCGGGACCGGGCCAAGGCCTCGGTCGCTAGCCGGTCGAGGGTGGCGAGGGTCTCGTAGCGGGCGCGGTATTCCGGTTGGTTTTCATGGGCGGAGGGGCCGTGGCGTCGCTCGGCCTTGGTGACCCAGTCGACCAGGGCGGTCGTGGTTCGGCGATAGCGGGCGGCCAGGGTGGCGATCCGGGCGTCGCTGTCGCCGTAGGCGCGGACAGCAGCGGATGGCAGGGCCGGGATCGCGGGCACGGTGAGAGCGGCCGTGCCGCTGGCCAGCATGGAACGGCGGGAAAGTCTCGTGCTAAGGGTAGGGTCAGCCATGACCGGACTCCTCTGAAGTCGGGTTGTGGTCAGGCGCGGAGGGGTGTTGCATCACCCTTTCGCGCCGTTTATGCGCCCAAATCCCGAAAGAATGAGATTTGAACTCTAAATTGACGTATGTGAAGCATATGAACTGGCAGTTGAGATGTCAACATTTCAGCTAACAAATTTGTAAGCTGAAATACCAAAAGGAGCCCCGGTGCTAACGGGTGAGCAGATACGAGCGGCGCGCGCGTTGTTGCGTTGGGAGCAGAAGGACCTTGCGCAGGCCTCCGGCGTCTCGGAGCAGACAATCATCAGGCTGGAGAAGATGGTCGGTCAGGTCTCCGGGCAGATCGGCACGGTCCAGGCCATAAAGGACGCGCTCGAAACCGGCGGCGTGGACTTCATCCCGGAGAATGGCGGCGGCCCCGGCGTGCGCCTGCGGAATTGAAGTCCGTCGGCCTATGGCGGGATGACCCTTTCATCGGGCAGCATCGTCCGCTGCGCCGCCTCTGCAAAGAGACGGCAGCCTTCGCGCAGGGCCTACCTGGCCGCCTGCCGGACCGGCAAGGGTGAGGTCCGCTTCGACCGCCGGTGCGCGGGAGCGCTTCAGGAGATCGCGAAGATGCCCGAGATCTCCACGGAGGCGTTCAGCGGCAGCGTGTTGGCGCCGAGGGCGAGGCGCGTGTGGCGCCCGGCGTCGCCGAAGACCTCGACCAGGAAGTCCGAGGCCCCGTTCATGACCTTGGACTGCCCCGTGAAGTCGTCCGCGGATGCCACGAAGCCCTGGAGACGCAGGCATCGCTGCACCCGGTCCAGGTTTCCGTCGCAGGCCGCCTTGACCGCCGCGATCAGGTTGATCGCGCACTGACGGGCCGCTTCCTGCGCCTGCTCGATGGAGACGTCGGAGGGCACCTTGCCCGGATGCAGGAGATCGCCGTCCTTGAAGGCAAGCTGCCCGGCGCCGTAGACCAGGCCGTCGGCGACCGTGTAGGGCACGTAGTTCGCGACCGGCGGCGGCACCTCCGGAAGGGTGACGCCGAGCTCCTTCAGGCGCGCATCGACACCTGCGGCGGCGGCCCTGCGGAGCGGCAGCGCCGCGAGCGCCGTCGCGGCGAGCGCGCCGCCCAGCAAGCGACGCCGCGTGGCGTCCGGCGTCGAAGACGCCCAGCGAATCCGGTCGAGTTCCTGTCGTGTCATTTCTTTCTGCCCCCCCCCCTTGGTTCCTGTTTGGGTTCCTGTTTGGGTTTCCGCTTGGCGATGCGGCCGCCGCGGGCCCGAGGTCGAGCCCGCGACGGATCCGCGCTCGCGGCCCGCAGGCTAGGCGCCCACGGCCATTCTTTCCGAAAGATCGATCGCCGCATCGATGACGCCGTCGACGTCGTCCAGGTCGTGGAACAGATGGGTCGAGATGCGCAGCGGGCGGTGGTTCGGCCCGCCCTGCGGCATGGGCACGCTGGTGTTGCGGACGACGAAGCCGTACTCCTCCCGCAGCCTGGTGACGAACTCGGACGACCGCGTGCCGTCGGTCGGGGCGAAGGCGTTCAGCGGAACGAAGGAGGTCAGGGCCGAGACCAGCGCCGGATCGTCCTTCGGACAGCGGAGGGCCTCAAGCCCCCAGTAGTCGACGATCCTGGCCTTGGCATAGTCGCTGAGGCCCAGGATGTGGTCCTCGATCCGCAGCCGGCCGATGGCCGTCCAGAAGTCGCAGGAGTCCACCAGCGCCTGGTTCGCGGGATAGTTCGGATTGCCGTGCGACTGGTTGAAAAGCCCGACGTCGTAGTCGCTGGAGGGTTCGCGGTCGCCGTCCGGAACCGGCACGTCGCCGCCGAAGACGTCGTAGACCAGCGTGCGTGTCGGATAGAAGGCCGGCAAGGGCAAGGGATTGGAGTCGGTCTGGTTGCGGATGTACCAGACGCCGGTGCCCCCGGGACCGCATTGCCACTTGTGTCCGGAGCCGGCGAAGAAATCGATTCCCAGGCCGTGGAAGTCCAGGTCGAACATGCCCGAGGCGTGGGCGCCGTCGACCAGGGTGTAGATCCCCTCGGAGATCGCCAGGTCCGCCAGCAGCCGGATCGGCAGCATGGTCCCGGTCACGAAGGTCGGCGCCGAGAACGCCATCATCCTCGGGTTCAGCCCCCTTGCGCGCGCGTCGGCGATGGCCTGCGCGAAAAGGTCCACGTAGTCGAAGGCGCTCTGCTCGGTGCCGACCGGCAGCGTGACCGGAATCACCGCAACGCCGCGGCGGTCCCGCAGCAGCGCCAGAGGGGCCCGGCCGGCGGGGTGCTCGTGGTTCGTCGTGATGATCGCGTCGCCGGCCTCCAGCGTGACGCCGTTGAGCGTCATGCACATGCCTTCCGTGGTGTTGCCGGAGATCACGAGCTCATCGGCGTTGCAGCCGAACTGCGGCGCGATCCGCGCGCGCATGGCCGAGGTGCCGCCGAGGTTCTCGCGCGGGTTCTCGGCGATCAGGCGGTTGTTGCGCCGGTAGGCTCTCAGAACGTGACGGGGCATCGACCCGGTCGTTCCGATGTTCATGTAGGTGGTGTTCCTGTCGAGCACGAAGGCCCTGCGGACCTTCCTGAAGAGCGACCGCTCGGACAAGCGGTCCGCGTTGTCGAGCCACCCCGGAGTCCCCTCCGACAGATCATCGGTCTCGGCCCGGGCCGGCTTCGGCACCCCCAGCGCGGCCAAGCCGCCGGCGCCGGCCGCACCCAGCGCGGTCCCTTTCAGGAAGGTCCGGCGCGACGTCCCGCGTCCGCTTTCCTCTTTGCCGTCTTGCTGCTCGGACGCCGCCAAGCGCTCCCAGTCGGTCATTGCCCCCTCCGTTTATTGGTGTTTCGTTGGTCTTTCAGCAATCCGACCATTGCTGAAGCGCAGCAAAAAGAGGCAGAATTGCCTATCCGGGGGCAAATCGACCACGATAGGTTGTCGAGGAGACCGTCGTGCCCGGATCAGAGAGACCCATTTCCGTAAGCTTGTTCGCGTCCGAAATGACGTCGGCCTCGGGGCTCTTCGGCCTCTACGACGTCTTGTCGTCCGTGGGCGTCGGCTGGGAGGCCTTCGTCACCGGCGAGCCCGGACTGCCGCGCTTCAAGGTCCGGATCATCGCGGCGAAGGACCAACCCTTCCGCTGCGCCAGCGGCAACCTGCTGACGCCCGACGCCGGTCTACATGAGGTGGAGCAAGGGGACATCGTCGTGTTCCCGGGCATCTTCGCCTCGGCGTCCGAGCCGCTCGGCAAGACCGACGCCGCAACCTTTGCGTGGATCCACGAGGTTCACGATCGGGGGGCCCGGCTGGTCGGCGTCTGCACCGGCGCCCTGTACCTGGCGGAAGCCGGACTGCTGGACGGCGTCGAGGCGACGACCCATTGGGCCTACGAGGGCTTGTTCAGAACCCACTATCCCCAGGTTCGGCTTCGCCTCGAGAAGAACCTTTGCTTTACCGACGCGAACGACGGCGTCGTGACCTCGGGCGGGACAACGGCGTGGCAGGAACTGGCGCTCTTCCTGATCACGAACTATCTGGGCGTCGAACACGCCGTGCGTGCGGCAAAGCTCTGGCTGCTCCCGGATCAGGGCGAGCTGCAGGCGCCCTTCATGGCCATGCCCCTCGGCATTCCCCACTGCGATGCGAGCGTGCGCCGCTGTCAGGTCTGGATCGCGGAGAACTACGCCGTCGAGAATCCCGTGACGTCGATGATCGCGCACTCCGGTCTCGCTCCCACGACCTTTACCCGCAGGTTTCGTCGCGCAACCGGCTACTCGCCGATGGACTACATCCAGGCCGTGCGCGTGGAAGAGAGCAAGCAGATGCTGGAGACCAGCGGCGAGAGCGTCGAGAGGATCGGCTTCGCGGTCGGCTACGAAGACGCCACCTCGTTTCGTCGCCTGTTCAAACGCAAGACGGGACTCAATCCCGGCGACTATCGTCGAATGTTCGGACGGGGCCGGTTCAGGAGGTATGCCTGATCGAAACCGGAGATTCGGCAGGCCCCGTCGATGCGAGCGCATCCATGCGGGCAAGCCCGCCGTTTGATGGCTGTCCGCGCGTCGCCTAGGGTCGGACGGTGACTGTCTTTATCGAGGACATGACGGACGCCAGGCCACCTTTCGAGGACCCTGCCGTGGAGGCCGCCTTCGCCGCCTTCCCGGCGCCCGCGCGGAGAGGTCTCCTGACCCTGCGCCGCCTGATCTTCGAGACGGCGGCGGAGACGCCCGGGGTCGGGGCGCTTGAGGAGACGCTGAAGTGGGGCCAGCCCGCCTACCTGACGCCGGAGACCGGGTCGGGCTCGACGATCCGGCTCGGCCGGCCCAAGCAGGGCGGCTTCGCCCTCTACACCCACTGCCAGTCCAGGCTGCTCCCGGACTTCCGAGACCTCTTCCCGGAGGACTTCGTCTACGAGGGCAACCGCGCCATCCGTTTCGAGGAGGGTGCGGCGCTGCCGCTCGACAAGCTGCGGCTGCTGATCCGCAGCGCCTTGACCTACCGTCTCAAGCGGCGGTCCAGCCCTTGAACCGGGGGTCGGCGAGGCTCGGCCTCGAACGCGGATAAGACCCCGCGCTCCCCGCTTGCAAAGCCCCCATTTTACGGCCAAGTCTTGAGGCATGGTTTCGCGTCCCCGGGGCCGGATCACCGCGGTCCTCGGCCCCACGAACACCGGCAAGACGCACCTGGCGATCGAGCGCATGCTCGGCCACGCCAGCGGCATCATCGGCTTTCCCCTGCGCCTGCTGGCGCGGGAGAACTACGACCGGGCCCTGAAGGCCAAGGGGCGGGGCCAGGTCGCCCTGGTCACCGGCGAGGAGAAAATCGTCCCGCCGGGTGCGCGCTACTTCTTCTGCACCGTGGAGTCCATGCCGGTCGACCGGCCGGTCGACTTCCTGGCCATCGACGAGATCCAGCTCGCCGCCGACCCGGAGCGCGGTCACGTCTTCACCGACCGGCTGCTGAACCCCCGCGGCCTGGAGGAGACCATGTTCCTGGGCGCGGCGACCATCGCCCGCCTGATCCGGGCCCTGGTGCCCGAGGCCGAGCAGGTCACGCGGCCGCGCCTCTCGACCCTCAGCTACGCCGGGCCGCGCAAGGTCACGCGCCTGCCGCCGCGCTCGGCCGCGGTCGCCTTCTCGGCCGCCGGGGTCTACGAGCTGGCCGAGGTGCTGCGCCGCCAGCGCGGCGGCACGGCGGTGGTCCTGGGCGCGCTCAGCCCGCGCACCCGCAACGCCCAGGTCGGCATGTTCGAGGCCGGCGAGGTCGACTACCTGGTCGCGACCGACGCCATCGGCATGGGCCTGAACCTGAGCCTGGACCACGTCGCCTTCACCAGGCTGGTCAAGTTCGACGGCCGCCATCCGCGCCGCCTGAGCCCGCCCGAGGTCGCCCAGATCGCCGGCCGCGCCGGCCGCCACATGAGCAACGGCACCTTCGGCACCACCGCCGAGCTGGGCCCGATGGAGCCGGAGCTGGTCGAGGCGGTCGAGAGCCACCGCTTCGACCCGATCACCGGGCTCTACTGGCGGAACAGCGACCTGGACTTCCGCTCCGCCGCGCAGCTCCAGCGCAGCCTGGAGCGGCGCCCGCCCGACCCCTGCCTGCTGCGGGTCCGCGAACCGGACGACCAGCGGGCCCTGGCGGCCCTGCTGCACGATCCCGAGGCGCACAAGCGGGCCGGCACCCCCGAGGCGCTGCGCCTGCTGTGGGAGGTCTGCCAGATCCCGGACTTCCGCAAGATCCTGTCGGACCAGCACGCCCGCCTGCTGGGTCAGGTCTTCCGCCACCTGCGCGACGGCGAGGGGCGCCTGCCGAACGACTGGGTGGCGCGCCAGATCGCCCGCATCGACCGCGACGACGGCGACATCGATACCCTGGTGGCCCGCATCGCCCACGTCCGCACCTGGACCTACATCAGCCACCGGGCCGACTGGCTGGAGGCCGGCGCCGAATGGCAGGAGCGCACCCGCGCCCTGGAGGACAAACTGTCCGATGCCCTGCACGCCCGTCTGACCCAGCGCTTCGTCGACCGCCGCGCGGCCGCCCTGGTCCGCCGCCTGGCCGAAGGCGGCGAGCTGATCGGCGCCCTGCGCAGCAACGGCGAGGTCGTGGTCGAGGGCGAGTTCGTCGGCCGGCTGGCCGGCTTCCGCTTCGAGCTCGACCCCGAGGTCGCGGGGGAGGACGCCAAGCCCCTGCTGGCCGCGGCCCGGCGGGTCCTGGCGAGCGCGGTCCCGGCCCGCCTGCGCGACCTGGAGGTCTCGCCGGACGGCGTCTTCAGTCTGGGCAAGGACGGCCGGATCCTGTGGCAGGGCGCCGCCGTCGCCCGCCTGGCGCCGGGCCCGGAGGTCCTCAAGCCCGCGGTCCAGCCCCTGGCCAGCGACTTCCTCGACGGCCCGGCGCGCGAGCGTCTGCGCCGCCGTCTGGACACCTGGCTGCAGGGCCTGCTGCGCCGCAAGCTGGCGCCGCTCTACCGCCTGCGCGAGGCCGGCCTCGACGGGGCCAGGCTCGACGGGGCCGGGCTGAACGGAACCGCCAGGGGCGTCGCCTTCCAGCTCGCCGAGGCCCTGGGCTGCCTGCCGCGCAGCGGCTTCGGCGGCCAGCTCGAGAGCCTGGACAAGGCGGACCGGAAGGCCCTGGGCGATCTCGGCGTGCGGCTCGGGATGACCGGGGTCTTCCTGGTCGACCTGCTCCGCTCGCGCACGGCGCCGCTGCGGGGCCTGCTGTGGTGCGTTCACGCCGGGCGGCCGGCGCCCGAGCTGCCGCCGGCCAAGGCCAAGTCCTTCGCCGTGGGCGCCGGGCTCGATCCCCGCCTCTGCCAGGCCATGGGCTTCCGGCGCCTGGGCAGGGACGGCGGCAGGCTGGCGATCCGCGCCGACGCCCTGGAGCGCCTGGCCCGCGAGGCGCGCAAACTGAGCCGGCAGGGTTCCTTCGCCGCGACGCCGGCGCTCTGCAGGCTCATCGACGCCGAGGAGGCGGAGCTGCGCGCGGTCCTGAGCGGTCTCGGCTATCAGGAGACGACCGACGACCAGGGCAGCCGCTTCGAGACCCGGGCCGGCAGGCGCGGCCTCAAGGGCAAGACGGCCGGGAAACGCCGCCGGGGCAAGCCGCCCGCGCATTCGCCCTTCGCCAAGCTGCGCGACCTGGGGCTCGCCGAGGGACGGGCCAAGGGACGGGCCAAGGGGCAGGCCAAGTGACCGGCCAGATGACCGGACGGGCGACCGGGGGCGCGGAAGCCGCGATCCGCGCCGACAAGTGGCTCTGGTACGCGCGCTTCTTCAAGACCCGGACCCTGGCCAGCAAGGTCTGCGCCGCCGGCCAGCTCCGCCTCTCGGGCAGCCTGGTGGCCAAGGCGCACCAGAAGGTCAAGGTCGGCGACGTCCTGACCTTCCCGCAGGGCCGCCACATCCGGGTGGTCAAGGTCCGCGCCCTGGGCAACCGGCGCGGCCCGGCCAGCGAAGCCCAGAGCCTCTACGAGGACCTCAGACCGCCGACGGCCGAAACCCGGCTGCCCCGCGACACGCCGGTCGCCCGGCGCGCGGCCGGCAGCGGCCGCCCGACCAAGAAGGAGCGCCGCGCCCTGGGGCGGCTCACCGGTGAGCGGCTCACCCGTGAGGAGTAAGCCCAGGACGCTAAAGCCGGCGGAACACGACCGAGAGGTTGTTGGCCGGCATCTCGATCGCCTCGGCCGGGCCGAAGCCGGCCGCCGCCGCGAGCGCCGCCACCGCCCCCAGGTCGCGGACTCCCCAGGCGGGGTCCTGGGCGCGCAGGCTGCGGTCGAAGGCGGCGTTGCTAGGTGCCGTGTGCCGGCCGTCCCGTCGGAAGGGGCCGTAGAGATAGAGCACCCCGCCCGGCGCCAGCAGGCGGCCGGCGCCGGCGACCAAGCCCTCGGCGGCGGCCCAGGGGGCGATGTGGATCATGTTGATGCAGACCACGGCGGCGGCCTCGGTCACCGGCCAGGCGGCGTCGCGGGCGTCGAGTGCCAGCGGCGGCTCCAGATTCGTGCAGGCCGCCTGCCGAGCGTGGGCGGCGATGCTGCGGCGCAACTCGCGGTCCGGGTCGCTGGGCTGCCAGAGCCGCGGGACCAGACGCGGCGCGAAGTAGGCCGCATGCTCGCCGGTACCGCTGGCGACCTCGAGGACCCGGCCATCCGCCGGCAGAACCGCGCTCAGGATCTCGAGGATCGGCACGCGGTTCCGCTGGGTGGCCGGGGCATGGCGGCAGTCCGCCGATCCGCGGTCAGGAGGGGGTCCAGTCGTCGGCATGGGGGCCAGAATGACCAAAGGCGAAGGGGCCGACAAGGCCCTGCAATCCCATAATTTGGCCGGGGTTGAGCGGGCCGGGCACGCATGATAGGCAAGCGCATGTTCGCCCGCATCAAGGCCCTGCTCTCGGAGACCGAGCCCGCGCTGTCCGGGGATGGCGCCGAGGGTCTCGGCCGGCTCGAGGTCGCGGCGGCCGCGCTTCTGGTCGAGGCGGCGCTGATGGACGGGAGCTTCGATCCGGTCGAGCGCGACAAGATCGTAAAGCTTCTGGCACGGCGCTTCGATCTTGCCGCGGCCAAGGCCGAGGCGCTGATCGATACCGCCGAAGCGAAGGTGCGGCAGACACCGCAGCTCTACGCCTTCACCCGGGTCGTGAAGGACGAGTTCGAATACGAGGACCGCGTCGAGTTGATCGAAATGCTCTGGGAGGTCGCCTATGCCGACGGCGATCTGCACGATTTCGAAGCGAGTCTTCTGCGCCGCATCGCCGGCCTCATCTACGTCTCGGACCGCGACAGTGGCGCCGCGCGCAAGCGCGCCCTGGACCGCGCACATAAGGGCGTCCCCGAGGGCGTCCCCAAGGACACCCAGGCGGGACCCGAGTCCGACGCATCGTCCTAAGAGGGGAGCTAACCCACCATGACCTATATCGTCACCGACACCTGTATCCGATGCAAGTACATGGATTGCGTCGAGGTCTGCCCGGTCGACTGCTTCTACGAAGGCGAGAACATGCTGGTCATCCATCCGGACGAATGCATCGATTGCGGCGTCTGCGAGCCGGAATGCCCGCCCGAGGCGATCCTGCCCGATACCGACCCCGCGGCCGAGAAGTGGCTCGAACTGAACCGGCAGTACAGCGAGTCCTGGCCCAACATCACCCGCAAGGGGGAGAGCCCCGCGGACGCGGACGCGTACAAGGACGAGGAAGGCAAGTTCGACAAGTATTTCAGCGCAAACCCCGGTCAGGGCAGTTGAGCGTCGTTTTCCCGGCAAAAACCTCGGGGTTCCGGTAGCTTGGCACCCGTCCGGGGGCGGTCCATGCTGCACCGCAGCGTTGTCTTTCACGTAAAATTCGTGTATAGGTAACTTGCGGTTAATGTGGAACCCTGAGTGGGCGATTCTATCAGTTTCAAAGGGGGTCTGGAGGGGGCGCGAGAGCGCCCTTTTTGTGCGATACCCGGTTTCGCGGAAGAGGTCAACCTGGGCCTCTTCGGGCGGCCGTGGCGGTCGCCGCAGGCATTGCGCTGCGGCGGAACGGCCCGACCGGGACGCAGGAAGCATATGGAGAGAGTCTGAATGACAGCGAAGACCAAGGCGAAGAAAAGCGACTACGCGGCTGGCGATCACGTCGTTTATCCGACCCATGGTGTCGGGCGGGTTCTGGGAGTCGAGACGCAGGAGATCTCCGGGATCACGCTGGATTTGATCGTGATCAAGTTCGAGAAGGATCGCATGACCCTCAGGGTCCCGGTCGAGAAGGCCGAGAACTCTGGGCTTCGCAAGCTGTCGACCCGCAAGGTCATGGACAGCGCGCTGCAGACCCTGAAGGGGCGCAGCCGGGCCAAGAAGACCATGTGGAGCCGCCGGGCCCAGGAGTACGAGGCCAAGATCAACTCCGGTGATCCGGTCTCGATCGCGGAGGTGGTGCGCGACCTGCACCGGGGCGACGACCAGCCCGACCAGTCCTACAGCGAGCGGCAGATGTACCAGGCCGCGCTGGAGCGACTGGCCCGCGAACTGGGCGCCTTGGAGCACATCGATGAGGCCTCGGCCCAGGCGAAGCTCGAGAAGGCGCTGCGCGCCGCCTGACCTTAATCGGGCGTCTCGGTTCCCAACGGCCAGGGCCCGACCCTGGCCGTTTGTCGTTTCGGGGGCGCCGTTTCTGGGCCGCCGTTTCTGGGCACGAATGCCGAGGGTCCGGCTACGGCGACTTGCGCGGCGATGGGGGCAGCATCCCGAAAACCCGCCGCCGGAACCAGAAGTCACAGAATTCCAGCGGGCCGCTGGTGATTGAAACGGGTTAAGTAATTAAGACTTCAGCTACCGACGCGGAATACTATTCAGGTGCCGAGACCTCAAGCAAAGCCCCCAGCAAGGCCTCCTGCCAACAAGTCGGTCATGCCCAGGAAGCTCCGATTGCCGCGTCTGATCGACAGGTCACGCCTGTTCTTCGGGTTTCTTGTCGCCGCCTTGCTGCCCGGGACGATGTACGGGCTGATCGAGGCGTCGAAAAGCATTCCCGACCAGGGAGTCCTGCTCAGCGTCGCCGACGTCGGCAAGTTCGCCTTGCTGTTCCTCTTCTTCACGATCCCGGCGATCGTGCTCTTCGGCCTGCCGATCTTCCTCGCCTACCGGCGTCTGGCCTGGGAGAACACTCTCGGCTTCGTGCTCGCCGGGGCGGTCAGCGCGATGCTCTGGATCGTCGCCTTCGCGTCGATCAAGGCCGGCGAGTTTCCGGCTCTTCAGTTGCAGGACCTGCGGCTTCTGGTGCTGAGGGTCGCGATCCCCGGAGCCATGGCCGGCCTGGCGTTCTACCTGATCGTCTACGTCAAGTTCCACCACATCAAGTGGAGCTACGACAACATCGACAAGCGATGGCTCTGGCTGCTGCTGATTCCCGCGCTGCTGATACAGGAGCGCCTGCTCGACTGGGCGAACACCAAGATCGACGAGAACTCCGGCTCGCTGGTCGAGGTCATGGGTATGGCCTGGGACTGGCTGTCGCACGACCTCTTCTAAGGCGGCGCTCGGTCCTCACCTCGTCCCCCTGGCCGACCGCAGTAGACTTATACCAAGGAGCGGGATTGAAGACAGGAGGCCGATTCCGCCTCATGCCATCGTGTTCCAGACGTGGCTTGTCTTTAGCCCTCCGGAACGACATCCTCGCTCTGCAGGGGAGCGCACGCCTGCGGCTTCGGAAGAGCCTGGGCGCGGGGAAAACGACAAGCCACGACTGAGTCCTGTGTCCACTTTCAAGAGCCAGAAGTTCGCCGTCCTGCGCCGCGCGTCGCGGGTCTGGGCGATCGCCTCGGTCCACGGCGAGGCCGACCGCCTGAAACGGTTGCACGCGGAGATCCGTGATCGGTTCCAGCCGGGCGATCGGCTGGTGTACCTGGGCAACATCATGGGCCGGGGCCCGGCGGTGCACGAAACGATCGATGCCCTGTTGTCCTTCCGGATCGCCGTCCTGGCGCAACCAGGGATCTTCGCCTGCGACGTCGCCATCCTGCGCGGCCGCCAGGAAGAGATGTGGCAGAAGCTGCTGCAGCTTCAGTTCGCCGCCGAGCCGCGCCAAGTTCTGACCTGGATGCTGGATCAGGGCCTGGCTTCGACCCTGGAGGCCTACGGCGGCGATGCCCAGGAAGGCCTGCGCGCGGCCAGCAGCGGCGCGGTCCACCTGACCCGCTGGACCGGCAAGCTGCGCCAGGCGATGAAGGCCTGCGCGGGCCACTTCGAGGTTCTGACCAGCCTGCGCCGCGCCGCCTTCACGGACGACGGCGGCCTGCTCTTCGTCAGTGCCGGGCTCGACCCCGGGCGGCCGCTGGAGGCGCAGAAGGACAGCTTCTGGTGGAGCAACCAGAGCTTCGCCGAGATGACCGAGCCCTACTACGGCTTCCGCCGGGTCGTACGCGGCTTCGACCGGAAACACCCGGGCCTGGACCTGTCGGCGCACGGCGCCACCCTGGACGGCGGCGCCGGCTTCGGCGGCCCTCTGCTGGCCGCCTGCTTCCTGCCCGACGGCGAGGTCGGCGACCTGCTCGAGGCCTGATCCGGCCCGCTGTACACGGCAGGCATCGGCCCGCCCTGTCCCTCGGCAGCGCCCGCTTTCATTCAATCTTAAGCGTGCAACTCCAGAGTGTTTCTTAGGCCTCTCAAGGCGAAATAAGACCTTTTCCCTAATCATTTCTTGCCGGCAAACGCCGGTCAGGACATGGCTTCATCAGGAGACACCCCATGGCCAACAAGAAAGACCGTATCTTTCTTGGCTCGGTAGTTTCGCTCGCCCTCTTGGCAGCGGCTGCGACGGACGTCAGCGCCGAGCCCGGTGTGCTCAACGATCGAATCGTCTTCGGTCAGTCAGCCGCCCTCGACGGCCCCGCAGAAGCCCTGGGCCAGGGCATGCGCGAAGGCATCCTCGCGGCCTTCGCGGAGGCGAACCACGCCGGCGGAGTCGGCGGCCGGCTCCTCGACCTGATCAGCTACGACGACGGCTACGAGCCGATGCGGGCGATCGACCAGACCGCCAAGCTGATCGACGAGGACCAGGTCTTCGCGCTGATCGGCGGCGTCGGCACCCCGACCTCGCGGGCCGCTCAGCCGATCGCCACGGACGCCGGGGTGCCCTACATCGGCGCCTTCACCGGTGCCGGGTTCCTGCGCTCCTCGAACCTTACCAACGTGGTCAACGTCAGAGGCAGCTACGACCAGGAGACCGAGGCCTGGATCAAACACCTGACCGAGGACCTGAACTACGACCGCATCGCCATCCTCTATCAGAAGGATTCCTTCGGCCGCGCCGGGCTTTCCGGGGTCAGGAAGGCGATGAAGAAGCGCGGTCTGTCCCCGGTCGCCAAGGGTACCTACAAGCGCAACACCGTCGAGGTCGACGAGGCCTTCCAGAAGATCCACCGGTCCAACCCCCAGGCCGTCGTGACGGTCGGCGCCTACAAGCCGATCGCGGCCTTCATCAAGCGGGCCCGCGAAGCCGGGATGAACTCGGTCTTCGTCAACATCTCCTTCGTCGGCAGCAAGGCCCTGGCCCAGGAACTGGGCCCCAACGGCCGCGGTGTCGTGATCACCCAGGTGGTGCCCTTCCCCTGGGACACCTCGCTGCCGCTGGTCGAGCGCTACCAGCGGGCGATCAAGGCAACCAATCCGAAGGCGGAGTTCGGCTTCGTCTCGCTGGAGGGCTACATGGTCGGCCGGCTGACCGTCATGGCCCTGCAGCGGATGCAGGGCCAGCCGACGCGGGCGAACCTGCTGAAGGCCATCACCGGTAGCGGTCCCTTCGACCTGGGCGGGGTCATCCTGACCTTCGGCCCCGGCGACAACCAGGGCATGGACCGGGTCTTTCTGACCGTCATCAAGCCTGACGGCAGCTTCAGGGCGGTCAACGCCCTCGACGAGCTCGGCTGATCAACGCTCCTTGGTACAAGACGGAGGCGCGGCCCCTTTCCGCCCGCGCCTCCGCAGAGCTTTCTCAGAATCGGCCCAAGGCCCGAACGCGAATGGTGGCGACAGGTCCCCCGCAAGGCGGGACCTGCCTTTGTCATGTCACATGCAGGAATAAGCCCGGCGGATTAATATAAAGAAGGATATGGAGACAAAATACTTAGGACTTTTAGAGTATTTTAAGCCTGCTCTTCCAGAGTGTGATGCGACAAAGGCGAAGCTCTCGGAGCTTCCGCCCAAAGGCATGTTGCGCCTCACAAGCCAGACAAAGCTCACCCTCAGGAGACACCAAATGATCAACAAGAAAGACCGCATCTTTCTTGCCTCGGCGCTTTCGTTCGCCCTCGCCACGGGCGCGACGACCGCCGCCGGCGCCGAACCCGGCGTCACCGCCGACAGCATCGTCTTCGGCCAGTCGGCCGCCCTGGAAGGCCCGGCCAGCGCCCTCGGCCAGGGCATGCGCGAAGGCATCCTCGCCGCCTTCGAGGAAGTGAACCGCAACGGCGGCGTCAACGGCCGGCGCCTCGAGCTGAAGAGCTACGACGACGGCTACGAGCCCGAGCGGGCGATCGCCCAGACCAAGAAGCTGATCAACCAGGACAAGGTCTTCGCGCTGATCGGCGGCGTCGGCACCCCGACCTCGAAGGCGGCGCAGCCGATCGCCACCGAGGCCGGCGTGCCCTACATCGGTCCCTTCACCGGCGCCGGGTTCCTGCGCTCCCAGGACCTCGGCAACGTGGTCAACGTCCGGGGCAGCTATGACCAGGAGACCGAGGCCTGGATCCAGCACCTGACCGAGGACCTGAAGTTCGACCGCATCGCCATTCTCTACCAGGACGATTCCTTCGGCCGCGCCGGGCTTTCCGGAGTCAAGAAGGCGATGGAGAAGCGCGGCATGTCGCTGGTCGCCGAGGGCACCTACAAGCGCAACACCACCGCCGTGAAGACCGCCCTTCTGGAGATCCGCAAGGCCAAGCCCCAGGCGGTCGTCACGGTCGGCGCCTACAAGCCGATCGCGGAGTTCATCAAGCTGGCCCGCAAGGTCAAGATGGACTCGGTCTTCCTGAACATCTCCTTCGTCGGCAGCAAGGCCCTCGCCCAGGAGCTGGGCGCCAAGGGCGACGGTGTCGTGATCACCCAGGTGGTGCCCTTCCCCTGGGACACCTCGCTGCCGCTGGTCAAGAACTACCAGGCCGCCATGAAGGCCCAGAACGCGGGCGCGGACTTCGGCTTCGTCTCGCTGGAGGGCTACATGGTCGGCCGGCTGACCATCATGGCCCTGCAGCGGATGCAGGGCGAGCCGACGCGTGACGGCCTGCTGAACACCTTCAGCAGCACCGGGTCCTTCGACCTGGGCGGGGTCACGCTGACCTTCGGCCCCGGCGACAACCAGGGCATGGACCGGGTCTTCCTGACCGTCATCAAGCCCGACGGCAGCTTCCAGCCGGTCAGCGGCCTGGACGAGCTCGGCTGAACCCGTCCCGGGGAGGGGCGGCCCGACGCGGCCGCGCCTCCCCGCGGCCGACCCGGAGCCTTCGACACCGGCTCCCCCAGAAAGACGCATCAACAAGGCAAGATCGAAAGCCATGCCGATCAGGATTCCCGGAACCCGACGCACGGACAGCAAACCTCTCACGCGATCCCCGCAGCCCGCGAAGGGTGCCGCGCAGCGCAGCCGCTTCGGCATCGGCCCGCGGCTGCTGATCGCCTTCGGCGCCTCGGCGCTCTTGACTTTGATCGCAAGCACCGTTGCCTGGATCTCCTTCGGACAGATCGGCGGCGCGGTGACCACGACCATGGACACCAACGTTCCGGCCATGGTGCTCGCCCTTGAGATCGCGGAACAGAGCGAAGCCCTCGCCGCCGGGGCCCCCCGTCTCGCGGCGGCGAAGTCCCAGGAGGAGCGGAGCCGCCAGAGCGGCATCCTTCAAGAACAGTCCGAGGCCATACGGCAGCGCCTGTCCAAGCTCTCGGCGCTGCTCCAGGATCCCGGCGTGGCCGAGGCTCTGGGCGGCCTCGTCGACATCTCCGTCGAGGACCTGCGGCGGATCGGCGCCCTGGTCGACGAGCGTCTGCAGCTCGAGGCGCAGAGACGGGCCGTTTACGGCGAGATCGGCGTGATCCAGCAGGACATCCTGGCCAAGATCGTGCCGGCGGTCGACGATGCCAATTTCGAGCTCATCATCGGCGCCGAGACCGCCGCCGAGGGCGGTGCCGAGGCCACGCAGGCCTTCCTGGAGGAAGGTGTCGGCGCGCTTCGCGTCCTGATGACCGTCGAAGCGGAGATGAACCTGATCGCCGGCCTCCTGGCCGATACCCTGGGCGCGACCAACGTCGCCGACATCCAGCCGAAGGTGGAGCGCTTCACCGCGGCCCGGTCGCGCCTGGTCGAGAACATCGCCAGCCTGCCCGAGGGTGAGGCGAGCGACGAGATCAAGCAGGCGCTGGAGCGCCTGATCGGCTTCGGCGACAATGCGGAGGTCAACGCCTTCGATGTTCGCCGCCGCGAACTGACCGTGGACTCCGAAGCGCAGGCCCTGATGGCACGCACGCAGGAAACCTCGGACGCACTCGGCAAGCGGGTCGAAGACCTCGCGATCAAGGCGCGCAATCAGGCCAAGGCGAGCGGCGACCGCCTGGCGGAGACCATCGCCACGGCGCGTTTCTTCCTGTTCCTGATCGCGGCGGTCAGCCTGGCCGGGGCGGCCCTGATTGCCTGGCTCTACGTCCTGCGCAGTCTGGTCCGCCGCCTGACCGGCCTGGCCGAATCCATGTCCAAGCTCGCGGCCGGCGATCTCAAGGCCGAGGTGGAGACGGCCGGAAACGACGAGGTCGCCGTGATGGCCCAGACGCTCGGCGTCTTCCGCGACGGCCTGGCCGAGGTCGAGGTCGCGAACGCCCGGGCCGAGGAAGAGCGCAAGGCCGCCACCGCGCAGCGCCGCGAGGCCATGCTGCAACTGGCCGACAACTTCGAAAGCCGGGTCAGCGGCGTGGTCGACGGCCTGTCCTCCGCCGCGACGCAGCTCCAGGGCACTGCGCAGACGATGTCCGACGCGGCCGAAGCCACCAGCAGCGACGCCCGCAAGGTCGGCGCGGCATCGGATCAGGCCTCGGACAACGTGACCACGGTCTCCAGCGCGACGACCGAGCTCAGCGGGTCGATCGACGAGATCAGCCAGCAGGTCTCGAAGTCCTCCTCGATCACCCGCAACGCCGTGGCCCAGGCCGAACAGACCAACCGGCAGGTCGAGGGCCTGGCCGAGGCCGCCCAGAAGATCGGCGAGGTGGTCAGCCTGATCTCCGACATCGCGGAGCAGACCAACCTGCTGGCGCTGAACGCCACGATCGAGGCGGCCCGGGCCGGCGACGCCGGCAAGGGCTTCGCCGTGGTGGCCAACGAGGTCAAGTCCCTGGCCACCCAGACCGCCAAGGCGACCGAAGAGATCGGCCAGCAGATCGGCCGCATCCAGACCGAGACCAACACCGCGGTCTCCGCGATCAAGGAGATCACCGGCACCATCGTCCGGATCGACGAGATCTCCACGACCATCACCGCGGCGGTCGAGGAGCAGCGCGCCTCGACCGGCGAGATCGCACGCAGCGTCGATCAGGCGGCGAACCGGACCGCGGACGTCTCCCGGACCATCCAGGGGGTTGCCGAGGCCGCCGGCCGGACCGGCGATTCCGCCGGCCAGGTGCTCTCGGCTGCCGAGGACCTGGCCGAACAATCGGCGACCCTGCGGGTCGAGGTCGACCGCCTGCTCGAGGAGGTGCGGGCCGGCTGAAGGCGCTTTCCGGCCGGACGGCACCGGCCGGATCTCGCCTTACTGGACGACCAGCTTGACCTTCTGTCCGGCCTTGAGGCCGGCCCCGGGCGCCAGGCCGTTCAGGGTCCGGAAGCGCTTTTCCGGCAGGTCGCTGAAAGGCATCCGCGCCGCCAGGCCGGACACCGTCTCGCCGCGCCTGACGGTGTGGATGCGCAGGCGGCTGGGCTTGATCGCCGCCGCCTCCGCGCCGCTGAGCCGCCGGAAGCTGTAGGTCGTGCGCCGGAGGTCGACGGAGAGGCTCTGGGTCACCGAAGGCGGCGTCGCGAAGAGAAAGCGGTAGAGCGTCGCGTCGTCGTAAGCGATCGCGACCAGGCGGGCGTCCAGCTGCCCGCCGCGGGAGTTGAGGCGGGTGGTCGCGGTCGCCGCCGGCATGCCGTTGATCTCCAGCCTCTCGACCCTGGAGAGCTGGGCCTTCGGCGCCCAGACCTCGCGGATGTGGCGGGCCGGTCCGAGGCGCCTGGAATCCGACGCGCCGTCGAAGACGATCCGCGAGTCCTGCGGCCCGAGGGCCAGGACCGCCTTGGAACTGTTGAACAGCCTGAAGCTTTCCGGCACCTCGAAGGCGAAGCCCAGATCGGGGTGGCTGAAGCTGTTGTTCCGGATGATGCCCTGCTCCGGATTGTCGCCGTAGAGCATGCCGTCGATCTTGTCCAGGTAGATGTCGCGCGCGACGATGGGATTGGCCACCGGCTTCTCGCCGGCGGCCTGGGCCGCCTTCTGGATCCGATCCGCGGTGCGCGGGTGGGTCTGCATGATGTCGAACTTGTCGGCCTCGCCGGGCCTGCCGCGCAGTTCCGCCTCCAGCCGGCTGTGCGCCTGCAGCTTCGAGAGGAAGCTCGACATGCCGCTGGGATCGTAGCCGGCCCGCGAGAGGTAGCGGACGCCGAGCATGTCGGCCTCGAACTCCTGCTCCCGGGAATAGCTCTGCAGGGCCAGCCCGGCCGCCCCTCCGGCTGCCTGGGCGACAGGCCCGCCGACCAGAACGCCCAGCACCGTGGCCGCCACCCCCGCCGCGACGGTGTTGCCGTAGCGCTCCGCCGAGTGGCGGGCGGTCACGTGGCCGATCTCGTGGGCCAGGACGCCGGCGACCTCGGCCTCGTTGTCAGCCAGGGCGAGCAGGCCGCGGGTGATGTAGATGTAACCGCCGGGCAGCGCGAAGGCGTTGACGATCGGCGTGTCGAGGACGGTGAAGGTGAACTTCTGGTTGGGCAGCTCGGAGGTCTTGGCCAGCAGGTTGCCGATGCTTGTGACGTAGGCCGAGAGCTCGGGATCCTCCTGGTAGTCGCCGCCGAACTCCCTCAGGATCTTGGGGTGCTCCTGAAGACCGAGCCGCTGCTCGTCCTCGGGGCCCATGCCGGCGGTGAAGATCTGGCGTCCGGTCGCCGGCGCCGTCTGGCAGGCGGCCAGCAGCGGCAGGACCAGGACCGCCATGCCGAAAAGGAAAAACTTTGTCGCGCGTCGAAGCATCGTCTTCGCTGCCCCTTTTTCTCCTTTGAGCCCTCCGGATATAGGTACATCCCTGCCGCCTCGCCGCATCTTAACCGTGACGCCCGACCCTGGCGAGCCGCGGCCCCGGTCACCGGTCCCGGTCACTCCGCGAGCACTTCAATCTGCTCGGGATGGGTGGCGGCGATGCTCGGGCCGTTCAGCGCCTTGAGCCAGCCGCGCACGCGCAGGCGCCGGCCGCGGTAGTCGTCCGGGGCGATGCCCTCGGCCTCGAAGAGCTTCCAGGCCTTCGGCGCGATCGAGATCGTGAAGTCGGTCCTCCAGTCCGCGCCGAAGTTCAGATAGACCCGGCCCCGGGCCCGGACCGCCTCGACCACGCGGCCCTCGACCAACTGAAAGCTGCCGATGTCCGCGGCGGCCGCCCCGGCCTGCCGCAGGGCGTAGAAGGGATGGCCCCAGATCCCCCGGCCCGCCGCCCGCGCGGCCCGCTCCCGGGCCAGCATCTCGACAATCAGGGCGCGGTTGTCGGCGAAGCTGTAGACCCGGGCCAAGCCGCGGTCCAAGAGTGCGCCCTGGACCCAGAGCCCGTCCTCGCGCTGCAGGTGGGCGAGCCGGCGGCCGTGGCGGTCCTCGCGCCGGCCGGTGAAGGCCAGGCCCAAGCGGCGGTCGAGGGTGATCTGCTCCAGGACCGCCTTGGCCTCCTCGGCCAGAGGCCAGGCCCGGAAGCCGCGACGGCCGAGCGGCAGCTTGGGTGCCTGGAGCCCGACCAGGCGCAGTTCGCGGCCGTCGTCGAGGACCAGGGTGTCGCCGTCGACCACCGCCGTGGCCCGGTGCCAGACCTTGGGCCTCAGGTCCTCGGGCCTCAGGTCCTCGGGTTTCAAAACCTGCGTTTCCGCTGCGGCGGGACCAGTCAGCAGGAGCAGGAGGCAGAGGAGAACCGGGGCGGCCCGGCGCTGGCGCGAGGACAAGGGGCCGGATCCTTGAAACGTTCCAATGAAGGCGTGCACCGGGACACGCTTTGGTTATAGTGTCGCCCCGTTCCCCTGGGTAGCGAAAGGCGAGATGTTCGGAACCACCGCCCTGCGCAGCGACCTCTATCCGCCGATCGAGCCGAGCGAGACGGGCCGGCTGACCCTGGACAACGGCCACAGCATGTACTGGGAGGCGATGGGCAGGCCCGACGGGCCGGCCGTGGTCTTCCTGCACGGCGGGCCGGGCGCCGGCGCGGCCCCGGATCACCGGCGCTTCTTCGACCCGGCTCACTACCGCATCGTGGTCTACGACCAGCGCGGCGCCGGGCGCTCCACCCCGCTGGGCGAGGTCGAGGACAACACCACCCAACACCTGATCGCCGACCTGGAGCTGCTGCGCGCGCACCTGGGGATCGAGGGCTGGCTGGTCTTCGGCGGCTCCTGGGGCAGCACCCTGGCGCTGGCCTACGCCCAGGCCCACCCCGAGCGGACCAAGGCCCTGGTCCTGCGCGGCATCTTTCTCTGCCGGCAGCGGGAAATCGACTGGTTCATCCGCGGCATGGGGACCTTCTTCCCCGAGCACTGGCGCCGCTTCGCCGAGTTCCTGCCCGAGTCGGAGCGGGACGACCTGCTGGCCGCCTACCACCGCCGCCTGATGGATTCCGACCCGGAGGTGCACCTGCCGGCGGCACGCGCCTGGAGCACCTACGAAGGCGCCTGCTCGACCCTGCTGCCCAGCCCCGAGACCGTGGCCGCCTTCGGCGAGGACCGCCTCGCGCTCGGCCTGGCGCGGATCGAGGCCCACTACTTCGTCAACCGGATCTTCCTGGCCGAGAACGCCCTGCTCGACAACATCGGGCGGATACGCCACATCCCGGCGGCGATCATCCAGGGCCGCTACGACGTGGTCTGTCCGATCGCCACCGCGGAGGACCTGCACCGGGCCTGGCCCGAGGCGGACTACGTCGTGGTCCCCGACGCCGGACATTCGGCTATGGAGCCGGGCATCCGCCGGGCCCTCGTCGCGGCCATGGAAAAGTTCAAGGGTCTCTAGTGTGATGGTTTCAAAGTTCGGCACGTTTCATGTGCCGAGATTTGGAAGCTGAATCACACGAGATTCAACAACTTAGTGTCCCGATGCTGCGATTCGCTCTCGCGAACTTCAGCATCGGGACACCAGACGGGGGAGGGAGAAGCCGGTCATGGGTACGCCGATCGTCGCCGACGAGCGTCACGCGGAAGCGGCCGACGCGGCCTCCGCCGGCGCCCACGCCTTCGGCTTCACCGCGATCGACGGCGCGCCCTTGCCGCTCTCGCGCTACGCCGGCAAGGCGGTGCTGGTGGTCAACACCGCGTCGCGCTGCGGCTTCACCGGACAGTACCGCGGCCTGCAGGCGCTCTGGCGCGCGTACCGCGACCGCGGTCTGGTCGTCCTCGGCGTGCCCTCGAACGACTTCGGCGGGCAGGAGCCGGGCGCGGAGGCCGAGATCCAGGCCTTCTGCGGCGAGGACTTCGGCGTCGACTTCCCGCTGACCGGGAAGACCAAGGTCCGTGGTCCCGGGGCCCATCCCTTCTACCGCTGGGCCCGCGCCGAAGCCGGTGTCCTGGCGGCGCCCAAGTGGAACTTCCACAAATATCTGATCGCCGCGGACGGCCGTCTGGCCGCCTGGTTCTACTCCTGGACCACGCCCGGCGCCGATCGGCTGCGCCGGGCCGTGGAGGCTGCGCTGGAGAAAACCGAGTGCTGAGCGCGCGCCCCGGCGGCCTCGGGAGAGGCACACCCTTGACAGCGGCAGGCGCCCTCCGCGCATACTGAAGGCCGGCAACCCTGGCGTGTCCGGCGGCCGCGGGCCGCCCGAAGCCTTCCGCCCGGCCCCTGCCTCGACGGCACGGGCGCCCCAAGCGACGACAGGGGACGAGATGACGACAGGGGACGAGATGAAGATCCAGATCGACGAAACCGACTTCAAGCAGCTTTCACCGGCCGTGCAGCGCGAGCTCCTGGAGCGCTTCGTCGGCGACAGCGGCGTCTACAACCGCCGCCGGCGGCGCGCCGAGCCGGCCAAGCTGGACTGGCGGCGGCCGATCGACCTCTCGCCGGAGCAGGCCCAGCGCCTGGTCCACGGGCTCTCCGAGGACCACCGCCGGCGCCTGGCGCTCTTCACGCGCAAGAACGGCCGAGTCCGCATGAAGGAGATCCTGGCCCTGACCGGCGAGACCGACCTGCGCGCGACCACCGCCTTCCAGCGCGTGGTGACCCGCCGGCTGCGCCGCCTGATCGAGGACCCCGAGCGCAAGGCCCAATTGATCGCCTGGGATTTCGACGCCACCCGCTGGGACGACGACCGCATCACCATCGTCGACGGCGTCTACTACGTCTCCGAGCCCACGGCCGCGGCCCTACGCGCCTGCCTGAAGCCGAAGGGCGACAAGGCCGACTAGATCAAACTGCGCTCGGTCGAACGCGGGAGGCTCCAGGGCCACGCGGGAGGCTCCAGGGCCGAGCGGGATCGTCCGGCGCGACGTGAAGAAGACGGGTCCGATGGCTGAGACTAAAATCAAGCCGCGTGGGAAGGTCAGACCCAAGGCCGAACGGCCGCGCATGCACAAGGTCATCCTCGTCAACGACGACTACACGCCGCGGGAGTTCGTGGTCAGGGTCCTCAAGGCCATCTTCGGCATGGGCGAGGACGGCGCCTACGCGGTGATGATGACCGCCCACCAACGCGGCGCCTGCGTGGTCGCCGTCTTGACCAAGGACGTCGCCGAGACCAAGGCCGACCAGGGCACCCAGGCGGGACGCGCCGCCGGCTATCCGCTCCTCTTCACCACCGAGCCGGAGCACTGATACCGACTTGCACGCATCGGCGTGTCGCCCCCCTCCCCGGCCCGCGTGCAGCGCCGTGCGTAGGCGCCCGTCGAGGGGGAGGGCGAAGAACGCGACCGCCCCGCAGCACTCCCATCAGCCAAAGAGCCAAAAGCTGTGGCCGGGCGGCAACACCCGCGGGACCCCTGGGCCAGGCAGGCGTGGTCTTTGTTGCGCCGGGCGGGCGGGGCGCAGGAGACTGTGGCTGCGAAAGAGGGCCCCACCATGAGAGGGGAAACGGCGGGGCCCAGTTCGTCCAGATGGTGGGTGTCGCGGCGAGGGAAATGGCCCCGCAGGACTCGTTGCAGGGACCACTGCCGGACACCCACCTCTAATATGACGACCGCCTGCCATCCCGGCAATCGCGGTTGGGCTGCCCGGATTCGATGGTTGGAATGCGCCGCCTCTGGAATGGTGAGCTGCCCCTGGACGAGGCGTTCTGGAACTACGCGGTCGCCGGCGGGCTCGTCGTCAACCTTTTCACCTCTCTGGCGTTCATGGGTCTCGTCGCGGTGGATCAGCCGCTCCTGGCCTTCGTCGTGGGGTACTGCGTGTCGGTGCCCTACAACCTGGTCGTGGTCGTGGGAGTCTGGCGGGCCGCCGCGCGCTACCGGGGCGACCCGGCACGGGCCAGCTTGCTCCGGGCCGTAACGCTCGCAGGCATGACCCTCTTGACCGTGACGTAGAAGCCGCCGTCGGCGCGGCTGTTCCGGCCAAGCGGTTGCGAACGCCCCCCGGCGACCGAGGGCGCTGTCCGGGCAGCTTTCGGCAGGTACACCCACGTCGAGATGGTGCCGATCCGACCGCAGGAGGGTGCCGACGGCGCCAGTCGCTTCTTCACCGCGCTGCGGGGCGAGCGCGGCGAGCTCAAGCTGGTGGTCTGGCGCCTCGCGCCATGAGCCCGAGAGCCGGGCTCACGGCGTCCGGGGCGCGCCGTGGTCCCGCCCCGGACCTTGCACGCCTGCGCCCTTCACAGTAGCTTCCCGTTTGGCGTGTGGCCCCGTAGCTCAGCTGGATAGAGCGGCAGATTCCTAATCTGTAGGTCGCAGGTTCGAATCCTGCCGGGGTCACCACCCTACCCCTGTCCGGTCCGGAGACATGTGTGACAGATTGTACCTAAGACATGGGTGACAATCTCGAGCCGAACGGATTGTCGCTAGTCTGCAAGGTTCTCTGTTCCAGGTCGATGTATCCCAGATCGTAGTGCATGAAGCTCACGAGCCAAATGCCATCGTCGACCTCGTTGATACCGAGCCTGTGACCGGCGAGCACGGTGGAGATGTTGATCTTCTTGCGGTGCATGCAGATGCGTCCGCAGGCGGTGACCAGGATGTCGCGGTCTTGGAAGGGGTATTGCAGCTCGGGCAGGCCGGTGTATGGCCTTGGCGAGGGGCTGTAGAGCTCGGCGGGGCATCGCATTCCAAGCGCCTCATGTGGCCGTTCCTCATTGAATTCGCTGAGGAAGGCATCGAAGCGGTCCTGCTGTTGCAGGCTGTTGTTGCCTGGCGGTCGCGTGGTCTCGGTCTTGAGCGTGAGGTGCATGCGCTCGTGGCGGCCGTTCTGCTGCGGGTGGCCTGGCTTGATGCGCTCGATCTGGATGGCGAGCCTGAGCCACCAGAGCGAGAGCTTGGAGAGGTTGTAGAGGCCGTTGGGGCTGGCGAAGGGCAGGCCGTTGTCGCTTCTGAGGGCGGCCGGCAAGCCGCGGTCCTTGAACAGCCGGACAAAGGCTTCGATGACCGGGCCTTCCTTGGTGGCATCAAGCGCCTCGCACAGGAGCAGGAAGCGGGACGCCTGGTCGGTCACGGTCAGGGGGTAACAGTATCGGCGGTTGCCGAGCTTGAACTCGCCCTTGAAGTCGGCACACCACAGATCGTTAGGCCAGGTCGCTTGCGACAGGGGCGTGCCCTGGGCCTTGTGGCGTCGACGGCGGGCGCGCTTGACCAGGCCGTGGCGGTCGAGCACCGCATGGACCGTGCTCCTGGCGGGGATGCGGACATCGCCGGCGAGCCTGCGCAGCAGCAGCTCGCGGATCTTGCGCGCACCCCAGTGCGGCTTGTCGCGCTTGCACTCGAGGATCAGCCGCTCCACCGGCTCGGGCAGTTGGTTGGCGTAGCGCACCGGCCGGCGCGAGCGGTCGCTGAGGGCTTCGAGCCCCTCCTCCTTGTAGCGCTTGAAGATCTTGTAGCCGGTCTTGCGAGAGATCCCGAACTCCCGGCACACATCGCTCATCCGCTCCCCCTCCAAGAGGCGCGCGACAAAGCGTAGACGTTCCTCCATAACCGAAATCTCCTTCCACGGCATCAACACCTCCGCCAGGCAATTGCCTGGCGGAGGTGTTACCCATGTCTCCGGTACAAAACGTCACCTATGTCGCGGGTCGGTCACCCCCGACGCAGCCCTTGAGGCTCTGACAGAGAGTCCGGAGCCAGCCATTTCGGTTAGGTGTTTAGTCCCGGCATTTGATGGTGGCCAGCTCAGCTCGGATGCCGGTGCCTTGTTGCTGCACGAGACGGATCGGGCGGTCGATCTGATTGCTCGGGTTGCGGGCTGCTTTCAAGATGGCCGGGACCGCGCCCACGTCGAACACACGCTGATGACATTGGTTGGCCAGCGCATCGTCAGCCTTGCACTGAGCTACGAGGATATCAACGATCACGACGAGTTGCGCTTTGATCCAGCGCTGAGGCTGTTCTCCAACAAGCTCGCTGGTAGAGCACATCGTTGTGTCGGGACGCTTGTCTGCCTGGTCGGATCGCAGTGCTCGGAAAGAATACGTCATCGTTCGCCGGACTGGGGGCTATCCAGATAGCGCATCGACAAAGCGTTGTTGGTTATCACTTCCCGGAGTGCCTGCCGCTTGTAACCGCTGAGAAGATACCTCGGTCTGCGCTCACTGGTCATCCGAGACGTTGCCTGCCTTCCAATCACGCTAATCTCCATAAAGATCCGTCGTGTATCTCGACAGGACCTAGACAGTGAAAGCAATCTCCTAAATTCCAAAAATCAAATATAAATGCCGCCTTCGCGGCTGAGTTTCCTTCGATACGGCACCCTTATATCTACCTGAAATCTAAAAACTTCATCAGCTGGTGCTCCGGCAGGGTCCCACAGAACGCTTGTCGAAACATTGCCTGAAGCGACCATTACGGCGGAAGCGAAAGGCGCCTAGGCACGATAAGAGCGCCCCAACCCTCTGCCAAAAACCCACGCGCCGCTCGCGGTCTTCCGGTCTTATCAGTAACCGGCAGTCGATTCTCCGCATGCGGGACTCAAAGTCCAAGCGCCAAAATACAGATCCGGAGCGTCGATCCGATTTGGATTCCCCCTGCCCCAGCCAAGAATAGAAGCCGATAATTCACACAAATCATGACATCGCCAAAGACTTCTTCGGAGACCCGCTCGATCAATCGCCGGCCACCCGAAGTGGCGGCCAATTAAAGTCAAGGCTCAAATTCCAAGAAAATATTTCCAAAAATATCGTCACACATTAACGTCAATATAAAATTGACCCCGTCGCAAGACAGAGGTTATATTTCAGCGCTTGCGGATCAATCCTCCAGTTGTTTCTTCTTATCCTAAAGCAAGCCGACCTACATTTATCTTACAGGATCCAAGAGCTTGGAGTCATTTGAACTTGAAAGCGGGGCGAGCTTAGGTGGAACAGTCCTTTTGCTCCGATTGACGCCTTCTTTCAGCCGATTTCGAGCTTTAGCGAACGTCTCGATACGCCCAAATACCTACTCAAGCATCTATACCGGAACGTGCTACCGCCGAGCATACTGAGCCGCCGAAAAATGGGCTTCCCGCTTCCCCTGGGCCGATGGGCGGTTAGTGATGAATCTCGGAATTTTCGAAAGCTCCTGTTCGATGAAGAGCCTGCGGTCGCCTCCTTCTTAGACATCGGCGCACTGAAGCGATGGTATGAGAGCGAGCGGCAAGCAGCGAGTGATACTTTCGGCAAGAAACTCTGGCTGATCTGCAATCTGGAGATCTTTCTTCGCAGTCTTTCCGGCTCTGCCAAGGCCGAGGGACAGCGGCCCGCAGGTTTCGCAGCCCCTTTATCGGCGGAACCTTGAACGGCCCGTCGGCGGGCACGTGCGCCAGCGCCGCGGCGTTCGGATGTCCCATCCAACCGAGAACCCACCGGATGCAAGAGATTGGCATCCAGATGCTTTCATGCTGCAGCCTGCGCTATTTAAAATATCGGGTCGGAGAAGGGCTTTAGTCCCAGAAGGGATGCGAACGTCGCCGTCAGTGAGGCGTCGTTTGCACGGTCGATCACAACTTTGGGCAGGTCGCCGCCGCCGAGTATGCAGACGCGATCGTCCGCGGCTGTACCTGGCCTCAGCCCGTGCGTAGCCACGATTGCGGGCGGGCCGTGAGCTTCGGAGCGCCCGGCAGTGCTCGGATGGTACTCGAAGGCATGACCCTCGGGAGCGGAAAACGTAGCCACTCGCTCTCGCTGATCGTCCGGCACGTGGCCGCTGTCGTGTGGAACCACGCCATAGACGGACAGCCTATCGATGATGACAGATCTGTCCCCCTCGCAGGATATCGCCACGTGCAAGGTGGCGCCTTCCAGTCCCCAATGGTACTCGGGAATCAAGGCGTTGGGATAGATCGCGGTTTCGATTTCACCGAATCCGTGATCGGAGACGATGGCGATCGCGTAGGTGTCTAGACGTCCAGCGGCTTCGAGGCGGCTGATCAGGGCTCCCACCAGCATGTCGGCGTGGACCATCGCCCAATGAGCCGTATCGCTTTCACAACCAAAGAAATGCTGCAGATAGTCGGTGGTCGCGATCTCCGTCAGTATGAGGTCAGGCGGGCTGTCCGAGCAGGCGAGATCGGCAACGCATCGCAGCAGGACCTGATCGCTGCCGAGGCCAAGCAAGACAGAAGAGAGGCGATCATGGTCGTTCGACGCGCTGCTGATCTCGGGAAGATCGCCGACATGGACCTGGGTGAGCCGGTCGTGAGGGTCCTTACGTTGCAGACACCGCCCGCTAATCCCCGACGGGACTTTGATATGCCGCTGGTTGTGGAGAAACTCATGCAACCACCACGGGGGCTCAAAGACCGATGCGGTATCCGGATGAACGAGGCCGAACCCGATTGAAGCGACATCCTGTCCCGCCTGGAAGCACCGAGACGCCAGCGTAGGGGCGCGCACATCCTCCGGCGTCACGCATCGAAAGTTGGCGCCATCCAACACGCGATTGCCGTAAATGCCATGCTCTCTAGGGCCTAATCCCGTCAAGATCGACGCCCGGCCGGGCATTGACGTTCCCGGCATCGTAGGCGCCATTCGTTTGATCAGCGTGCCGCGTTCGGCAAGGTGACTCAACCAGCGAAGGCGGCGTCGATGCTTGGCAAAGTAGTCAGCGCTCAATCCGTCGATCAGGACAATGATGAGTTTGCTGGTTTCCTGCATATCGATGGTCTCCAAGGAATCTGGCGTTTTGATGTTCCGACGTGGGATCGTCAGCGCACGAAGTGATGTCAGCCCTTCTTCGAACGGGGATCGAGGTGGTCTCGCAGCCAGTCGCCGCACACACTTATGGCGAGGGTTGTCAGGACGATCAGCCCGCCCGGGAAGAGCGCGAGCCACCATGCATTGAAAAGGTAATCGCGTCCGAAGCCCAAGAGGGCACCCAGGCTGGTGTTTGGAGGCTGAATCCCCAACCCGAGGAAACTAAGGGCGGCCTCCCAGAGCACGGTCTCGGGGAAGTTGAGAGTCATATTGACGATAAGCGCGCTGGCGACGTTCGGGAGGATATGCTTGGCGTAGATCCGCCAGGGATCGGCTCCTGCCGTTCTGAGCGCCACCACGTAGCCGCGTTCTCTCGCCGCCAAAGCAAGCCCGCGCGCGATGCGGGCATATCGCTCCCAGCCCTGAAGCCCCAGGATGCAGATGAACAGGAGAAGACTGTTGCCGAGGAAGGCCAACGCCGCGAGCGCCAGGATGACGAAGGGCACGGCAGCCTGAAAATCGACCAGCAACATGATGACGTCGTCGACGAGGCCCCTGAAATGAGCCGCGAGGAATCCAGCTATCGTTCCAAGACAGGCGCCGATGACAGTTCCCAGCAACGCGATCAGAAGGCTGAAGCGGACTGCGTGGATAAGGCGGCTAAGCAGGTCACGACCAAGATGATCGGTGCCCAGGGGATGGGCCCATGACCCGCCTGCGAACACCGGAGGCTGCAATCGAGCGCGGAGGTCTATGGCCGTGTAGTCATGTGGGCTCAGAATCTCGGCACCCAGGCCGCAGAGCGTGACGGCGATCAGCCAGGACGTGGAAAGAAGAACGATCGGCGGCAACATCCCCGATGATCGGCGCCCCGAGTGGCTCTGGCCGGCATTCTTGCGAGCCGGGTTTGGGTCCGCGAGGTCGCTCATGCCTCTATAACACTCGATCGAGCGGCCGTCAGGCGTACCCGAGGATCAAGCCATCCGTAGAGAAGGTCGACTAGGAGATTGGAGGCGATCATCGTGCTGGCGATGAGGAGCACGATCACCTGGACGACGGCGAGGTCACGGGTGTTCACGGAATTGACGAGCAGTTGCCCAACGCCCGGCCAAGCAAAAACCGTCTCGCTGACGATCGCGCCGCCGATCAGCCCGCCGACCATGAAACCGGCGACAGTGACCACCGGAATCGCAGCGTTCGGCAGGGCGTGCAGACGGACAACGCGGGCCCAGGGCAGACCTTTGGCGGTTGCGCCTTCGATGTAATGCTGCTGTAGGACCTCAAGAACGGTGGACCTGACGAAGCGGGCATAGATACCCACCCAGGAGAGTGCGATCGTTGCTACGGGCATGATGTAGTGCCAGATGGTGTCGCTGCCGCTGGTCGGCAGGACTCGGAAGACCACGGAGAAAAGAAAGATCAGAAGGACGCCAAGAAAGAAGTTCGGCACGCTGTATCCGAAGACAGCCGCCACGATGACGGCACGATCGATTGGCGTATTGTGATTGAGCGCTGCAATTGCGCCAGCGGGGATGCCGATCACCAGAGTCAAGAACAACGCCGGCAACATCAAGGCAAGGGTCTTCGGGATGCGCTCGAAGACGACATCGACGGCGTCGCGTCCTTCCAGAAAAGAGCGCCCGAGGTTTCCCTCCAGGATGTTCGCGAGGTAGAGTAGATATTGCTGCCAAAGTGATCGGTCGAGTCCCCAGGCGCGCCGGTAGAACTCTATGGTCTCCAGGGGTGCGCTTGGTGGAAGAATTGCGAGCACTGGATCGCCCGAAATTCGAAGTGCGAAGAATACAAAGGTGACGACGGCCCAGAGGGTGAGCAATGCACGGCCGAGCTTCTGAAGGACGAACGGCACGTTTTCACCTGCCCCTGGCGATGTGAGGTGGCAGCGTCTCGCTCTGCATTGGTCCTTCGCAAACAACATGACATGAAACGCGGTGCTGCTCGCCGATTGGTAAGAGCTCGGGCACCTCGGCTCGACAGCGCGGCTCCGCGAGCGGGCATCTCGGATGGAACCTGCAGCCTCGAAGCGCACTCGAAGCCTTGGGCGGCTCCCCGGACAGCGGAACGCTGCGCGTGCGGTCCCGTCGCGACAAGCCTGGGACCGACGCCACCAAGGCACGCGTATAGGGATGCTGCGGGGCATGCAGGACTGTTTCTACTGGCCCCTCTTCAACTAGGCGACCAAGATACATGACAGCTATCCGTTCGGCCATGTGGCGCACAACGCGGAGGTCATGAGTAATAAAGAGATATGCCATCCCCGTGGCGCGCTGCTGGCGCTTGAGGATGTCTATCGTTTGAGCCTGGATAGAGACGTCGAGCGCCGACAACGGTTCGTCGCATACGAGAATCTGCGGCTCGAGGACAAGCGCGCGCGCGATGACCACCCTTTGCAGTTGGCCGCCTGACAACTCATGAGGATAGCGCGACAAGAGTGTACTCTCCAGGCCAAGGTCGGCCATGATCGCACTGGCTCTCGCCATGTGGCCGCCGCTCCCATTCAGGCCGTGAATGTGAAGCGGCTCGATGATCTGGTTCCGCACTCTTACAAGAGGATCCAGCGCGTCCAGAGGGTTCTGAAAGATCATCTGGACAGAGCGGCTGAGGGCTTTGCGCCTGGTTTCATCGCCGAAGGAAACCGGTTCGCCTCGGACCCGAACGTCACCCGAGGTTCGGGGCAAGATGCCAAGAACGAGACGTGCCACCGTAGTCTTGCCGGAACCGCTCTCGCCGACCAGCGCGAGCGACTCTCCGGGTTCGAGCGTGAAGGTGACGTCGTCGACAGCACGAATGATGCGGCGCTGCGCCAAAGGGTGTCGACGTTGACCAAAGTGGCATGCCAGGTTGACAACTTCTAGCAGCGGTGCAGGCGGGCGCCCGTTACAGGAGCCCGTCATGGTCGCGAAACTCATGATCAGGTGATCGGTCTATGACAGGCGACGGCGCGATTGCGAGCAAGTGCCGTCAACGCAGGTCGTACCGTGCGGCAGTCTGAACCAGATCGCTCACACCTTTCGCTGAATGCACATGTGGTGGCCAGTCTCGGGCCAGGGCTTCCGAGACCGGGGGTGGGACGCAGGTCGCCGTTGCTGTTGTCAAGCCGCGGCGCGGCCGCGAGCAAGGCGGCCGTATAGGGATGGCGAGGTGTGCGGAAGATATCCGCGACGGCTCCCACTTCGACGATCCGGCCTGCGTAGATCACGCCAACACGGTCACACACCTCCGCTACGATCCCAAGATCGTGAGTGACGAGCAGGACCGTAAGCCCGATGTCATCGATCAGCCGTCGCAGCAGGTCGAGTATTTGCGCCTGTATCGTTACGTCGAGCGCGGTGGTCGGCTCGTCGGCCAAAAGTAATCGTGGCTGCCTGGCAATGGCCATAGCGATCATCACGCGCTGGCACATGCCGCCCGAGATCTCGTGGGGATAGCTTCGCAAGACCCGGTCTGTTTCGGGGATCCCGACGATCCTGAGGAGCGCCTGAGCTTCGGTGATCGAGCCGCCGCCGGCCGCGCCAGGCGAGCGTCGCTGTTCGACCGCCTCGCGGAGCTGCCAGCCGATCGTGTATACTGGGTTGAGATAGCTGGATGGCTCCTGAAAGATCATGGCGACTTCGCGTCGCCGCAACTCGTCCAGCGCAGGCGGTCGAAGTGATAGAAGGTCGACTTCGTCGAGCAGTATCTTTCCTTTGGCCTCGGCCCCACTCTGAAGAAGACCAGCAATCGCTCGACAAAGAGTGGACTTCCCCGATCCGCTTTCCCCGATGAGTCCGAAACACTCGCCCTCGTGTAAGTCGAGCGACACATCATCGACGGCCCACGTCGTCGTGCCACCTTCGGAAAACCCGACCCCTAGGTTGCGCACCCTTAGAGCTGTCGAAACAACAGAAGTAACAGTCAAGATCACGTCCCTTGGCAGATGACAGGCATCGCTAAGTCTGGCACGAGCTTGGAGGCTAGGCTCTCGCCCCCGTGGCAACCAATTGAATCAGTTGTTTGTCCGCCCGAACTCGATCTCGCCGGGACGGAAACTCATGAACACGGTTGGCTGTGCCTCCCAGCGAACACTGTCCTGCTTGCCGTAGAAAGCCGACAGATAATGCAGTACGGTTCCCGGAGGATCCTCATAGCGAAGAATCTCAAGCATCCGGCGGAACAGCCGTCGACGTTCCTTCAGCTCTGTCGTGCTTTCGAGCTTTCGGCCCAACTCGTTGAATTCGTCGTTCGAGAAGCGGCCCCACGTGGTTTGTATGATCCCACGCTCACCCCATAGCCGCCAGAGATGGCCCAGTGGATCCGGTTGGTACATTGTACTCGACAGATTATAGATCTGCCGGGTTTCTTCTCTCTGGACGTCGTCCCAGCTTCCAACGACCTCGATCTTGACGTTGATCCCCACGTCCTTCCACATCTGCTGCATGACTTCCGCAGTTGCGACCTCAAATGGGTAGTAGTCTTCGACCATACGGTAGCGGATCTCTTCGCCTCGATAGCTGGACCGCGCCAAGGCTTCTCGCGCCTTATCGAGATCGAACTCCGGCTTTCCCCAGTCTTCGATGAACATCTCGTTGAAGAAGGGGAACTGCTCCCCCGCCGGAACCTCCGTCCGCCCACTGAAGAGCGAGTCCACAATCAGCTGCCGATCGACGGCATAGTTGAGGGCAAGCCTGAGATCTGGGTCACTCAAGATGCCATTCCCCTCGTCATAGACGACGATGCGAATGTTGTTGACTGGCCCCCCGGTTACCGAAACCCCCTTGGCCTCGCTCAAGCTGTCAAGCTGATCAGCCGGCAGGTCAGTGACAATATGGAACTCTCCGCTGAGCAACCCGGCAATACGGGTCGTCGCTTCCGGAACGAGTCGGAACGTGACCGAGTTGAGTGGCGGCGTCCCCCGCCAATACTGGTCAAAAGCTACCAGCCGAATGTACTCTCCGGACTCTATCGCCTCGATGCTGTAGGGCCCAGTTCCAACAGCCGACCGGGCCCAAGTATCGAAGTCAGACGATGCCTCGTAGCCCTCTTTGCTGACGATCTGGCTCATCAGACCGGCGAAGCGGTGCGCTAGGATTGGATCTGGCACCCGGCTCGTGACACGGACCTTGTAGGGATCGAGGATCTGAATTGCTTCGATGTTTCCGAACAAGGCCTGGGCTCCACCGTAGCCCGGGCTCTCTGGATCGAACATCCGCTCCTTGCCGAACGTGAAGGCGACGTCTTCGGCGTCGAACGTGTCGCCATTGTGAAAAAGCACGTCTCGCCGTAGTGTGAATTCGATCGCCTTCTCATCTATGACGACCCAGTCTTCCGCAAGCCCGGGTCGAAGCTTGTAGGTATCAAGATCGTAGTCGAGCAGAGTGTCGAAGACGCTGTAGTAGATGCGAGCTCCCGCATTCGACTGCTGGACAATGGGTTCCAGATTGGCTGGAAGCGATTGCACGGCGACGATCAGGCCGGGACGCTCACCGGTCTGAGCGGCGGCTAAAGGCATTGGGTCTGCAGCGGAAACACCGGCAGCGACCACGGTTGCCAAGACAATCCCCAAAAACGTCCTTCTCAAGCACGTCATTAACCCCTCCTGTCGGTTTGCCCCTCGGCCGATCCCAGAGCCTTCGGATCCTTTGGCCGGAGCGCTCCGGCTTTGCGGTATGGACAATGGCGCGTCAGCCGTCGCTGGTCCGGTTTGTTTCGTTTGCAACGATGAGCTCGACACCAGCTGCTTCGATGGCAGCCATCAGGCCCCCTACGGGCCTGTCGTCGGTGATGAGCGTGTCGATGGCTTCGAGCGGTGCAGTCAGGAAATGCCCCTCCAGATTGAAGCCCGAGGAGTCGCAGACCCAAATGCATCGCCGTACGCAGCCCATGATGCGGCGCTTCAGTCTGCTCAAGAACTCGAGCGCATCGACGAGGCCGCGGCTGGCACAGAGGCCGTGAACTCCGAGGATCGCGAGGTCAAACAACCGACCGTCTATGGCATCGAAGACGGCATCGCCTTGGAGAATCCGATGCGCCTGATGATATCGCCCGCCAGTCAGATGAATCTCATGCTCACTCGCGCCGATGAGAGCATCCGCGACGGCCGGCATGTGAGTCATGACACGAAGCCGCGGGCCGTCAGCGAGTCGCCGGGCGATCGGGATCAAAGGGCTGCCGCCGCTCAGATAGACCCATTGGTCTTGCTCGACGTAGCGCGTAATAACCTTGGCTATCACTTCAGTTCCGTCTGGGTTCATCTGCATACGGACATGAAGCGGCGGAATGTCCCGCCCGAGGGGAACCGCACCACCGTAGACGCGCTTCAGGCGGCCCGCGCTTTCGAGCTGTTTGAGGTCCCGGCGGATCGTCTCGGTCGATACGCCCAACTCGTCGGCAACTGAGGCAGCCTTGACCGCACGATCCTCCATCAGGCGTTCGAGGATTCGTCGATGCCGAGCCTCCGTAAGCGCTCCCAAGGTTACCTCACCCCATCGCCTTCTGAAATTGCGCACGGTCCTGCGCGCAGCCGGTCGGTGAGGGATGTAGGTAATCATATATTGTGAAATATATTTTACAGTTTGTTGTAGTTTATGGGTTTTGTGGAGTTCGGGCTGGACAAGGCTGCGCTCCGGGGTATGTAGTCGCGCGGTGTCAACGACAGCTTGCTGAGAGCGTCCGTGAGCCAGCTTTTCTCGCCGATCTTCCTGCGCGGCCTTGAGTTACCCAATCGCATCGTCGTTGCGCCGATGTGCCAGTACGCGGCCGAAGAGGGCAGCATGAACGACTGGCACCTGATGCACCTGGGCCAGTTCGCGCTTGGGGGAGCAGGTCTGGTCTTCACCGAGGCGATCCACGTCTCCGCCGAGGGCCGCATTACGCCACGCTGTGCCGGTCTCTGGAACGATGCGCAGGAACGCGCCACGGCACGAGTCCTCGATTTCTGCCGTTCCTGGGGTTTGGCAAAGCTGGGCGTCCAACTGGCTCACGCCGGCCGCAAGGCGTCCTGCCACACGCCGCTGAAGGGCAGGCGACCGCTGGCTATGACCGAAGGCGCTTGGCCGATCGTTGGGCCCTCCGCCCTGCCCTACGCGCCGGGCTGGCACGTGCCGACCGAGCTAGATCGCGCGGGCATGACCGGGATTCGCGAGGACTTCGTGCAGGCGACGGAGCGCTGCCTTCGCCTTGATGTCGATGTTCTGGAACTGCACGTCGGCCACGGCTATCTGCTGAATCAGTTCTTCTCGCCGCTGTCCAACAAGCGTGGCGACGCCTATGGCGGCAGCCTGGAAAAGCGGATGCGCTTTCCTCTGGAGGTGTTCGAGGCTGTACGTCGAGCCTGGCCTATGGCTCGACCCTTGGGCGTCCGGATCAGCGCGGTCGACTGGATCGAAGGTGGCACGACGATCGAGGATACGGTGGCGTTCGCCCAAGCTTTGGAGGACCTTGGCTGCGACTTTATCGACCTCACCTCCGGTGGTGTGGCGCCGCAGCAGACGGTCGAGGTCGGCCCCGGCTACCAAGTCGGCTTCTCGGCGGCAGTCAAGGAGGCGGTCGAAATCGCGGTCATGGCCGTCGGAATGATCAACCGGGCCCGGCAGGCGGAGGCGATCATCGCCGAAGGCCGAGCCGACTTGGTCATGCTCGCCAGGGGCATGATGTACGATCCCCGCTGGGCCTGGCACGCGGCCCGGGAGCTGGAGGTCGAGATCGCTTACCCTGACCAGTACGTCCGCTGTCATCCTGCGCGCTGGCCTCAGGCATTTGAGTAGTGAGAAGGAAGCTCTAGCCAAGCACGTTACCGTAACCTTAGTCATATGCCCTTCAGGGCATGCCAAAGACAAGGCCTCATGGCGCAGCTTGGCGTCGGCCGATCCACTCCCGCCGCGCCTTGAGAACCTGCGCGCGCCCTCGTTCTTCCGCACGTGCTATGCTAGAATGCCGCCAGGGTGTCGGGATCGTCAGAAATTATGACCCCTAGCCACGAAAACAGTTCTCGTTGTGCCAGCTCAGGACGGTCGGAGCCGGCCTTTTTGTAGCCTGTCCAGCGCTGCTATAAGCCGACCGTGCAGCGCGTAGTATTCTCGGCCATTTTCGAACTCCTCCTTGATCCGCCGGCTGACCTCGAAATGGAGGTCGGGTGTCACGGTGACGTAGCCAGCATCGAACAGGCTATGGATGTCACGCCGGAGCAACAGCTCGTTTCGCGCCTCGTGCGCGCCGCTGGCGCCGTACGGACGAATATGGGCAGCCTCAAGCGCCGGCAGGGTCCGCTCCCGCGTCACCGCGCAGCGTCACTGGTAGATGTCCGTCACCAGAACACCGAAGGCTCCCTGCCCGAGGCGCAGCCGGATAAGATGCGGCTCGCTGAGCGGCCCGTTGCAGGTATGCTCTTCGCGGGTTGGTGTTCCCCTTGCCGCGCGCCGCATTGCGCTGTGTGGGCGCGAACGAGTCCGCTCCCAGCGTTTCCATCAGTTCGTTGAGGGAAACGCCGTTCACCATCGTCCCTGCCGGCCGGTGCCTCATGCCAACCGCGCGGCCGAAAACGCGAATGTCGTTCGGGTCACGGGTCAGCCGGGCGATGAAAATGACCGCGTCATCCTTGACGCCGCTCGGACGCTTGGAGGCGGGATAGGCGACGGCCCAGTGGCAACCCGCCCGCTTGATCTCCTCAATGGTGGGGAACAACAGCGAAATGCGATTGTCGCCTTCCCCCAGGAACTTCACGAAGGCCTGTGGCGCATCGGACACATCCGCCAGCACCCGAATGGGCGATGGGCCGGCAACGCTGGCATCGGCCCCGAAATGCCCGAGGTCACCTTGTTTGCTCGGCCAGCCGCCCAATGCGCGATGGTAAGTGACGGTCTGCTCCTTCTCCCAGAAGCGATCGAGGTCGGCCAGGCGCGCCTTGAGCGCGGTGCCGACGATCTCGTCAGTTGCCGCCACGGCTTCCGCCAGCTTGGCTTCGGCCTCAGCACGAACCGCCGCCGCCTTCGCCTGCCACCGCGGCTGAATAAGCTGGAGCATGCGAGCGCAGGTGATCTTGTCGATGCACACCAGCATCGACTTGCCCGACTCCCAACGGGTCGCGCAGTGCTCGACGAAATCTGCCGCGATCTTGTGGAGCCCGCTCGTCGGCGGTGATCACCTCGTAGTCCTGGTCCAGCAGCTTGTCGAGCAGCGCCTCCTGGTCGGGGTCCAACTCGGCTTCCTCGATCTTCGCCGCGATGCGGTCTTTCAGGTCGGTCCGAGTCACGCCCAGCTTCTCGTCCCGGTTCTCGTAGACCAGCTTAACGGTGGCGCCGTCCTCCACGGATCTCTTGAAATCGTAGCATGAGACGTAGCTGGCCGATATGAGTGTATGAGTGCACAGCCTAGCCTGCCCGAGACGCCTCGACAGGCTGTGCAGCCGGGCGTCTCGCGGCGCGAGAGAAAGCGAAAGGGACGAAACGGCATGGCGACCGAGGCGACGGTCGGACGGGCGGCGGAGGAGCGGATTCCCCTGGGGATCGCCTACGCCTGCCTGGGCATGTTCTGCGTGTCCGGGCTCGACGCCTTGGCCAAGCTGCTGGGCGAGGGCTATGGCGTCATCCAGATCATGTTCTTCCGCAACTTCTTCGGCCTCTTCCTCATCGCCGCCCTGGTCTGGCGCGACGGCGGGATCGCGACCCTGCGCAGCGCGCAGCCGGGCCTGCACGGCATCCGCGCGGCCTGCGGCCTGGCGGCGGGCCTGACGTTCTTCACCGGATTGCAGTTCATGCCCCTGGCCGAGGCCTTCGCCATCACCTTCGCCGGGCCGGTCTTCATCGCTGCGCTCTCGGTGCCGCTGCTGGGCGAGCGGGTCGGAGCGCGGCGCTGGGCCGCGATCCTGATCGGCTTCGCCGCGGTCATGCTGATCCTGCGCCCCGGCAGCACGGCCTTCCAGCCGGCGGCGCTGCTGCCGCTGGGCGCGGCCTTCGCCTATGCCCTGGTGATGATCCTGTCGCGACGGCTGTCGCGTGCGGACAGCCCGGCGGCGATCCTGTTCTGGACCGCGTTCATCGGCATGGTCGTCACGGCGGCCCTGCTGCCCTTCGACTGGCGGCCCCCGACGCCGCGGGACTGGCTGTTCTTCGTCGGGCTGGGGGTGGCCGGCAGCCTGGGCATGCTGTTCATGGTCCAGGCCTACCGCCACGCGCCGGCCGCGGCGGTCGCGCCCTTCGACTACACCGTGATGATCTGGGGCCTGATCCTCGGCTGGCTGATCTGGCGGGAGCTGCCCGACGCCGGGATCTGGCCGGGCGTCGGTCTGCTGGTCGGCTGCGGGCTCTACATCATCCACCGCGAGGCGCGGCGCGCCCGCTCCGGCTGAAGCCCCCGCGGTCACGCCCCGCTTCGGACGCGGTCGGCGATCAGGCTGACGATCTCGAAGAGGACGGCGGTCGCGACGTGGGCGGTGATCTTGTTCGGCTGGTCCTTGGTCGGCATCAGGCAGACGACGTCGCCGCCGATCACGTTCTTGCCGCGCAGCGACTGCAGCAGCTCCGTGACCTGGTTCATCCGGAAGCCCTCGACGCCGGCCTCGAGGTTGGCCACCCCGGGGGCGACCGTCGGGTCCAGGCAGTCGAGATCGAAGGTGACGTAGAGCGGCGCGTCCCCGGTCCGCCGGTCGATGATCTCCTTGCAGCACGCCGGGCCCAGCTCGTGGTAGCGCTCCATGGTGATCACCTCGTAGCCCAGCTCGTGGCTCGGCTCGAGCCAGTCGAGCGTGCGGACGTTGCCGCGGATGCCGATCTGCACGCTGCGGGTCGCGTCGACGTGGCCGTCGCGCACCAGGTAGCTGGCCCAATGCGCCGCCGACTTCACCGCGCCCAGGAAGTGATCCAGGTTGTGATAGGAGTCCGTGTGGGCGTCGAAGTGCAGCAGGACCGCCTTCTCGCCCCCGGTCAGCCCGGCCCCCGGCCCGGCGATGGCCTGCAGGACGCCGCCGGTGATCGAGTGGTCGCCGCCGACCGAGACCGGCCGCGCCCCTGCGGCGTCGATCCGCCGGTAGAACGCGACCATGCGCGCGACCGATTTCTCGTTGTCGTTGCCCTCGGGCAAGGGCACGTCGCCCAGGTCGTGGATCCGGCAGGCCGTCCAGGGATCCAGCCCGTATTTCATGTGGACCCGCCGGCCCAGCGCCGAGACGTCGCGCACCGCCCGCGGGCCCAGGTGCTGATCGCGCTCGGTGGTCCCGTTGCCGGTGCTGTGCGGCACGCCGACCAGGGCAACGTCGCAGGCGGCGGGATCCTCGTTGTAGGGACAGCGGAAAAGGGTCGGGACGCCCCACCAGTAGAGCCCCTCCACCATGACCTTCTGGGCGAGCAGATCGCGATCTTCGGACATTGCGTCCTCCCTGAACGAGTCGATGGCTCTTTTCAGGAAGGCTAGGCGAGACCGCCCCCGGTGATCAACGCTCCGCCGCCGCGGGTTTCGCGCCAAGTCAGATTGCCGCCGGATAGGTAATGCGAACACGGGTTTCGCGGGCTATCCGTACTTTTTCGGCGATGTTCCCTTCGGCATCGCTGCGGACCTCGCCTCTTGGCGTACCGGCATCGCGACCTTGAAGAATTCAGGCCTACGCGCCCGACGCCTGGCCGCCGACGCTCCTGTGGTTGATCTCGTCTTGAACATGGTTGGGCTCGTCCCTACTCATAACTGATGTTCCGCAGATCCGCCCGCCCTGTGCTTTGTCGCCACACCGTCCCGGCGGCCCAGGGCGCCGGCAGCAGCCGCCTTGCGGAACGCCTGACACCGCATGGTCCCGCGCCGACAGCGCTAAAAATGCTGCGGGGTCGGGATATGTCGCATCCGGTCGCGAATGCCGACCATCGGCACGAGACGGCACGACCCTTCGTTGAGGTGAAGATATTGCGAAGTGGTGAAAAGACCGAAACAACATAGTAAGTAGCTTTAGACTTACTCGGCTTTTTCTATGCTCGGGTGATTGGAATACGACCCTTCGCCAGGGGACGAGCTTTGCAGGTTTCAGGGGGCAAGTTTTAGGGGGCAAGTTTTAGGGGGATCGTGCGGCATGGATGGCCGTCAAGATTATCTTCACGCTTTGCCGGAGGGGTACCGTCTCCAGGACTACGAGATTTCTCGCGTCTTGGGACACGGCAGCTTCGGCATCACCTACCTCGGATATGACCGCCGGCTGGACTGCGCGGTGGCGATCAAGGAGTATCTGCCGAGCGATTGGGCCGTCCGGCACGAGGGGGTGACGGTCCGTCCGCGAAGTCCTGAGGACAAAGAGAGATTCGAATGGGGGCTTGATCAGTTCATCCAGGAAGCGCGCACCCTTGAGAAATTCCGTTACGAAACCGTCATCCGCATACGACATTGCATCGTCGAGAATTCGACCGCCTATTTGGTGATGGATTACGCGGAGGGCGAAACCCTGTCGGCCTTCCTGAAGCGCAAAGGCCCCCTTGATGAAGCGACCCTGAAGAGCATGCTGCTCCCAATCTTGGACGGCTTGGAGAAGGTCCATGAGACCGGTTTTCTGCACCGGGACATCAAGCCGTCGAATATCATCATCCGGACCGATGGCATTCCGGTTCTGATTGATTTCGGGGCGGCCCGTCAGGCGATCGGCGACAAGAGCCGCGCCCTGACCGCCATTTTGACGCCGGGCTATGCCCCTATCGAGCAGTATGGCGATGACGCCGGCGAGCAAGGGCCGTGGACGGATATCTATGCCCTTGGCGCGGTGGCCCATGAGGCCCTGACGGGGAAACGCCCGAAGGAAGCGGCGCAGCGGGTTCGCAACAGGACCCATGTCCCTTTGACCGAAGCGGCGGAGGGACGGGCCGCCCCCCATGTGCTCGCCGCGATCGACGCAGCGCTTGCCGTCGATGAAACCGACCGTCCACAGAGCATCGGCGAATGGCGCCGGATGCTCCTGGCCGAGGAACCGGCGACCACCCTTCAGCCAAGTTCGACTGTCGGTGAAGCCACCAGAATCTCCGAGCCGGTCGCCGGTGCCGGGAAGACCCAAAGCGAGCCAGCGGCCGGCGGGAGATCTCCGGCCTCTTACGGAAAATACGGCGCCGTCGCGGCCGTTGCTCTCATCGCCTTGGGAGCGCTCTTTGCGGCCCGTCAAGCGGGCCTGATAAACACGCCGGAACCACCGGTTGAGGCGACCGCGCCCTCGTCGTCTGCATCTCCAGCCGCTCCTCCGGTCGATCCGGCGGTTAATCCGCGACCAGAGGTCTTTACAGTCGCGAAAGACGGATCTGCCGATTTCGAGACCATTTCCAAGGCTATCGCCGAAGCGCCCGAGGGCGGCATGGTCCGGATCAAAAGCGGCACCTATCGCGAAACCCTGGTCCTGAACCGGACACTTCACTTGGAAGGCGTCGGCAATCGCGCCGATATCGTGATCGTATCCGATCAAAGCGATGTCTTGAAAATTGAAGGCGGCAGCGGCAGCGTCAAGAATCTGACCTTTAAGTATGATGGACAGAACGAAGACCACGCCACGGCCTGGATCACGGGTGGAGCCTATTTGATCGAAGACTGCGGTTTTTCCAGTAAAGCGAGCGTCGGCATATACGTCGAAGGGGGTGAGCCAACCCTGAAGGACAACTTCATTCACGACACTCGGTATAGCGCCCTTAACATTCGCGAGACGGCAGGCGGCACCTACACGGGTAACCATATCTTCAACGCAGGCTTCAAAAGCCCGGATCCGAACTCCGATATCCCGGAATATCCGGCGGTTTTTCTCAGCCCTCAGTCAGAGGCACGTTTCTTGGACGATAACCGGATTGACGGTGAGGGTTATCCCATCGTCTACCCGGGGCTTAAGGGACAGTCCCGTGCAGTTGCCCCTTAGGCCCGTGTTTCCAATCGCGGGCCCAGCTTCCCGACCCGATGAGGTTCGGACCACCAAGTAAAGGCTTAGGACCGAATGAGTATCAAGCCGTCTCGGCTCGTTGTGACAGTTCTATCGCTGGCGGCCCTATGGGGCCTGGGCGTCTCCTTCGCCCAGGCCGGGGCCGAGCGTGGGTCCATCCACGTCGCACAGGACCGAAAACCATCCGCCGTCATCGTAGAGCCTCGAGGCGTTGCGGGTGATGACCTCTCGCCCGCGGTCTTCGCGGGGGACCGAGGGCTCCAGGGGTTGGAGCTCTGGACCGAAAGCGGAAGATACCCCCTTGACGGATACGAGGAGAAGTATCTGCTGCTGCATTTTTGGGCGACTTGGTGCGCCCCTTGTATTGTGGAGTTGCCGGACCTCCTGGCCTTCATGGATTCGAGGGACGGCAGAAGAGCAATGGCGGAGCGCGATATCAGGGTCCTTTTGATAAGCCAGGATTTCCAGTTATCCCACGCCCGGGGCTTCCTCGAGCGGAATAACATACCTGAGTTCACTGTTATGCTGGATGACGACCGAAAGATAATTAGGCGCCTGCTAGATGGAGAGAGCTATCAGCTTCCGATGACCCTGCTTGTGCAGGGGGGAAGCGGAGAGATCCTGTGGCGCCACGACGGCCCGTTGGAGTGGAGACAGTCATCCCGCTGGCTGCAAGACATGGATCGAGACTTGGGCCATGGGCGGCAGTGAAGCCGTTTTGCGATCCGCGCTCGCGGATGTTGCGGATGTTCATGACTGTGTCCACGCCCGGACCAGTCTGCCTTCGAATCTGTCGAGAGTAGGAGGGAGCCAACTTATGACCAAAGGAATTCGGAGCGCTGCGCGTACGGTCGCAGCGACGACGGTGTCCCTGTTGATCGTATCGGCATTTCTTGAACGCGCCAATGCCAACCAGGGCGGCGAGGCGCCCGGCGAGGTCGTGCCGGTACTGACGAAAGCCGAGCGAGGCCGGGTCGAAAAGGATATTGTCGACGACCTCCTGAGTCCGGATTCCCCCCTTGTCGTGAACAAGGAAATCGGCCAGAGGGAGATTGTTCCGCCGGTCGGGGCCAGCACGCTTCTCGACGGCGTCTTTCCCCTGACCTTCCGGAGCAACCCGCTGATATCATCCCAATGCCGGGAGGCCGCCTACCGCATAAGCGAGGACAATATCGCCGGAAACGGCCAAACCTATACGGAACGGCTGAAGGGCATCGCGGCCTTGTGGCAGGACATCCACGAGGGGAAGGAATCGCTGACTGCGGAGAACTATGCGCGCGTCGTCAACAAATGCGATGTCTGTGGACCGATCGTGAACGAACTGCTTTGGTGTCATGTTCGGGCCGTTCGGAGCAATCCCCACACGGTCATTTTCTTCCATGTCGGCCAAGCCGGCGTGCAGGACGATGACCGGGACCAGCTCAGGACGTTTATCGAGAGCAACGATGAGCGCTCCTTCGTTGTCGAGGCCCGCGCCAGCTACCTGTCGCCCAACGAGAACGCCCGTCTGAACGAAGAGCTGGCCCGCCGCAGGGCGGCATCGGTCGTTTCGATCCTCCAGGACGCCGGTGTTCCGCAAAGCCGCATCAAGACGATCGAAGTCGTCTGGACTCCCCCGCTCCTCAACGAGGAGAAAATGGCAAGCGAATATGGGATCGCGGAGACGTGGCAACGCCAGAAGGGAGAGAAGGAAAAGCTGTTCTTGAACCAGAGCGTCGTTATCACGGCGTATGATCCCGACGGAAACGACATCCAAGGCTAGGGGTTTTGGCTTTCGTGCAAGCTTCGGTTTGCGACGCGATTTCACGCCGCCATCCCCGTCCGGCTCGCCCCCGTCCGACTGCCAAGGGCTTTCGTGCCCGGAAGACGTACCGGCGGAGATGCCTTGGCAATGAACGCATCGGAGGCGCCCCGGCAGCGCGGTCTCCCAGGCGGCGGCACCGCTGCCGCCTGGGGGCGGCTTTCGCCTACGCCCTGGTGATGACCCGGCGGCGATCCTGTTTCTCGACCGCGGTCGTCGGGCTGCCCGTCACCGCGGCCCTGCTGCCCTTCGACGACACCGTGATGGTCTGGCCTGATCCTGGGCTGGCTGCTCTGGCAGGAGTAGCCGAACGCCGGGATCCGGCCGGGCGTCGGCCTTCTGGTCGCCTGCGGATCCGCATCATCCACGACGAGGCACGGCGCGCCGTCTGCCTTCAGCGGGCGCGGGTGATCCGGCTGTAGGTCGACATCGCCGGATCCAGGATGAACCTGACCAGGACCCCGGTCCAGGAGTCGTAGGAGGCCAGGGAGTCGTAGTACTCCGGCGCCGCCGCCTTGAGCTTGGGCAGGTTGTTCCAGGGCACGTTGGCGAAGTCGTGATGCTCGTTGTGATAGCCGACGTTGAAGCAGACCCGGTTGAGCGGGCCGTAGTAGGAGTAGGTCTCCTGACCGTCCCGGGTCACGAAGTGCTCCTGGATCCAGCGGCCGCCCAGGGGATGCAGCCCGAGCCCGAAGAAGGTCGAGAGCAGCAGGTAGACCAGGGCCTTGGGGCCAAGGACGGCGAGGACCAGAAGGTCCACGGCGACGACCGCGACGACGTTGGCCAGGACCCAGCGGTCCCAGAGGCCGATGCCGAGGATCTTCTTGGGACGCAGGGCCTGGGACAGCGAAAAGAACAGCATCCAGAGGGCCTTTCGGGCCGGCCGGTTGCCGATCAGACGCGCCTCGCCCTGGGTCGGCATGTCGGCATCGAGCGCCTCGACCCCCATGTGCTTGTGATGCAGCAGATGGTACTTGCGGAAGGCCATGGCGCCCGGCACCACCAGGGCGAAGTCGCAGACGATGCCCAGCACCTGGTTGGGCCAATGCCGCTTGAAGACCAGGTTGTGCGTGCATTCGTGGATCAGCACGTAGAGGGCGTGGTTCGGAAAGGCGCCAAGGACATAGGCGAAGACAACGACCAGCAGCCAGTGCGCATCGAAGGCGGCCAGGCCGGCCGCGACCGAGAGTTGCAGCCCGACCAGAAGGAACACGAAGCCCGCCGTCGCGGGATTGTTGCCCATCAGCGCCTTGACGGTCGGGTAGTGCTTGAGAATGGCGCGCCTGCGCGCGAGGTGAGCGTCGGGCCAGTCGACCCGGCTGAAGCGATCCGCCATGCGGCTCTTGCTCCCAAAAACGCGGTTGTCGGGAAAGCGGGCGCAAGCAGCCGTAGAGCTGGGCCGGAAGCGAGGCACGCCGGGAATCGAGCTGTCGTGTTACGTCAGTGGATAGCGTGTCTCTACCGCGGTCAAGGTTAACGAGTCCTTACCGGGCGTGAGCCGGGTCACAACCGGGGGTGGCCCGGCTCGCGGCGGCCACGTTGCCGGCGCCCGACGATTCCACCTACAAATCCCCGGCCGCAGCGACTACCCTTCGGCCGACGGGAAACCAGGGCGAAGGAAGCCGGACGTGGGCAAGCTTGCGGGGCGACGGGCGATCATCACGGACGCCGCGGCGACGCGGGTCTTCGCCGAGGCCGGGGCCAAGGCGGCGCCAGCGCCTTTTGAGACGGGAGACGAGAGATGAAGCTACCGACCCTGAAGTCCGCCATGACCCCCTTCCCGCATTCCGTGGAGGTCGACGCCCCGCTCCAGGAGGCGCGGGACCTGATGCGTTCGCACGACTTCCACCATCTTCCGGTGACCGAGGCGCATAAGCTGGTCGGCGTGATCTCGGAACGCGACATCATGGCGGCCCTGGGCCGCGGCGGCGATGCCGCTCGACTGGCGGTGCGCGACGTCTATGTCGCCGACGCCTATGTCGTCGACCTGGAGGAGCCGATCGAGGACGTGCTGCTCACCATGGCCGAGCGGCACATCGGCTCGGCCATCGTGACCCGCAAGGGCCGCCTCGCCGGAGTCTTCACCTCCATGGACGTCTGCCGCAGCTTCGGCGAGTTCCTGTTGGAGTATTTCCCGCGGCCCGGCGGCGGTCAGGCCGCCTGAACACGACCAGATCCCAACGAATATTCAGGTTACTCTTAAGGTAAATCAAAGTTTTTATTTGCATTTAGCGTCATTTCTTGTTGACGTTTAGCACATCTATACTTAGATTGTCTTTTCGCAAAGACCCATCGCCCCAGAGGTGAGGAAGGACCAAGAAGACGGCACAGGCGTTTCTTCGTGACGAGCAGGGTGCCGCCGGCCTCGGCATCGCCCTGGTCCTGAAACCGATCTTCGTAGCCGTCGACTGGTTCTTTTGAGGTCTGAGCAACAACAAGCGCGCCTCGGCTCGCGCGGTGGTCGGTCGGCTAAGGGGGAGCGTCGGCCGCCGCGCGAGTTTTTCTTCACTGTCGTCCCGGCATTCGCTAGACAGAGCGGGCCCTTGAGGAAGGAGACGCCTGCTGCGGCTCCGTTCGGGGCCAGGAGGCTTTGCTGTGACGATTCAGCTCCATGACCTTCAGCTCCATGACCTGGCCGGCCAGGACGACGACTGCCGCTTCAGCCCGCACTGCTGGCGCGTCAGGATGGCCCTGGCGCACAAAGGCCTGGAGGTCGAGACCCTGCCCTGGCGCTTCACCGAGAAAGACGCCATCGCGGACAGCGGCCAGGGCCAGGTTCCGGTCCTGCGGGACGGCGACCGGGTGGTCCATGAATCCTGGCAGATCGCCGAGTACCTCGACGAGGCCTACCCCGAGCGGCCCCGGCTCTTCGAGAGCCCTCAGGCCCGCGCCCACGCCCAGATGATCAGGCACTGGGCGCAGCGGAGCCTGCATCCGGCGGTGGTCCAGGTCATCATGCCGGAGCTCTTCGCGGCCCTGCACGAGAAGGACAAGGGCTACTTCCGCGAAAGCCGGGAGGCGCGCTTCGGTACGACCCTGGAAGCCTTCGCCGGCGACCGCGAGGAGAAGCTCGCCAACCTCGGCAAGGCTCTGGCGCCGCTGCGCGACACCGTGAAGCTGCAGCCCTACCTCGGCGGCACGGCGCCCAGCTTCGCCGACTGCATCGTCTTCGGCGCCTTCCAATGGGCCCGGGCGGTCTGTCCGACCGCCCTGGTCGCCGAGGACGACCCGGTCTACGCCTGGCGCGGCCGGCTTCTGGAGGCCTACGACGGCCTCGCGGCCAAGGCTCAGGGCTTCCCGGTCTGAGCCCGCCGCGCCGCCGGCATCTCGGCCGCGCCACGATGCGATCTTGCGGATTGAGCGGGGCCGCCGGGCTTCCCATATCGCTGCTACACTTCGCTTGGCCGGAACCGGGGCCGAGCCCGTCGCGCCCGGGCGACACGGTCGCGACGCCACTGCGGGGATCACCAGACAGCGGAAGGCAGACGCCATGATCGAGCTTCACTACTGGCCCACGCCGAACGGCCACAAGATCACCATGTTCCTCGAGGAAGCCGGGCTCGCCTACGAGATCAAGCCCGTCGACATCGGCCGCGGCGCACAGTTCGAGGCGGACTTCCTGAAGATCGCGCCCAACAACCGCATGCCGGCGATCGTCGACCACGAGCCGGCCGACGGCGGGGCGCCGATCTCGGTCTTCGAGTCCGGCGCCATCCTGCAGTACCTGGCCGAAAAGACCGGGCAGTTCCTGCCCGCCGACCTGCGCGGCCGGACCGAGGTCATGCAGTGGCTGTTCTGGCAGATGGGCGGCCTCGGGCCGATGCTGGGTCAGAACCATCACTTCAAGGTCTACGCGCCGGAGCCCGTGCCCTACGCCATCGACCGCTACGTCAAGGAGACGACGCGGCTCTACAACGTGCTCAACCGTCGCCTCGCCGACCGCGACTTCGTCGCCGGCGCCTACTCCATCGCCGACATGGCGTGCTATCCCTGGATCGTGCCCCACGAGCGCCAGGGCCAGAACCTCGACGACTTCCCGCACCTCAAGCGCTGGTTCGAGGCGGTGCGCGGCCGCCCGGCGACCGCCCGGGCCTACGAGAAGGGCGAGCCTTACCGCACCCGCGAGACCGTCGACGAGGAGGCCAGGAAGATCCTCTTCGGCCAGACCGACACTGTCGCCCCGGCCGGAACGTAGCGCCTGCTCCTTGGTATTAGGAGCGCCCTATGCCCCCTTCCGCTGTCATGCCCGGACGTGATCCGGGCATCCATCTTGCCGCTGCGCCATGGATTGCCGGGTCAAGCCCGGCAATGACAGCCGGGGTGGGGCAGGGCGTGACGCCTCAGGGCTGACGCCGACACGCCCGCCGGCGAGCAAAGCCGGTCAGGCGCAGAAGCCGTCGATGACCTGCCGGGCGCGTGCCGCGATCGCCTGGCGTTTCGCCGGATCCATGCGGGCCAGGTTGCGGTAGGGCATGGCCATGCGCGGGTTGCCCCCGATCCGCGCCTCCTGCTCGATCAGGAAGTTCCAGTAGAGCGCGTTGAAAGGGCAGGAGGTCGCTTCCGTCGTGGTCTTCACGTCGTAGGTGCAATGCCGGCAATAGTCCGACATGCGGTCGATGTACTTGCCGCTGGCGGCGTAAGGCTTCGAGCCCAGGACGCCGCCGTCGGCGTGAATCGCCATGCCGTGGGTGTTCGGCAGTTCGACCCATTCGAAGGCGTCGGCGTAGACCGCCAGGTACCAGTCGCAGATCTCCTTCGGCCGGACGCCCAGAAGCAGCGCGAAGTTGCCGGTCACCATGAGGCGCTGGATGTGGTGGGCATAGGCCAGGTCGCGGGTCTGACCGAGGCACTGCCGCATGCAGTTCATCTCGGTCTCGGCCGTCCAGTAGAAGGCGGGCAGGGGGCGCTCGGCGGCCAGGGCGTTGGTCTCGGCGTAATCCGGCATCTTCAGCCAGTAGATCCCGCGGACGTACTCCCGCCAGCCCAGGATCTGCCGGATGAAGCCTTCGGCGGCGTTGATCGGCACCCGACCGGCGTCGTAGGCGGCCTCGACCGCGGCGCAGACCTCGCGGGGCTCGAGCAGGCCGAGGTTCAGGTAGGGCGAGATCACGGCGTGGAACAGCACCGCCGCGTCCTGCTTCATGGCGTCCTGATAGTCGCCGAAGCGGGGCAAGGCGTCCTCCACGAAGCCTTGAAGGAGCGCCAGCGCGTCCCGCCGGGTCACGGCGAAGCCGAAACCCTCGAGGCGGCCGAAACGGTCCGCGAAGCGCCGGCCGACCAGATCCAGGACCTCTTCCGTGATCCGGTCCGGCGCGACGGCGGGCGGCGCCGGCAGCGGCAGGTCGGCGGGCAGACGCTTGCGGTTCTCCTTGTCGAAGTTCCAGTCGCCGCCCTTCGGGCCCCCGCCGTCCGAGGAGTCCGCCATCAGGATGCCGCTGCGCCGCCGCATCCAGCGGTAGAAGTGCTCCATCCGCAGTTGCTTGCGGTCGCCGGCCCAGCCCGCGAAGTCGCGGCGCGCGCAGAAGAAGCGGTCGTCGTCCCGGATCTCGACCGGCAGGCGCAGGTCCTCGGACCAGCCGCGCATGGCCTCCAGCACCCGGTACTCGCCGGGCTCGCAGACGACGACGCGGCGCGGCCGGTGCCGCGCGACCGCGCGCCGGAGCTCGCCGCCGAAGCTGCCGCTGTTGTCCGGATCGTCGAGCCGGACGTAGTCAACCCGCAGGCCTTCGGCCGTCAGCGCGGCGGCGAAGTGGCGCATGGCCGAGAGGATCAGCGCGATCTTCTTGGGATGATGGGGAACGTAGGTCGTCTCCTCGGCGACCTCCACCATCACCACGACGTCCCGGGCGGGATCGATGTCGCGCAAGCTGGAGAGGCCCCGGGTCAGCTGATCGCCGAGAAGGAACCGCAGGGTTTCGACGCCGCTCATGCCAGGGCGCCGACCGCGAGGCAGGCGACCGCCACGAGGGTCAGGGGCAGCCGCAGCCGGGGGTACCACGGCGGCGCCAGGCCGCGGCCGGCGGCCAGGAGATCGCCCGGCAGCAGGGCGGCGAAGGCCGCCGCCAGCAGCCAGAGCGCGGGGGCCGGGGCGTAAAGGTTCGCGACCAGAAGGGCGAGCCAGCCGATCAGCGAGGGCAGCACGCTGAGCCCGATCTGCAGCGGGCGCCCCGCCGGCGCCGCCAGCCCCCAATGGACGCCGCCGAGAAAGGAGAGGATCACCGCGCCGTAGCCGGCCAGGGCGAGGCCGGCGTCGGGCAGGCGCTCGGCCGGCAGCAGCCAGGGCGCGAGCGCCCCCGCGACGAAGGGGATCAGGCCGAGCGGCCCGAGCCACAGCGCGGCATTCGGAATCCTGGCGGGGGATGGGGCGGGGGAAGGGGCAGGGGCGGAAGCTGCTTCGCCGAAGGCCATTGGACCCTGGGTCTCCCGGGCTCGAAAGGGACCGGGGACGCCCCCGCGGAAGCCCGGGCGTCCTCGCCTAAGGGCTTACGCTGGAAGTACGGCTTCGGATGAACCCCGGCGCCGCGGCCCGGGGGGTCAGGAGAAGAAGTCGTGTACCGTCAGGTGGTCGCGGAAGGCGCGCTGGTTGTGCCGGTCCTCGTCCGGGAAGCGCTGCATCAGGAAGGCGTAGGCGGCCGAGAGCCGGGCGTTGGCCAGGCCGAGCAGCCCGTTGTCCCAGTCATGGAAGTCGGACCGCCCGGCCGCCTCCCAGTCCCGCAGGTAGCGGCGCTGGGCGTCTATGGCCTCGGCGACCATAGCCTCGAAGGGCAGCAGGTCTTCCGGCGTGTCCAGAGCCTTGAGGCGGCTCATGATGGTCCGGTAGTTCTCGTCCATCAGGAAGGGCTGCCGCCCTTCCGAGAGGGCCGAGACGGCGGCCCGCCACTCCACCGCCGCGGCGTCGGTCAGGCCGAAGACCCGCTCCAGGTACCAGGCGACCTCGCGCGGCACTTGGCTGCGGAAGACCTGGAAGTCGGTCCGGCGCTCGCCGTCGGCGCCGTCGGCGGGCCGGAACGCCCCGGACTGCTGCAGAATGCCCAAGGGCTCGGTGTCGATGTGCGCGACCTTCTTCTGGGCCGCGTAGTCCCGATAGCTGTCGGGCTCGTAAGGCTGAAAGACGGCGGCGCTGAAAGCGGCGGAGCCGAGCAGCACCCCCAGCCAGATCGGTGCGCGCATGGCGGCTCAGGCCCAGAAGGCGGCGGCCGCTGCAAGGCCGCGGGACGGCCGTCGTGGCGAGTCCTCGGCCAGCGGCTCCAGGGCCTCCAGCACCCGGGCCAGGGCGGCGGCATCCTCCGGACGCTGAGGCGCGGAACGGCTCAGCGCTTCGCTCAGGGCCTCGCCCCCGAGCCTCTCGACCTTGTCCTGTGAGCGGAACGCGACCATGCGACCCGAAGCCCCCCTCGCCAAAGAATCCGCCTGTCGCCTTCCGCGTCCAGACGCTCCCGAGACCCTCATCATGGAAAGTATCGGCCGCTGGCCGTTAAGATGCTGTTAAGGGGGTACTTTTTCCGGATGGCCGGGGGTCAGACCCTGTAGCCGATCCGAAACCCGCCCCAGTGCCGGCCGCGGACCCGGATCGGCGCCGAGACGTCCTTCATCAGGGCGAAGGTCCCGCCGCCCATGTCCCGGCGATAGGCCTGGAGCAGGAAGGGCTTCTCGTTCCGGCCGGCCTTCAGCCCGACCCGATCGTCGAAGATCCGCCGGTTGCGGCAGTTGGCGGCGTTCCAGAGCGGATCGCTGCCCTGGGGCTGGGAGAACTTGCGGTTGTGGGTCGGCAGATAGCCTTTGAGGTCGACGGCGGCCGCGAAGACCACCTTGGGATCGAGATCCAGAACCGGCTCCTGAATCTCCGGCAGCAAGGCGTCGGTAAGCTCGGTGAAGGGCGCCATGACCTGGGCCGGGTCGGTCCCGGGGATCTGGGTATAGCTGGTGCCGAACAACGCCGCCTCGGTGATCCGCCCCTCGGCCAGGACCCGCTCGAAAGCGGCGCCGATCCGGGCGGCGCTCTCCTGGGCGGCCTGGATGAAAGGGCCGTCCTTGGTCTCGGCACCGCTGCTCGCGGTCAGGCCGACCAGGGATTCGGTGGTGTCGATCAGCGTGTTGATGCGGTTCCGGGCCTCCCGCAGGGTGCCGCTGGACCGGGACACGCCCTCCGACATGCCCTGGAGGGTCGAAAGGAAGCCGCCGCAGCGGGATTCGATCAGGGCCGCGGCCTCGGAGATGTCGCCGGCCTCCTTCCGCATCCCGGTCATGGCCCGTCCGACGGTCTCGATCACCTCACCGATCGTCTGCGCGCCCGTGCGGACCGCTTCGGCCCGTTCGGTGCTGCTGGTCCCGTGGGCGATCAGCTTGGCCGCCTGCTCCTCCAGGGACTTCAAGGTCCCGTGGATCTCGGCGGTCGCCGCACTGGTCTCGTTGGCCAGGGCCTTGACCTCGCCGGCGACCACCGCGAAGCCCTTGCCGGCCTCGCCCGCGCGCGCCGCTTCGATGGTCGCGTTGAGGGCCAGGAGATTGGTCTGCTTGGCGATGGCGTCGATGCCGGAGGCGACCTCGGCGACCTTGTCGAGGGCTTCCTGGAGACGGCCGACCTGGTCCTGGATACCGCCCACAGCCTCGACCAGGGCGTGGATCTCTCCGACCGCCTTGTCGACCGCCTGCCGTGAGGCCGCGACGTCCTCGGCCGCCGCCTCCGCGACCTTGCGGGTCTGGGTCACGGCCTCGCCGATCCGTGCGTTGCTCTGGGCGACCTCGCCGGCGTCGTGGAGCAGGCCCTGGAAGTTCTCGGCCTGTCGGCTCAAGGTCTCGCTGATCGCGTCGACGTTGCCCGCGACGTCGACGATCTCGACCGCCAGTTCGCCGGCTTCGCCGGCCAGCCGGGTCATGGTCTCCTTGTCTCGGGCGCCTGGCATCGGGGTCCTCGGGCGATGGCGAAGCCGGGGAAGAATCGCACCAAAGGCATAGAGATTGCGGGTTAAATCACGCTTAACCCGGGCCTGAGCCGGGACCGGACCGCAGAGCGGCCCCCGGCTTGCTCCGAGGGCTGGGCGGACGCTAGTCTGCCCTGCTTGCGCGGGCCGGAGTGAACCAGGGAAACGCATGCCGCTGCTGACCACGACGATCGGCGCCTATCCCAAGCCGGACGGCCTGGACCTGCCGGACTGGTTCCGGATCGGCGGGCCGAGCGGCGGGGACCCGACGGCCGCCTATACCGCCTACCTGAAGGCCGCCCCGCCGGACCTCGAGGCGGCCCTGGACCGCGCCACCCGCGAGGCGGTGCAAGACCAGGTCGAGGCCGTGATCGACGTGCCCAGCGAGGGCGGGATCCGACGCGACAACTACATCCACTACCACTGCCGCCACCTTCAGGGCTTCGACTTCGAGACCCTGGTCGAGAAGGAGATGCGGACCGGGGCCTGGACCGCCAAGGTGCCGGCCGTCACCGGGCCGATCGCGCCCGGCGCGCCCTTCCTGGTCGAGGACTGGCGGCGCGCCCAGGCGGCGAGCGAGCGGCCGGTCAAGATCACCCTGCCCGGTCCCCTGACCGTCGCCGACACCATGGCCGACCGGCACTACGGCGACGAGCGGCGCCTGGGCGCGGCCGTGGCCGAGGCGCTCGAGGACGCCCATCGCCACAACGACCTGGCCCTGCTGGAGCGCTTCCGCGGCACCACCGTGATCCTGGGCGCCGTCGCCATCGCCCAGACCCGGGTCGAGACGCGCGAGGAGATCGAGGCGCGGCTGTCCGACGCCCTGCGCCATATCGAGGCCGAGCGCCTGATGGTCGCGCCGGACTGCGGCCTCGGCATGCTGGACCGCGCGGCCGTGGGCGCCAAGCTGCGCAACATGACGTCGGCCGCGGCCGCGCTCGCCTGATCCAACCCGACGGAGGACGTCCATGACCAAGCCCCGGGCGGCCGAGCCCGCGCATGACTTCCGCTTCTTCGACAACCGCGAGAAGTACCTGCAGTTCGTCACCACCACGTCAGAGAAATGGGCCATCGCCGAGCGGATCGGCCGCGACCTCGGCAACCTTGAGCCGCAGCCGCCGGCGCTGAGGATCTTCGACGCCGGCACCGGCGACGGCACCGTGATGGCGCGGGTCATGCGCCGCCTGCACCACCACTTCCCGACCGTGCCTTTCCTGGTCGTCGGCAAGGAGGTCAGTCTGGAGGACGTCCGCCTGACCCTGGCGCGCCTTCCCGACCGCTTCACGGAGCATCCCCAGAGCGTGGTCGTGCTGACCAACCTCTATTACTCCCAGGCGCCCTGGCTGCGGCCGGGGGCCAAGCGCGTCGACGAACTGAACTGGGTCGAGGTGCCGCTGGAGGGTCGGACCGCCTACGACTACGACCGCCAGATCGAGACCCTGCATCCCGTGCTCAACGAGGGCTGGCAGGTCACCGCCTCTGAGACGACGGGCAACCCGCTCTACGTCCGGCCTTCGGTCCTGGTGCTCTATCCGCGCGAGCAGCGCTACATCCTGGATTCGATCATCCCCCGCAAGGCCGAGGTCCTGGCCGGGCGGGCGGCGGAATACGACCTGATCCTGGCGGCGCAGCCCTATCGCTCGCGCCTGCCGGCCGAGACCAAGGTGCGCTTCGTCCTGGAGCCGCTGAGCCGGGCCCTGGCCCCGGGCGGCTGCCTGATCGGGATTCAGTCGACCGAAGGCGGCCCGAGCATGGAGATCGTCAAGGCCCTCTGGCCCGACGACGATCCCTTCCCGACCCCGCGCCACGCCCTGCTCGAGAGCCTGAAGCAGCAGCTGGGCGAGGCGGGCGCGGATCTGGTCTTCGACCCCCTCGACGACGGTGACTCGCTGTTCCAGTTCAACCTGCGGGTCATGGCCTCGGAGGTCGGTCCCTCGATCGGCACCTCGACCCTGCTGGCGGCCTGGAACGCGGCGATCTACGTCGCGCAGATCCCCGACGACCGCCTGCGGGCGGTCCTGGCCGAAGGCCGCTACGTCGAGGTGACCGCCGAGGTCCTGCGCCGCCACGGCGGCCTGTGGTTCGTCGACGAGAGCTTCGTGGTCCGCCGGCGGCCTCGAAGTGACGCTGTGTAAAGCAGGCGAATCGGCAGCGAGATGTTTATACTCCCGGCGTCCTCTCCGCTGAATCGCGAGTCGCCATGGCCGCCGGACGCGGCCATCCACCAGAGCGATCACCATGGGGTTACGTGACGGCAAAACGGGCAACCGCCCCATCATCGCGGGCTTGATCATCGCGCCCCTGGCCCTGGGGCTGTTGTGGTGCTTCTACGACGCCTATTGGTCGCGGCCCCTGACGCTGGGGGCGATCTACCAGGTCGGCGGCAAGGCGGAGCTGCTGGAGGGGCAGGACAGCCGGATCGGCCTGCACCTGCCGCATCCGACCCCGCAGCAGGCGCTGCTGATCGACCTGAACAACCGCAGCCGCTTTTACCTCCGCAGGGCACGGGTGGTCTTCGTCACCAAGGACGCGGAGGACGGCATCCTGACCATCGAGGAAACGCCCTGCCTGAACCTGGGCAGCGAGAACCTGAGGGTGCCGCCGCGGCTGGCCGACTCCACGACGGTCCACCACTGCGCCGCGGCGCTCAGCGGCGAGGCCTCCCGGGCGATGCTCGGCGAGGCCTACGCGCGCCATGAATGGTATTTCTCCGAGCTGCAGGGGCACCGGGCGCCGATCCGCCTGATCCGCCGGCCCCTCGAGATCTTCGGCCTGATGTTCGAGCGCGTCTACGACTGACCCTTCGGACCGGGCATAGCGGCAACAAGCGTAAGGCGGCCATGATCTGGCCAAGATCCTGAGGCAGAAGGCAGTCGATGAGATACCTGGGCAAGCTGGCGCTACACGCGGTCCTGCTGATCGGCCTGCTGTGCGGGCTCGGGGCGACGCTGGCCGGCCTGGTCGGGGACCTGCATTGGGTCCTGGAGCTGTTCAGCCACTTCAAGGTCCAGCTCGCCGTCGGCTCGGCGATCCTGCTGGTGATCGCCATGGCCTCGCGCTCGGCCTCGGGAGCGGCCCTGGCCAGCGCCCTTCTGCTGGTCAACCTTTACCCGGTATGGCCCTACCTTTCCGACCCCTTCGACGGCGCCGAGGCCGCCCAGTCGCCCAGCCTCAAGGCCATGACCTTCAACCTGCACCATGGCAACGCCGACCTGGATGCGGTCGAGGCCTTCCTGGACAGCGAGAAGCCGGGCTTCGCTCTGCTGACCGAGCTGCCGCCGGACGCCCGGACCTGGCTCAAGCGGCTGCGCAAGGGCTACCCCCATCAGGCCGTGGACCGGGTCGCCTCGCCCTTCGACGTCGTCTTGATCAGCCGCCATCCGCTGCGCGGGGTGAGGTTCGACCGGCGGATCGCGGCCCAACTTCCGGTGCTGAGCGCCCGGGTCTGCCCGAATACGGCGGCTGGCCGGAAGGGCTGCGTCACGGTCGTCGGGCTGCACGCCGCCAACCCGCTTGGGGCCAGTCCGCTGCGCGACAAGCAGATCCGCCTCGCGGCAGGCAAGGCGCAACGCGCGCCGGCAGGCGCCGTGGTGCTGCTGGGCGACCTCAACACCTCGCCCTGGTCGCCGATCTTCACGGAGGCCCTCGCGGTCGGACGGCTGCGGGACAGCGCCTTGGGCTTTCCCTTGAGCGCGACCTGGTTCAGCCGCAATCCGCTGTTCGGCCTGCCGATCAACCACGTGCTCCTGGGCCGGGGGATGGAGGCGGTGGCGCGCCGCGTCGGCCCCGACCTGGGGTCGGACCACCTGCCCGTCATCGCAGAACTGCGGCGTCGCTGAGGCCGCTTCGCGGCGGCGATCACCTGCCAAGAGCCAGATCAAGAGCCCGAAGCGTCATCGGAAGAAAGCGACGGCGCGCCCCGACCGCCCGATCATCCTGCCCGGAAGGGTGCGCCCGGCGGACACGCCCGGGCACGCCCTCGCGGCTCAGCCCGCGGCCGGCTGGACGTTGCCCGCGGGAGAAGGGCCCGCGGGAGAAGGCTTGAGGGCCTGGACCTTGTCGCTGCCTGCGGCCTTGCCGCCGCCGGCCTCCATGCGCCGGCAGTTGCCCTCGAAGGAGGAACCGGCCTCGATCGAGAGGCTCTTGTGGACGATGTCGCCGGTCACCTGGGCGGTCTTCATCAGGACGACCTTGTCGGCCCGGACCTCGCCGTCCACCCGGCCGCAGACCCTGACGGTGTCGGCCGAGATCTGGCCCTTGATGTGCGCGCTCTCGCCGATGATCACGTTCTTGCTGCGAACGTCGCCCTCGACGTTGCCGTCGATCTGCAGATCGCCATCGCTTTCCAGGTCGCCGACCACCTTGAGGTCGGAGGAGATGATCGAAGGTACGCCCGCTACCTTGGGTGCCGCCGACGGCGCCGGCGCGGGCGAGGTGTTGCTGTCGGTCGAGGTCGGCTTATCGCTCTTGCTGAACATGTCAATCCGTCTCCGCAAATGTAAACTGTTCCTGCTTGTCGCCTAAAGGCCTTGGCCGCCACGGCCGGCGGCCCTCGAGGTAGGCACCCGCTTCGACGGACAAGTTCAGGTGGGTGATGTTGCCCACGACCCTAGCCGTCTTCGCTATCTCCACCGTCGTGGCCCGAACCGGGCCCTCGACGGCGCCTCCGATCTGTACCAGCTCGGCGATCACCGAGCCCTCTAACCGTCCGCCCTCCGCCACGCGCACCTCCCGGCACGTCACGTGGCCCTCGACCTTGCCCTGGATCTCGATCCGTCCCCGACCTTCGACGACCCCGCGGATGACCAGATCCGGACCGACCCGGGTCACCCCCGGGGGGCCGACAACCGCCGGACGGCGGGCCTCGGTCCGCGCCTCGACACCGCGCAGCAGACGCTGCGCCCTCAAGAGCGGCACCCGCTCGCTTCGGTCGGAACGATGGACTCTCCGCATGACCGTCGAATGCTCTCGAATCCCCCGGGTCAGGAACCCGGCAAGGCCGGCCGACTGCCGTATAGACTGCGCGAGGATTGTGGCGGCATTTTGCGTACGCCCCTTGCCTTCCGCCACTTCGTCGCTCCTCGCACCCTGCCGTCAGCCAGGATCCGGCACCCGTCTTTGCCTCCTGCGGCGACGGAATTCTTACGGGTTGTGGTTAGGAAGAGATTAACAGCCTTGCTGCGGCAAACCAAACCCTTCTCTTTTTTTGCCGACCCAGCGGCCGGGAGCCGCGTGGCAGACCCACCCGAACGGAAAGGGGGCGGCCGAGCCTCGGCCCGACCGCCCCCTTCGGCTTCCCCTGCAGAACCGGAACGTCAGTCGATCCCGAGCTTCGCCATCAGCGGATCGAGATCGCTGTGGATGTATTCCGCCTCGCGCTTCAGGTAGGCGAGAAGGTCCTTTTCCGCCGAGTCGTGCTGGCCGTCCGCCTCGATGTGGGCGGTCAGCCAAGACGCCTCGTCCTGGTCGATTCGGTTCGGCGAGCTGCCCTTGTAGAGGATGTACATGGTGATCGCCTTGACGAAGAGCGTGGTCCAGGAGGGATCGTTGGCGGCCTTGGCGCTGCGGTTGTTGAGGTCGAAGAGCAGCTCGGCTTCGTCCTTGTCGATCGCGATACCACCGTCGGACCCCATGCCGTAGATGATCCGCTGAATCATCAGCACGTCGCTGGCGTCGATGACCCCGGGGCGGCGGCCGGCCCCGATCACTTTCGGATTGTCCGAAAGCACGCTGTCGCGCACCGCCTTGAGCGCGAAGGCGCAGAGGCTGCGCGGCACGCTCTGCGCCCGATAGAGGATGTTGCTCAGGAGCTTCAGCTCGGTCGGATGCTCGATCAGATTGTCGCCGCCGATACAGTCGATCAGCTGCCCGGCATCGTCGTCGTTCAGGGCGCCATTGGGGCCGCGCTTCCAGACGAAGTAGTCGGTCAGGGCCTCGACGTAGAAATCGTCCCAGGCGGGATCGTTGGCGCCGCTCTTCTGGTTCAGGTGAAACAGGAAGTCGGCTTCGTCCTGCTTGATCTCGCCGTCGCCGTAGATGCTGCGACGCAGCTTCAATACGCTCTCGGCGCTGATCGATCCGCTCGAAAGCACCTCGCTTTCGAGCTGGCCGAGCGCCCCCGTCCACATGCTGCCCATTGTGATCACCTATCCGTGTCTCGGGACTGCCAGTCCGCCGGCGGCCGGCGTGATCCGGCCGCCGGCGGGTCCGAGAGTTTCGGCAATTGCGATTAAGGCCGGGTAAACCCTCCGCCCCCTTCACCCCGACAGCGGCTTGTACGGCCTTCGCAGCTGGGGCAAGCTTGACGGGGAACCAAGGAGGACGGGGATGAGCGAGCCTGGGCGCGGCGTCCACGACATGGGCGGCCTGCCGGCCGGGCCGGTCGAGCGCAGCGAGCATGACTACGCGCTTTGGGAAAAGCGGGTCGACGCCTTGCTGGTGCTGCTGTCCGACCCGCAGCGCCGCCTGCTGCGGGTCGACGAGCTGCGCCGCGGCATCGAGCAGCTCGGCGCGGCCGCCTACGAGGAGATGACCTACTACGAGCGCTGGATCGCCTCGGTCACCGGGAACCTGCTCGAGAAGGGCGTCCTGACCAGCGACGAACTCGGCCGCAAGATGGCCGAGGTCGAGGGCCGCGCCGCAGCGGACCCGGACGGCGGGGGCTGACGGCCGTGGCCCGCTTCGCCCCCGGGGAGCGCGTGCGCGTCCGCGACGCCCGTCCGTCGGGACACCTGCGGACCCCGACCTACGTGCGCGGCAAGACCGGCGTGATCGAGCGGATCTGCGGCAGCTTCCCCAACCCGGAGGAACTGGCCTACGGCCGCGACGGCCAGCCAGCCCGCCCCCTCTACCGGGTCCGCTTCGCCCAGAACGAGGTCTGGCCCGACGACCAGGGTCGGGGCGGTGACTGCGTCGAGGTCGAGATCTACGAGCACTGGCTGGAACCCCTGCAAGGAGGCAAGAGCGAGCCATGAGTCACGACCACGACCACGCGCCGCCGTCCGACCAGGACGGCCCCCTCAGCTACTACCAGGTGATGGAGATCGCGGTCCGGGAACTGCTGATCGAGAAGGGCATCCTGACCGCCGACGAGGTCCGCGCCACGGTCGAGGCGATGGACGCGCGCAGCCCTGCACAGGGCGCCCGGGTCGTCGCCCGGGCCTGGACCGACCCCGGCTTCAAGTCCCGGCTGCTGGCCGACGGCTCGGCCGCCTGCGCCGAGCTGAGCATCGATATGGGCCCGACCCACCTGGTCGTGGTCGAGAACAGCCCGCAGGTCCACAACGTGATCGTCTGCACGCTCTGTTCCTGCTACCCGCGCTACCTGCTGGGGCTGCCGCCGGACTGGTACAAGGCCCGCGCCTACCGCTCGCGGGTGGTGCGCGAGCCGCGCGCCGTGCTGCGGGAGTTCGGCACCGAGATCCCGGAGAACGTCGAGCTGCGGGTCCACGACTCCACTGCGGACATGCGCTACATGGTCCTGCCGCTGCGTCCGGCGGGCACCGAGGGCTGGGACGAGGCCAGGCTCGCGGCGCTGGTGACCCGGGACTGCATGATCGGCGTGACGGCACCGAAATCACCCCCAAACCATTGAATTGGAAAGATACTGCCGTCCCGAGCCTGGATTCCCGGCCGGCGCGACCCCAAATCTCCCAGGAACGGCGCGCGGAGGGTCGATGAAGCCGTGGAAGGCCGCGCCGGGAAGGAAGGGGATCATGAGCACAGCGGCACAGGCTTTCGGCGACGGCGCGCCCCGATGGTATCTCAAGGTCGGAGACCAGAACCACGGCCCCTACGGCCGGGACGAGATCGCCCGCTACCTCGGTGAGGGCAGGATCAGCCCGCATTCCCTGCTGGCCCGCGAGGGCAGCGATGACTGGCGCATCGCCCGCGACGACCCGGACTTGGCTCCGCTCTTCGGCCGACGGGTCGGGAGCGCGGCGCCACCGCCGCAGACCGCGCCGAGCGAGCGGGACGCCGCGCTGACCATCCCGGCGCTGCCCGACACCCTTTGGGCGCATATCGCCTATGGCCTCTACGCCTCGCTGCTGCTCGGCGTCTCGGCGCCGCTGGTCGTCATCGCCGTCATTCTGGCCCATGTGAACCGCGACGGCGCCCGGGGCACCTGGCTCGAATCGCACTACCTCTGGCAGATCCGGACCTTCTGGATCGCCCTGCCGGTCACCCTGGTCGGCAGTTTCACGACCATCTTCCTGATCGGCTGGGTCTTCCTGGGGGCCGCCTGGCTCTGGGTCGTCTATCGGGCGATCAAGGGCTGGCTGCTGCTCTATCGGGAAGAGCCGATCAGAGATCCCAAGGCCTTCCTGTAGAGGCCCATGGGGCATAGTGGGGCAATAGGCAGGCTCAGGCCTGCTGGCTGTTCTCCTCGCCGGTCAGGATGGTCCATTCGACCAGGCGGCGCAGGACCTTGCCGAGGGCTTCGTCGAAGGCGGCGATGATGTCGGACATGTTGTCGGCCTCGGCCAGGCCGACCTGCTCGAAGTTGGTCGAGCCGACGATCAGCCGCCGCGGCATCTGCACCAGCTTGACGTTGATCGCAACGCGGACCTGGGGGCTGCCGCCCTGGAAGTACTCGGCCTGGAACTCGCGCAGCTCCGACTTGAGGACGAAGTCCGCGCGCAGGCCGATGGCCTCACGGCCGATCGACACGATCCGGCCCGAGTTCTCGAAGGATTCGACCATCAGGGTCTGGACCATCTGCGGCGCCAGGTCGGTCCAGCTGGAGCGGGCGTAGTATTCGAGCTGCGTGGGATCGCGCTGCAGGGCGACCCGGGTCGTGTTCAGGCTGGCATCGGCGATCGGCGGCTCGAGGATCAGCTGCCAGCCGACCTGGGGCAGATCCTCGCGGAAGCGGCTCTTCGGCGTCAGGCGATAGAGGTTGGGCGGCGGCCCCTGCCCCGGCACCGAGAGTTCGCAGGCCGCAGCCAGGGCGGCCAGGGGGCCGGCCGCCGCCAAGCGGAGGAGCCGTCGCCGCGCGATCCTGTTGCCTGCGCCCAAGCCGTGCCGCCCTGCGGGCGCGGCGCCGGGCTGCCTATTGGCCGGTTTCGAGACCTGCTTCATAGCCCTGCTGTTGATCGCCAAAGAGAAAACGCGCCGGATCCCGTTCGACTTCGGTCGCCACGCGCTGGAAAGACACCACCAGTTCGCGCGCTTCGGTCAGAAGCGTCGACAGCTCGTAGAGCCCGGTCTGCGTGAAGTCGCGGATCGGCCCGCGGTTTTCGGCCACCAGAGCCTGGGCCTCGTCGGACAGCTTGCGCATCCCGTCGGCCATGGCCCGGAGGTCGTTGATGGTCGATTCGATGTCGCCGGCGTTGTCGGCAACGACGCCGTCCAGGTTGCGGCCGACGTCCTCGAAGGCGCCGAGCATCGATTCCACCTGTTCGACGACGCCGACGACGGCGTTGTCCAGGCGTTGCGTCAAGGTCTGGACGCTTTCGGCGGCGCCACGCAGGCTCGATGCCGTCGCGGAGGCGTCGGCGATCAGCTGGTCGAGCTCATCGCGCCTTTCGGCGAGCGCCCCGGTGATGCTGGCGACGTTCTTCAGGGTGTCGGCGATCGCCTCACGGTTCTCCTCGTTCAGGATGTCGGCGACCTCGATCAGGATGTCGTCGATGCTGCCGATCAGCTTGTCGAGAGCCAGGGGCTCGGACTCGATCACCGGGAGGCGCTGACCCGCCTTGGCGACCAGCGGCGCGGCGTCATGGGTGCCCCCGGCAAGCTGGATGAAAAGGGCACCGCTGGTCAGGCTGAGCAGGCTCAGCGTCGCGACGGTGTCCGCGCGCACCGGAGTGTCGGCCTCGACCTCGATGGTCACCAGCACCCGGGCGACGTCGGTGGGATCGATCACGATGGAGGTCACCTCGCCGACGGTGATGCCGCGATACTTGACCGGGCCGCCGACCTGCAAGCCGTTCACCGAATCTTCGAAGTAGATGTCGTAGCGGGCGAACTGGGTGTCGAACTGGACCTTGGCCAGCCAGATCACGAAGCCGATCAGGCCGAGGATCAGGGCCAGGACGAAACTGCCGACCAGAAGATAGTTGGCGCGAGTCTCCATGCGTCATACCCCCACGCGCTCGATCACGTCATCCCCCAAGGCAGCCCGGCCACGAGGCCCTCGGAAGTAATCCTGAATCCAGGGATGGGGATCCTCCATCAGCTCGGCAATGGTGCCGACCTTGACTTTTTTGTCAACAAGCACCGAGACCCGGTCGCAAATGGTGTGCAGGCTGTCCAGGTCGTGTGTCACCATCACCACGGTCAATCCCATCGCGTTGCGCAAGTCGAGGATCAGCTGATCGAAGTTGGCCGCGCCGATCGGGTCCAGCCCCGCCGTCGGTTCGTCGAGGAACACGATCTCCGGATCCAGCGCCAGCGCCCGCGCCAGGCCGGCCCGCTTGCGCATCCCGCCCGAGAGCTCCGAAGGGTACTTGCCGCAAGCCTCGGGCGGCAGACCGACCATCTGGATCTTGAGCGCCGCCAGCTCGCCGCTGAACGCCGCCGGCAGCTTGAGGTGCTCTTTCATCGGGACGGCGATGTTCTGGCCGACCGTGAGCGAGGAGAAGAGCGCGCCGTCCTGGAACAGGACGCCCCAACGGCGCTGCAGCTCCAGGCGCTCGCGGGCGGAGAGCGCGTCCAGATCGCGGCCGAGGACCTCGATCCGGCCGGCGGCCGGAGTGATCAACCCGATGACGGTCCGCAGCAGAACCGACTTGCCGGTGCCCGAGCCGCCGACGATCCCCATGATCTCGCCGCGCCGGACCTCGAAGTCGAGGCCGTCGTGGATGATCTGGCGGCCGAACTGGGTCCGCAGGCCGGTGACCCGGATGACGCTTTCCCGGTGTTGCGCGTTCATATCCCGATCACCGAGGCGAAGACCGACAGCACGGCGTCGATCACGATCACGAGGAAGATGGCCTCGACCACCGAGCGGGTCGTCTGTTCACCGACCGACGCCGCGTCGCCCTTGACCTTCAGGCCCTCGAAGCAGCCGACCATGGCGATGACGAAGGCGAAGGGCACGGCCTTGCAGACGCCGAACCAGAAGGTGCTGAGGGTGACCGCGTCGTTCAGCTGGCGCAGGAACTGCACGAAGGAGATGTCCAGGGCGGCGTTGGCCATGACCGCGCCGCCGAGCAGGCCCATGATGTCGGCATAGAAAGTCAGCAGCGGCAGGGTGATCGAGAGCGCGATGACCCGCGGCACGACCAGGACCTCGATCGGATCGAGGCCGATGGTCATCATGGCGTCGACCTCCTGGTTCACCTTCATCGTGCCGATCTGCGCGGTGAAGGCGCTGCCCGAGCGGCCGGCGACGATGATCGCGGTCAGGATCACGCCCATCTCGCGCAGCACGCCGATGCCGACGATGTTGACGGTGAAGATCTCGGCGCCGAACTTGGCCAGCTGGTCGGCGCTCTGATAGGCCAGGACGATGCCGATCAGAAAGCTGAGCAGCCCGACGATCGGCATGGCGTTGAGCCCGGTCGATTCCATGTGGCTGACGATGGACACCAGGCGGAGCCGCCGCGGCTGGACCAGGCTGCGGCCCAGGGTCACCAGCAGGAGGCCCAGGAAGTTGACCAGCTCCGCCGCGGCCCGCACCACCGAGAAGGTCCCGGCGCCGAGGCGCTCGATCATCGCGACGACCGGGTTGACGTAGGGCGGCTCGATCGGCGGATGCGCGACGTCGTGACGCGTGACCTTGGCCAGGAGCGTGGCGACCGCCTCGGTCGCGCCGGTGACCTCGACCGCGAGGCCGGCCGCTTCCTGCGCCTTGACCTCGCGCTGGATCAGCCAGGCCCCGGCGGTATCGATGCGGCCCAGGTTCGCCAAGTCGAAGCGGAGCCGTTCGGCCCCGCCGCGGAGCGGGACGCCTCCGAGCTGCGCCGAGAGCGCCCGCTCGCAGGCGACGAGCGACGGCGCGGTCCAGTCGCCCCGCAGGATCAGCGCCCGGGCGCCCGCCTGCTCCCGCACCTCGACCGGTCCGGCCGGCCGCGAGGCGGCGTCTCTCCCTGCCTCTTCGCTCAAGCTCGCCAAGGCTTACCTTTCCACGGACCAGCATGCCGCATTGGCAGCATAGCGGAACTTCGATGCAATGGAAGTTCAAGCGGTTACACGCGGCGGCCCGGCGCCGACCCCGGACCGAGGGATTTTCGGCGCTCAGAGGCGCTCGACGGCGCCGACGCCGGCCCCGGCGACGAAGAGATCGACGTCGCGCAGAACTTCCGAGAACACCACCTCGGGGACCGACGCCAGGGGCAGGCGTTCGCCGTCAAGATCGCGGAAGCAGACCTGATCGGTCGTCAGATGGGGAAGATCGGCGGCGGCCGGCCCTGCCGTCGCCAGAGGCGCGATCCAGAACTCGGCGGTGAGGCCCCAGGCCTCGAGGGCCAGGGTCGGCACGTTGAAGCCGCCGGCCATGCCCTGCAGTTCATAGCTCCAGCCGCGCTGGCGGCAGAGCATTGCGAAGCGCTCCTGGTCGAGGGTATGAGCCGCGAAGCGCTTGGAATAGCTGCCGGTGCGCCGATCCGTTTCGGTCAGGGCATAGCTCTCCCGGTGGGCCTGCCGAAAGGGCTGGCTGATCCCCAGGGCCTGCAGGCGGTGGCGCCAGGCCAGCACCTCCTCCGCAGAGGCCGTCACCGGATGCCAGAGGACGATGCCGGCCTCGCCGGACGGCGCTTCGATCTCGCGGTCCTGGAGACCGCGCAGGCCGCCGTCGCTCGGCATGCCGCCGCAGGGCGCGCCGGCCCCCTCGAAGCTCCAGATCAGGCTACCCGTGATCGACGCCAGCTCGGCATCCTCGGCATAGCCCGCCCGCCAGGCCGCGTAGGTCAGCCGCTGCCGGGCGAGAAAAAGGGATTCGATCTTGCGGAGGACGGAATCTCTGTTGGACACAGCCGAGTCGGGAGGCGAAAGCGGGCACCTGCCAAGCCCGGGGCTTCGCCTTGAGGCCGCCGGATCTGCCGTCATTCCGCCTCCCTCGACACACCCGAAAAGACCGCGGCGAGACGCCCCGGTCTCCGGCCGGAAACTCCATTTTGGTCAACCGCTTGCCGACGCACCCCGGATGGCTGTGCCCGGTTCCGGGGCGGCGCTGCGTCAACGCGACAAGCTAGCGCCGTGAGGTTAAGAGCATGCCAGGCATCGCAGCCACCGGTTGTGATAAATACCACTGCGTCGTCGCGCCCAGCATGCCAATGCGAGTCCCCGCAGGGCGCGCGATCATCGCCTGCCGGCGCACCGCGGCCCGTTGCTGACGCGGGTCAGTCGTAGCCGAAGAGCCCGGCGCCGAAGAGCCCGGCCGTGGTGCCGTCGTGGAGGGAGAAGCCGCGATTGCGCCAAGCCGGCGCCTCGCGGTCGAGAGGCGCCGGGAAGCGCGCGGGCGTCGGGATCTCCTGCGCCATGGCCGCTCACCCCTCCGGCAGCGCTTCGACCAGGACCTCGTCCCCGGCCTCGACGGCATCGAAGATCCGGACGTCACCCAGGGCGGCGGCCCAGACGTTGGCCGGCGAGGCCAGCCGGATCTCGTCGCCGCGCGAGACCGGGGTCGGCCCATAGCCGATCGCAATGGCGTCGCCATCGATCCAAAAGACGATCTCGCCGGCCTCGACGACGCTGCGCGCCTCCGGCTCCGGCTCGACCGAGACCGGGGTCGAGAAATAGACCTCGTCGCCCCAGGTCAGGGCTTCGGACTCGATGGGCAGGGCGGACCAGATCGCCGCCGCCGTCGGTGTCTCCAGAAGCTCGACCGCCAGCGCGACCTCGCCGATGGTGATGCGAACCCGTCGCGGCATCCGTCTCTATCCTCCCGAGTATGACGGCCAGTCTACACGCCCTCTTGTGGAATCGACAGTGGGAGTCGCGCCGGCCGCAACGCCCGCAGCCGGTCGATGAAGCGCCAGGTCAGGGCGAAGGCGGCGGTCGCCAGGCCGAAGGCCAGGCCGATCCAGACCCCCACCCCGCCCCAGCCGAACTGGAAGCCGAAGACCAGGGCCGCGCCGTAGCCCACCAGCCAGTAGCTGACCCCGGCCAGCAGCATGGGGATCCGCGTGTCCTTCAGCCCGCGCAGGGCGCCGTTGGCGATGCACTGGGCGCCGTCGACCAGCTGGAACACGGCCGCGATGCCGAGGAAGGCCACGGCGAAGTCGAGCGCCGCCGCGTTCGCCGGGTCCGCCGAATCGAGGAAGACCCCGGCCAGGGGCCGTGCCCAGAGCCAGAACACCAGGGCCGGCAGCACCATGAATCCGCAGCCCCAGACCAGGGCGGTCCAGCCGGCCCGGGCCGCGCCGGCGGCGTCGCGCGTGCCGACGGCCAGACCGACCCGCACGGTCGCCGCCTGGCCGAGCCCGTAGGGGATCATGTAGGCGATGGCGGCGCATTGGATCGCCACCGCGTGGGCGGCCAGTTGGGCCTCGCCGAGCCAGCCCAGCAGCAGGCTGGAGCCGAGGAAGAGGCCGATCTCGGCGAGCACGGTGCCGGCGATCGGCAGGCCGACTCTGAAGATCTCGCGGTAGCGGGCCCAGTCGGCGCGCCAGATTCGGGCCAGGATACGATAGCGGCGGAAGCGCCGGTCGGTCAGCACGAAGACGAGCAGCGCCGTCGCCGCGAAGCTCTGCACCGCGGCGCTGGAGATCCCGGCGCCGACCAGCTCCAGCCGCGGCAGGCCGAAGTTGCCGAACATCAGGCCGTAGTTGCCCAGGGCGTTGACGGCGATCGCGACCAGGGTGACGCAGAGGACCGCCCGGGGCCTGGAATGCGCGCTGCAGAAATGCGCCAGGACCAGGAACCAGAGCCCGGGCAGGTAGCCCCAGACCCGGGCGTCCAGGTAGGATTCCGTGAGCGGGGTCAGCGCCGCCGACTGGCCCAGGAGCTCGAGGATCGGCCGGGTGTTGAGCACCAGGACCACCCCGGGCAGGGCCAGGGTCAGGGCGACCCAGAGCCCCTGGCGCACCGAGCGCCGGACCGTCCGGAACTGCCGGGCGCCCAGGGCCTGGGCGATCATCGGCGCGACCGCGGCCAGGACCCCGAGCGCGAAGAAGTGCACGAAGGCGTAGAAGTGGCCGCCGAGGATTCCGGCCGCCAGGGCCTGCGGGCCGAGCCAGCCCATCATCACGATGTCGGTGGCGTTGATCGCCATCTCGGCGAGTCCGGTCAGGATGATCGGCAGGGCCAGGCGGATCAGCGCCGCACTTTCCCGGCCCCAGGGACCACCGAAGGGCCGGGCGGCTTTCGCGTTCTCTTCGGTTTCCTGCGTCCAAGGCATCGAAGGACTCCGCTGGAGGGACCTCCGGGCGCCGGGGATCGAACCTCGACCTCGAGCGGCGCCCTCGGAAGGCGCGCTCCGGTCTCTAGGCTGTCAGTCTGAGCGAGAAGGAACGAGGCGCGCGCGTTAGAGCCCGGTCGGGCGGACCGGGATGCCGAGCGAGGAGGCTCGGCGCATCAGGTGAAAGCGCGTGCTCATAATGCCGCGGTTATAGCGGCCCCCGCCGACGGGGGTCAAGCGACGCTGCGACGCTGCCGTTCAGCCGATGAATCCTCAAGTGACGTTGTGTTCGCCGAGGAAGCGCGCGGCTGTCGAAGGATGCCGGCAGCTCGAGTCGGAGCAGGAAGTCGCCGGACGCGAGAAAGTCTGTCGGCGCG
>JAKSBE010000157.1 GCA_022361275.1 Kiloniellales bacterium
CCACGGCAAGCTGACAGCAGCGCCTCGGCGATGCCCTTCTTGGCCTCCTCCGGTGGCGTCCGCCGGACCGGCTTTTCGGCGATCCTCTCGGGACGCTCCAGGGCGCGGTCCGGCATGTCGTGACAGAGCCGGCGGACAGCGGGCCGGTCGGCCGGATCCGGGTTGGCCGCGCTTTGACCCACGTCAAGGTCGGAGCTTGGTTGCATCGCTAGCCTGGCTACGAGGCTCGGGCAGTTCCCCTGCGCTGCTTTCGGGCCTTCGGTTCGCCGGGCAAGGGATGCTGGGACGCCATGGACGAGAAACGCGCTTCGACCGCCCCCGGCACCCTTGTACCGCCTTTATCGGCAAAGGCCGGGAGGCGGGGGTCCGGCAGGAGCGTCGAGCGCAGCGCCTCGTCCAAGGCCTCGGCCGCGAAGGGGGTGTTTACGGCCGATTCCCTGCAGCCCTGTCCGGCAGCCGCTTCACCGTGCGACGGCTCGGGGCCGTCGGCGGCCTTCGAGCCGCATGAGCACAAATATGACAGCCTCGACCGAGCGCTGGCGGCCAACCTTGCGCGCCTGACCGCGGGCGTCTCGCCCAGCGTTCTCTGGCTCGCCTACCTGGATTGGCTGCTCCATATCGGCCTCTCGCCGAGCAAGGGGGCGCAGCTCGCCGAGAAAGCCGTCCGCAAGAGCCTGCGGCTGGCGCTCCATGCCCAGCAGGCCCTGGCCGATCCCGAGGCGCCGCCCTGCATCGAGCCCTTGCCGCAGGACAAGCGCTTCGGCGACGAGGCTTGGCGGCGGTGGCCTTACAACCTGCTCTACCAGAGCTTTCTGCTGACCCAGCAGTGGTGGCACGTCGCGACCAGCGACCTGCGCGGCATGGACCGGCGTAACGAGCGGATCGTGAACTTCGTGACCCGGCAACTGCTCGACATGGTCTCGCCCTCGAACCTGCCCTGGCTCAACCCCGAGGTCAGGGAGACGACGCTGCGCGAGAGCGGCGTCAACCTGTTGCGCGGGGCCGAACACTTCATCGACGATTGGGAGCGCGCCGTCGCCGGCAAGCCGCCGGCGGGGGCCGAGCGCTATCGGGTCGGACGCGACGTGGCGGTGACGCCGGGCAAGGTGATCCTGCGCAACCGCCTGATCGAGCTGATCCAATATGCGCCGGCGACCGAGACCGTCTTCGCCGAGCCGGTGCTGGTCGTCCCGGCCTGGATCATGAAGTACTACATCCTCGATCTTTCGCCCCACGACTCGCTGGTCAAGTATCTGGTCGCGCGCGGCCATACGGTCTTCATGATCTCCTGGCGCAACCCGACCTCCGAGGACCGGGACCTGAGGCTCGACGACTATCGCCGCCTTGGCATCCTGGCGGCCTTGGACGCCATCGGCGCCGTGGTGCCGGAGCGCGCGGTCCATGGCGTGGGCTACTGCCTGGGCGGCACCTTGCTGGCGATGGCTGCGGCCGCCCTGGCGCGCAAGGACGATCCGCGGTTTGCCAGCCTGTCGCTCCTGGCGGCACAGATCGATTTCCGCCACGGCGGCGAGCTGATGCTCTTCATCAACGACAGCCAGGTCGACTACCTGGAGAGCCTGATGTGGGACCAGGGTTATCTGGATACCCATCAGATGGCGGGGGCCTTTCAGCTGCTCCGCTCCAACGACCTGATCTGGTCGCGCCTGGTGCAGGACTACATGCTCGGCAAGCGGCGCGGGATGTCGGACCTCATGGCCTGGAACACCGATCTCACCCGCATGCCCTACGCCATGCATTCCGAATACCTGCGCCGCTTCTTCCTCGACAACGACCTGGCGGGCGGCCGCTACGAGGTCGAGGGGCGTCCGGTCGCGATCAGCGACATCCGGGCGCCGGTCTTCGCCGTCGGGACGACCAAGGACCACGTCGCGCCCTGGCGCTCGGTCTACAAGATCCAACTCCTCGCGGACACCCAGACCACGTTCCTGCTGACCACGGGCGGGCACAACGCCGGCGTGGTCAGCGAACCGGATCGCCGCAACCGTTCCTATCAGGTCGCGACCAAGAAGGAGACGGACTACTACGTGGATCCGGAGACCTGGGTCGCCAGCACGCCGCACAGGGACGGCAGCTGGTGGCCGGAATGGCAGGCCTGGCTCGCGGCCCGCTCCAGCGGGCAGGTGCCGCCTCCCGGACTGGGCGCGGCCGAGGCCGGCTATCCGCCGCTGACGGATGCGCCCGGCAGCTACGTGCTGCAGCCGTGAGGCGAAGACCCTTCGGTCACATTTGGGAGACATGCCGATGACAGGACCAGCCGAAACCCAGGATCGTCTCGTGCGCGAGGCGGTCGGCGTCTTCCACGACGCCGAGGCCCTGGAAGCGGCGGTGGACGGTCTGATGAGCCACGGCTTCGACCGCGCCGAGATCAGCCTCCTGGCCGGCGAGCACGCGGTCGAGGCCAAGCTGGGCGAGCACTACCGACGGGTCCAGGACCTGGAGGACGATCCGGAAGCGCCGCGACGGGCCTTCGTCTCGACCGAGGCCATCGGCGATGCCCAGGGTGCCCTGATCGGCGGCCTGATCTACCTCGGCGGTGCGGCGACGGCGGGGGCTCTGGTCGCGACCGGCGGCTCGCTCATCGGCGCGGCGGCCGCGGCTGCGCTCGGCGGCGGTGCCGGCGGCCTGATCGGCTCGGTCCTGGCCGGTCTGGTCGGCGACCGGCACGCACAAGGCCTGCAGGAACAGCTCGATCGCGGCGGCCTGCTGCTCTGGGTCCGGACCCGCGACGACGAGCACGAGGAGAAGGCGCTCAGCCTGCTCCAGGACGCGGGGGCCAGCGACGTTCACGTCCACGGCCTGATGGACAAGCCATAGCGGCGCAGCCGCCTGATACCAAGGAGCGCTCCTCGGTATCAGGCCTTGCCGATCCCGAGTCGGCGCTGGAGCGGCCTGACCGGGTGCTTTGGCGCGAGCCGCTTGCTGGGCCGGTCGCGAGTCCCTTGCCGGTGGTCGTGCTTCGACAGGTTCGGCATGAGGTGAAACAACTGCTACCGCCCACCCTCACCCTTCGACAGGCTCAGGGTGAGGGTGGGCGGTAGCGGGCCGCCCCGGCGCGTCAGCGCAGGAGCAGGACCGGCACTTCCTGCGCTTCGAGCAGGCCTTCCAGGTCGAGCCTCGCGGCCAGCGGGCCGCGCTGGTCGACGACCAGCAGGCCCGCGTCCCGGCGCTGGACCAGGTCGTGGATCGCGACGGCCTCGGCGGCGTCCAGGCGCTCGACCCGGCCGTGAAGTCCGGCCTCCCGCAGCCAGGTCGTCGCCTCCTCCTCCAGAGCCGCGGCGCGCTCCGGCGTCTCGGCCAGGATCGCGACGATCAGGGAACAGGCGAAGACCCGCGAGAGCTGCGCCGTCAGCGGCAGCGCGCGTGTGCCGCCCTCGTAGAGCGCGACCAGGGGACAGCCGGCCTGCTTGCCGCTGCGCGAGACCAGCACCGAGCAGGAGGCCGCCAGCGCCGTGCGCCGCGCCGTCGCGCCCAGCGGCGCGGTCCGCACCGCCGGCCGGCTGGTGCGGCCCAGCGCCACCAGGTCGAAGTCTCCGGCCTCGGCGACGACGGCCTCGGCGCTGCTGCCTCGGGCCACCCGGAAGGACCACCTGATCTGCCATTGCTCGGCCGTGCGCTCCAGGGTCGCGCGGGCCGCCGCGGCCTGCACCTTGAAGGCGCGGCGCAGCATGGCCGGGTCGAGCGCCCCCGTGCCGCGGGCGCCGACCAGCCGGGTCACCGGCAGCTCGGCCATCCGCAGCAGGTCGCTGTCCTCGACGAACAGGCCGACCAGTTCGGCGTTCAGCCCGCCGGCCAGCCGTGCCGCCGCCTCGAGCGCCGCGCGGCTCTGCTCCGAGACGTCCAGCGCGACCAGAATGCGGCGCAGCGCCAGTTCCGTTTCCGCTGCCATCATCGCCTCTCCTCGTCGCCCTCGCCGCGGGCGAAGGCCCGGCGCTGCTCGGCCAGCGCGATCAGGCGGGCCTCGACCTTATGGTTGAGGCTGTTCTCGGGGAAGCGGCCGTCCGCACCCCGCAGGCCCGCCGGCAGGCCGGTCAGGATCTCGATGCCCTGCTCGATGGTGGTCACGGGATAGACCCGGAAGCGGCCGTCCCGCACGGCCTCGATCACGTCCGGGCGCAGCATCAGGTGCTTGACGTTGGAGGCGGGGATCAGCACGCCCTGCTCGCCGGTGAGCCCGCGCTCGGAACAGAGGTCGAAGAAGCCTTCGACCTTCTCGTTCACCCCGCCGATGGCCTGGACCTCGCCGTGCTGGTTGACCGAGCCCGTCACCGCGAAGGACTGCTTGATCGGGACCTCGGCGATGGCCGAGAGCAGGGCGTAGAGCTCGGCCGAGGAGGCGCTGTCGCCGTCGACGCCGCCGTAGGACTGCTCGAAGACCAGGCTGGCCGAGAGCGACAGCGGCCGGTCGCTGGCGTAGTGCGAGCTGAGGAAGCCGCGAAGGATCAGCACGCCCTTGGAATGCAAGGGTCCGCCCAGCTCGACCTCGCGCTCGATGTCGACCAGGTCGCCGCGGCCGAGGCGGACCCGCGCGGTGATCCGGCTCGGCCGGCCGAAGGCGAAGCCGCCGAGGCTGAGCACCGAGAGGCCGTTGATCTGGCCGACCTTGGACCCGCGGTCGTCGATCAGCACGGTGCCGCGGGTGATCTGCTCCTGCATGCGCTGGCGCACGCGGTCCTGGCGGTAGATCTGCTTGTCGACCGCCTTCTGCACGTCCGCGCGCTCGACCACCTGGCGGCCTTCCGTCTGCGCCCAGTGGTCGGCCTCGCGCAGCAGGTCGGCGACCGTGTCGGTCTTGGCCGAGAGGCGCTCGGCGTCGCCGGCCTGGCGTGCCGCCTGTTCCAGGACCCGGCCGACGGCCTCGCGCCCGAAGGGCCGCAGCGCGTTCTGGCGGACCAGGGTCGCGACCTGGCGCGCGTAGAGCCGGTCGTTGGCCTCGCTGCGGTCGATCAGCTCGTCGAAGTCCGCCGAGACCTTGAAGAGGTCGCCGAACTCCGGGTCGTAGAAGGACAGCAGGTAGTAGAGCTGGCTGTCGCCGATCAGGACGATCTTGACGTCGAGCGGGATCGGCTCCGGCTCCAGCGAGGTCGTGCTCAGCAGGCCGGCCATCTGCGCCAGCGGCTCGGTCCGGATCTCCTTGGCGAAGAGTGCGCGCTTCAGGCCGTCCCAGGCGAGCGGACGGGTCAGGACCTTGCGCGCGTCCAGCATGAGGTAGCCGCCGTTCGCCTTGTGCAGGGCCCCGGGGCGGATCATGTTGAAATCGGTGACCAGGGCACCGAGCTCGGCGCGGTGCTCGACGTAGCCGAGCAGGCGGTCGAAGGTCGGATTGTCCTCGTAGACGACCGGCGCGCGGCCCTCCGGCCGTTCGTTCTCCGTCCGGTCGGCCGCGACGCCGTTGTGTACGATCAGGTTGACCTGGTAGCGCCGCAGGAGATCGCGGCCGACCTCGCCTTGGCGAGCCGGGGGCGGGCCCGCGCCCTGCTGGGGCTGCTGCAGGAAGAGCTCGACGTTGCCGATCACGTCCTTCTGCACCTCCGTCAGATAGGCCATGATCTTGGGCAGGTCCGCATAGGCGTCGCGCAGGGCGCCGATCAGATGGCCGACCGCCAGTTCGGCGGTTTCCTGGTTCAAGGCCCGCACCTTCTCGCGGGTCTCCTTGATCCAGATCGGGGTCTTCTCCAGCGCCGCCTGAAGGCGTTTCTGCAGCGCCTCGATGTCGGTCTCGATCTTCTGCCGGGCCTCCTTGGGGAAGTGCTCGAAGACCTCGGGCGGGACGAGCTTGCCCTCGCTGACCGGCGCGAAGGCGAAGCCGATCGGCGTGCGGACAAGAGTCAGGCCCTTCTCCTTGGCCGCCGCCTCGACCTCCGAGATCGAGGCTTGCTGACGCTCTTTCAGCTCCTCCTCGATCACCTGTCGGCGGGTCCGGTACTCCTCGCTCTCGAAGGCGCTGACCAGGACGTCGTGCAGGTCGGTGACCAGCCGGGCCATGTCGTCCTTCAAGGCCATGCCGCGGCCGGGCGGCAGCTCGATCGCCTTGGGCGCGTGGGCCTCGCGGAAGTTGTTGACGTAGCACCAGTCGGCCGGGGCGGGCTGCTCGGCGGCCTTGGCCCCCAGGAAGCGGCGGACGATGCCGTGCTTGTCCAGCCCCTCGGGGCCCAGCGCGAAGATGTTGTAGCCCGGCTGCGCGATGTCCACGGCGAAGAGGATCGCCTCGACGGCGCGCGCCTGGCCGATGACGTCGCCGAGGTCCTCGAGGTCGTCGGTGGTCTCGAAGGTCCATCCGGAGGTGTCGCAGCGCCAGCAGAGCCGCTCTGCGGCCAGGGGTTCGCCGCCTTTGATGTCGCCGGGCAAGTCTCCATCTCCTCGTCGTCAAGGCACGCCGGCCGACATGCTCACAGATTCTGCAGCGCCGGGCAAAGCCTCTGATCGCCTTTCGCCGGCGCCCCGGAGCCATTGATTTGGGTCAAGGTGCCCGCGGCGCCCCGGCCGCACCCTGGGAAAGCCCATACAGGGCTCCTACTCCCTCGTTCGACGGCCGCGTGATCCATGGCTTTCTCGCACGATCCGTCAGGCCCGCAGCCCGCTTTCGGCACCGGCCTGCTGCTCACCGATCTGTACCAGCTCAACATGCTCCAGGCCTACCTCGAAGCCGGCATGACGGAGACCGCGGTCTTCGAGTTTTTCGTGCGCAAGCTGCCGCCGGGCCGCAATTTCCTGATGGCGGCCGGCCTGGAAACGGTCGTCGACTTCCTCGAGCGCGCCGCCTTCACGGCCGCCGAGCTCGAATGGCTCCGTGAGAGCGACCGCTTCTCCAAGGCCTTCGTCGACCACTTGGAAGGCTTCCGCTTCACCGGCGAGCTTCACGCCCTGCGCGAGGGCACGATCTGCTTTCCCGACGAGCCGCTGCTGCGTCTGACCGCGCCGCTGCCGGAGGCGCAGCTGCTGGAGACCCGGATCATCAACCTCCTGCACTTTCAGACCGTGATCGCCTCCAAGGCGGCGCGCATGGTCCTGGCGGCGCCCGGCAAGACCCTGGTCGACTTCGGCCTGCGCCGCGCCCACGGCGCCGAGGCCGGCCTGCTGGCGGCGCGCGCGAGCTACCTGGCCGGTTTCAGCGGCAGCGCGACCACCCCGGCGGCCCGGCTCTACGGCATCCCGGTCTACGGCACCATGGCGCATTCCTTCATCCAGGCCCATGACGACGAAGAGGCCGCCTTCGAGAGCTTCGCGCGCGCCCGCCCCGAGGCCGTGGTGCTGCTGCTCGACACCTACGACACCCTGGCCGCGGCGCGGACCGTGATCCGGCTGGCGCCCCGGCTCGCCCAGCGCGGGATCTCCGTCCGCGGCGTGCGCCTGGACAGCGGGGATCTCGCCGAGGAGGCGCGGGCGGTGCGCCGGCTCCTCGACCGCGCAGGCCTTGGGCGCATCCAGATCTTCGCCAGCGGCGGCCTCGACGAGACCCTGCTGGCGCGCTACCAGGCCGAGGCGGTGCCGATCGACGGCTACGGCATCGGCACCAGCCTGACCACGGCCTCGGACGCGCCGGCGCTGGACTGCGCCTACAAGCTGCAGGCCTATGCCGGACAGCCGAAGCGTAAGGTCTCGACCGGCAAGGCGACCTGGCCGGGCCGCAAGCAGGTCTTCCGGCACTACGGCCGCGACGCGGTCATGGCCGGCGATATCCTGACCTGCGATGGCGACAGGCAAGGCGGGGAAGCCCTGGTCTCGCCGGTCATGCGGGCCGGGACGCGCATCGCGCCGCTGCCCGGCCTGGAAGAGGCCCGTGCCCACGCGGCCGCGGAGCTGCGCCGTCTGCCACCGGCACTGAGATCGCTGGCGCCGGCGCCGGCCTATCCGGTCGAGGTCTCGCCCGCCCTGCGGCGCCTGGCCGAGGAGGCCGACCGGGCACGTCGCGAGGCCGGCGGCGCGTGACCGCGCTCCTCGAGGTTCTGGTGGTCCTTCTGCTCGCGCGGATCTTCGGGCGGCTCGCGGTCGCCTGTCACCAGTCGTCTTCGATCGGCGAGATTTTGGCCGGCGTGGTGCTGGCGCTGGCCCTGGTCAGCCTCCCGGTCGAGCTGCCGTGGCTCGCCGGGCTGAAGGACAGCGAGGCGGTCGAGGTGATCGGCGAGGCCGGGATCTTCCTGCTCCTCCTGCTGACCGGCATCGAGATGGAGCCGAAGGAGATCGCCGAGCATTCCCGCGAGGCGGTGCTGGTCGCCGCCGGCGGCATGCTGCTGCCCCTGGTCCTGGGCTGCCTGCTCGGCTGGGCGGTCCTGCCGCCCTCCGACCTGAAGCAGGGCCAAATGCTGATCATCGGGATCGGTCTGTCGATCTCGGCGATTCCGGTCGCCGCCAAGGTCTTCATGGAGCTCGGCCTGCTGCATCAGGCGGTCGGCGAGATCGTCATTTCCGCGGCGGTGATCGACGACGTCCTGGGGCTGGTCCTGCTGGCGGTCGCCGGCCATCTGATCCTGCGGGGCGATCTGCCGGACCTGACCGCGCTGCTCCTGCTGCTGGGCGCGGTCGGGGTCTTCTTCGGCGTCGCGATCGGGCTCGGCCTTTTCGTCTATGCGCGCCTGTGGCGCTGGCTGCCCGCCAACCAGGGCGGGGCCATGAGCCTGAGCGCCCTGCTCCTGCTCGCGCTCGCGCTGGGCCTCCTGGCCGAGCTGCTGGGCCTGCACTTCGTGCTCGGCCCCTTCGTCGCCGGGCTCTTCTTCGAGAAGCAGCGGGTCGGCACCGAGACCTACGAACGGGTCAAGGCCGTGGTCGGCGCCGTGACCTCGGCGGTCGCCGCGCCGGTGTTCTTCGCCTGGATCGGCCTGCAGCTCGACCTCGGCGCCTTCGCGGCGGTGCCGGGGTTTCTCGCCGCCCTGATCGCGCTGGCCGTTCTGGGCAAGCTGGTCGGCGCCGGACTTCCCGCCTATTGGTGCGGATTCGGGCCACGCCACGCCTTGGCCATCGGGATCGGCCTCAGCGGCCGCGGCGCCGTCGAGCTGGTGATCGCCAGCATCGCCCAGAAGTCCGGGCTCTTCGTGGCCGGCGACGGGACTGATCCCGGGGCCAATCCGATCGTCAGCCACCTCTTCTCCGCCCTGGTGATCACCGCCGTGACGACGACCCTGCTGGTTCCCATCGGGCTGCGCTGCCTCCTGGGCCGGTATCGCCGGTCTCCCTGAAGGCCTTTTACCCTCCGGGGCCGAACGGCTAGGCTGGGCGCGAGGCCTTGGTCTCGATCAGCAAGTGGACCCCGGATATGCCGTCCGATCCTGTGGCGTCGAAACACCCTGAGCAGGCCTTGGACCCCGAGGCGTCCCTCGTCATCGTGCTCGACCCCGAGGGACGGATCCTCCTTATGAACGAGGCCTGCCAGGCCCTGACCGGCCGGGATCTCGCCGAGGTGCGCGGCCGCGCGATCTGGGACTGCCTGGTCCCGCCGGAGGAGGCGCAGGCGATGGAGCACGGCATCGCGGCGCTCTTGCGGAACCAGGCCGGCGGCGCACGCGACTGCCACTTGATTCACCGCAGCGGCGACAGGCGTTGGGTATCCTGGTCGCACGACCTCTTGCGCGACGCCGCCGGAGACCCGCAGCTGGTGATCTGCACCGGCGTGGACATGAGCCTCGAGAGCAACGCCCGGGCCGCCGCCGAAGAGGGCCAGGCACGCCTGCGGGCGATCCTGGAGAGCGCCGTCGATGCGATCATAACCATCAACGACGAGGGCGTGATCGAAAGCCTCAACCCGGCCACGGAGCGGCTCTTCGGCTACTCGGCAGCGGAGATGATCGGCCAAAACATCAGCCTTCTGATGCCCGAGTCCCACCGCGGGGCGCATGACGGCTACCTCCGCCGCTACCTGAGCACCGGCAAGCGGCGGATGATCGGGATCGGCCGCGAGCTCCCGGCCAGGCGTAAGGACGGCAGCACCTTTCCGGCCAGCCTGTCGGTCAGCGAGGTGGTCTTCGACGGCCAGCGGCTCTTCACCGGGATCATCCACGACAACTCGGCCCGCAGGGCGGCCGAGGAGCAGCTCCACCACGCCCAGAAGATGGAGGCGGTCGGCCAGCTCACCGGCGGCATCGCGCACGATTTCAACAACCTTCTGACGGTCGTGATCGGCAACCTGGAGATGCTCGAGACCCGGGTCACGGACGACAAGTCCCGATCCCTGGTCCGCCAGGCGGAGGAGGCCGCCGAACTCGGCGCCGAGCTGATCGACCGCCTGATGACCTTCGCCCGGCGCCGCTCCCTGGAGCCACAGAGCCTCGATCTCAACGAGCTGATCCTCGGCCTGGGCGATATCCTGCGGCGGGCCCTGGGCGAGGCCATCGACCTCAGCATCGTGCTATCGCCGGGCCTCTGGCAGGTCCGCAGCGATTGGGTCCAGCTCGAGAACGCGCTGCTGAACCTCTGCCTCAATGCCCGCGACGCCTTGCCGGAAGGCGGGCGGGTGACCATCGAGACGGAAAACGCCGAGGTCGACGGCGAGGCCATGCCCGGCGATCCGGACGTCCGGCCGGGCAGCTACGCCCGGCTCTCGGTCTCGGACAGCGGTCCGGGCATGCCGCCCGAGGTCCAGGCCCGGGCCTTCGAGCCCTTCTTCACGACCAAGGAGCCCGGCGTTGGTACCGGCCTGGGCCTCAGCATGGTCTATGGCTTTGCCAGGCAGTCGGGCGGCTTCGCCCGGATCGTGAGCGAGCCGGGTCGTGGGACGACCGTCAGCCTCTTCCTGCCGCGTTGGGAGGGGGCGCTCACCCAGGCGGAACCCGAGGGCGGCGGCACCGAAGACATGAAAGGTCGGGGTGAGACCATTCTCGTGGTCGAGGACGATGCCCGGGTGCGCCAGGTGACGGCGCAGCGCCTACGCTCGCTCGGGTACAGGGTACGCGAAGCCGGCAGCGGCCAGGCCGCGCTGGACGCCCTGGAGGCTCACGACGGCATCGCGCTGCTGTTCACCGACATCATCATGCCCGGGGGCATGACCGGGCGCGACCTCGCTGCGGCGGTGCGGGAAAAACACCCTGAGGTCAAGGTTCTCTACACGTCGGGCTACGCCGCGCAGCGGGGCATTGCGGGGCCGGGCGAGGCCCTGCTGCCGAAGCCCTACCGGACGTCGGAGCTGGCGATGCAGCTCAGGCGGATCCTGGAGGCGGACTGAGGGGCCCGCGGTCAGGTCGTCGCGACTTCGGGCGTGAAGACGTAGCCGATGCCGCGCACCGTCTTGATCAGCGCGGGGTTCTTGGGGTCGGCCTCGATCTTCTTGCGCAGCCGTCCGACCTGGGTGTCGATGCTGCGGTCGTAGGGGCTCCAGTCGCGCCCGCCCAGCTTGTCCATCAGCTGGTCCCGGTTGAGCGGGCGGTTCGGCGCCTCGAGGAAGGCCAGCAGGAGATTGAACTCCCCGGTCGTCAACTCGACCTCGACGCCTCCGGAATCGCGCAGCTCACGGCGCCGGGGGTCGAGGGTCCAGCCGGCGAAGGCGAGGCGACCCGCTTCCCGGCCGGCCCTGGCGGTCTCGGCGTCCGGGTTTGAGGCCCGGGGGGGTGAGGCCTGGGAGCTTGAGGCCTGGGGGCTCCGGCGCAGGACGGCGCGGATGCGGGCCAGCACCTCTCGAAGATGGAAGGGCTTCGCGATGTAATCGTCGGCGCCGACCTCGAGGCCGATGACGCGATCCAGCATCTCGCCCTTGCCGGTGATCATGATCACCGGCACGCTCGAGCGTCGGCGCAGCTCGCGCAACAGGGTCAGGCCGTCTTCGCCCGGGATCACCTGGTCCAGGAGGACCAGATCGATCTCCGCGGCGGCGATCTCCGCGCGCAGCTGCCGGCCGTCCTCCGCCTGGCTGATCTCGAAGCCCTCGTCCTCGAGATATGCGGCCAGCATCTCCCGGATCCGACGGTCGTCGTCGACGATCAGTATGCGTGCCGGTGATTTCATGACACTCGGTATCCAGGTTCCTCTCGGCGCCCTGGAGCCCTTGCGAGGCTCGCGTCCGCCCCGTCGCAACCTCCCAGCCGACGGCCTCGGGTTTTGAGTAGCATGAAGTTGTCGGATGACACAAAAAAACCGCTGTGTTGCCGCCGCAACTCCGGCGCATGATCGACGTCAGGGTAATGCGCCGCTGCGGCATTGGGGCCAAGGGTCCCGACCGCGCGTGCGCTTGCGCAGGGCCCGCGACTTGGGAGATGCAAATGCCCGATCGACCCCGCGACACCGAGAAAGCCAAGGCCTGGTCCAGGATGAAGGCCGCGGTCCGCGCCTATGCGCACGACCCCTCCGGCGACAACATCGGAGAGGTGGAATCGGCCTGCGGCCGCCTGCGCCGGGCAGGGGCCGAGGCTCTTCTGGCCCTGGGCCAGACCGCGGCAGGGCCTCGGCGAAGCCCGCCACCTCGGACCGGCCCGGGTCCGAAGGACTGACGCCGGTCGCTGCATGCGCCGCCGCACGGCCCGCCGTCGAAGCCGGGAGCCGCCTGTCACACACTGTGACAAAGCGTTGCACTTTGACGCCGAGTTCCCTGCCGCGCGACATACCGCCGTGACCTGGAACTGCTTCCCTGGAGACAGTGGGGGAGCCTGCGCCGAAGGCGGTTCTCCCAGCCATATCTTACTTTGGGGAGGACAGGATGCTGGCGTTGAGGACCCAGAAGGTCGCGCGTTCCGGCGGAGTGCGCCGGATCGGCTTCGCGGAAGGGCTGCAGGGCGGATCGCTGGACGATCTGTTCCTGGCCTCGGTCCGCAGATCGGTGGCGCCGCGTGAGATCATCGTCTGCGAGGGCGACCGCAGCGACAGCGTCTTCGAGGTGGTCGAGGGCGTCGTCAAGCTCTACAAGCTGACGCCGGACGGCCGGCGCCAGGTCACCGGCTTCGTCTACCCCGGCCAGCTCTTCGGCCTGTCGCAGCAGGGCGCCTGCATCTACACCGCAGAGGCGATCACGCCAGTCGTCGTCGTGCTCTACCCGCGGGCCAAGCTGGATCACCTGGCCGCCCTCGTGCCCGGCTTGGCTCAGCGCATGCTGGCGCTGGCGACCCGGGAGCTGATCACGGCGCAGGAGCAGATGCTGCTTCTGGGCCGCAAGACCGCGGTGGAGAAGATCGCCTCGTTTATCGTCGCCCAGGCGGCCGATGCCGTCGCCCGCGGCGGCGACGGCAGCAGCATCTACCTGCCGATGACCCGTGCCGACATCGGCGACTACCTGGGTCTGACCACCGAGACCGTCAGCCGGGTGTTCAAGCCGCTGAAGACGCGTGGAATCGTCTCTCTTCGGCAGCAGAAGTACGTGGTGATCCATGATCATACGTCGCTCATCAACCTGGCGAACGGCAACCTGCATGGCTTCGAGTATTGAAACGGCAAGACAGCGGGCCGTGGGGAGAGGCCCGCGGGGAGGGACCCGTGAACCTGCTGCCTGAGCCCGCCGAAGCACGGCCCTCAGAAGGGAACCTTCGCTCGCGGTTCGACCTCTTCGCGTCCTGGCGCGCCGGTGCTGCTGTCGACCGGCCGGCCGGAGGCCTGCCCCTGCCCCGGCGGAGGGCCGTCCTTGCCGCCCTTGGCGGCCGACCGCGGCTCGAGGCCGCCCTGATCGCGCTGCGGCGCTTGGGCTTCGGGGCCGAAGGGATCGGAGTCTGCGGGCCTCCCGCTGCCCTCGCGGCCTTGCTGGCCTGTCGCTTTCGGGCCGCGCCGATCCATGGCCTGGGGCCTATCCTCGTCCTCGGCGAAGCCTTCGTGGAGCGACCCGACGGGCGTCCTGTCGTAAAGGCCTTGGTACGACTGCAGGGGCAGGACGGGTCGGACGACCTCCTGGTTTCCGACGGCTGGCCGCTACCGCCGAAGCCGATCGATAGGCCTGCCTCCGGCGATCTCATGAGGCTTCTCTCCGCCACCCAGGCGCGGCCGGCGGTCCTCCTGGGGCTGCGCCTGCCGAACACGCAGTCGGCGGCCCTGGTTTGCCGGACGCTGCTGGCGATCGCCGACGGCCCGGTCGAGCTCCAGGATCTCAGGGCATCCTGACCCACACCTCCGCCACGCCTTGCGGTCTCGGCCCTTGACGTGGGTCAATGAGGCGCGCGCCGCGCCGGTGTTCCCTGGAGCACGATGATATGAGGTCGCCTCGACCTCATATCCGAATCCCGCTTTAGGTTACGGCGGTCCTGGCGTCGACCTTCGACCGTCGAGAAGGCAGATCGGTCCTGGGGGAAGGATGACCGAGAGCGGCAAGGGCGCCGATTTGGAAGAGATCCTTCGCGACCCGACCCGGGTGTTCCGTCAGCCCGAGGAGGTGTTGCTGCACCCGGAGCTGGATCGGGAGGCGAAAATCGCCATCCTGCGCTGGTGGGAGCGCCACGACCGCAGCGCCCTGGCCCGGGAATCCCAGCAGAAGCCGGACGGCGAGTCCCTCCGCCTGACCCGCATCATCCGTGCGCTGAACGCCTTGCTGCATGACCGCAACCTTGAGGGTGAAGCCGGCAAAGGCGATGGGCAGGGCCCTCGCGACCGGCGCGCGCAGGAGGATCAGGCGCGCCACCTGGACGGCCAGGACCGCACGGCGGGCCAGGACGCCGCAGAGCGCCGGCCACCGCGGGACGACGAGCCGCCTGACCGGTGAGGCTTTGCGTCCCTTGATCATCCAGAGCGCCAGGTTGACCAGCGAGGTCTCGCGGGCGTGGGTCTCCAGCATCTCCGCCAACGGCAGGGAGAGGCTGCGCTTGAGCGCGGGCCGTCCGGCCTCCCGTGCCTCGGGCGCGGGAGGAGCCGTCCTCAGAGCCGCTCCGCTTCCATGTCCTCGAGGTTGTAGCCGTGCTGGGTCAGACCTTCCTCGAGGTAGTCGCTGAGCAGCGGTATGCCCAGAAGATAGGTCGCCGTGTGGTCGCTCCGGGCGTCGCGGGCCTCCTGCAGCGCCTGCTCCCATTCCTCCACGGTGAAGTCGCCGCGACCGAGCCAGGTCAGCGCGACGAGGTTGATCTGTTCCTCCTCGTTGAGGGCGCCGATGAACTCCGTGACCTCGTCGTAGGTCGGATCCTCGCCGTAGTCCTGCACCAGTTCGTCCACCTCGTCCTCGACGGCGGTGGCTTCGGCTTCCGGCTCCCCGCTATCGACCTGGGCGTCGAACTCGCGCGATTTGACGATGACGAAGAAGACCTTGTTCGGGGCAATCGCGATGTCCACGTTCCGCTCCTCGCTTCGCAACGCTGACCGCCTCTGCCTCCGAGGTCCGGCCACCCGGCCGGCTCTTCTTCGCTGGCCGTGACCGGGCGTCTCCAAGGCGTCGACGGTCTCCTGATAGTCTCCCCCGGGCCGGCTCCGGGCGCCTTGATCTGAGTCATGCGGGACCGGACCGTTGACGTGCGTCAAGGTCCTGGGGGCCTCGCCGTGATATCGGGGAGCCCGGGCTCCGGCCCGAACCGTTTCCGCCTAGGGGAAGGGCGCCATAGGATGAAGTGCGCGCGCTGACTTGGAGATTTCGGCGTATCCCTCCCACCGCACGTAGCGCCGCGCTTCGCGCGGTGGGAGGGATACGCCGATGCGTGCAGGTCGGTACCAGGTTCCAGGACGATCCGGGGGAACGGCCGCGGCCGTAGTCCGACAGCATGGAGTTGACCCTAGCGGAGGTCGAGCTTTTCCAAGGCCTGGGCGTGGCCCTGGCTCTGGGAATCCTGATCGGGATCGAGCGCGGCTGGCACGAGCGCGAGCTGCGCGAAGGCAGCCGCGTGGCCGGGATCCGGACCTTCGGGGTCATCGGGTTGCTGGGCGGCGTCTGGGCGCTGCTCGCCGAGATGCTGGGGGAGATCGTCCTCGGCTTCGCCTTCCTGGCCTTCGCCGGGGTGATGATCCTCGCTCGCATCCAGGTCGCGCGTCAGACCAGGGACTACGGCTCGACCACCGTGGTGGCGGCCATGCTGACCTTCGTCCTCGGCGCGCTGGCCGCCCGCGGCGAGATCCAGATCGCGGTCGCGGCCGCGGTGCTGACCGCCATGCTGCTGGGTATCAAGCCGATCCTGCACGGCTGGATCGCCAGGATCAGCTTCGACGAGCTGCTCGCCGTCCTCAAGCTGCTGGTCATGACGGCCGTCCTTCTGCCGGTGCTGCCGGACCGCGGCTTCGGGCCCTGGCAGGCCCTGAACCCGCAGGAGATGTGGCTGATGGTGATCCTGATCGCGGGGATCTCCTTCCTCGGCTACGTCGGGGTCCGTCTGATCGGCGAGTCGCGCGGTCTCCTGCTGACCGCCCTGGCCGGCGGCCTGGTGTCCTCGACCGCGGTGACGGTCAGCTACGCCCGCTTCGCCCGCAGCAACCCGGACCGCGCCCCGATCCTGGCGGCCGGGATCGCGCTGGCGGCGGCGACCATGTTCCCGCGCACCCTCGCCGTCGCGGTCGTGATCGAGCCGCGGCTCCTGGCGCCGCTCGCCTGGCCTCTCGGGCTCGCCGCCGCCAGCGGCTTCCTCGCGGTCGGCGTGCTTTGGCTGCGGCAGCGCGAGTCGGCCGGCGGGGCCGGGCTGCGGCTGGACAACCCCTTCGAGTTCGCCATGGCCCTGAAGTTCGGGCTCCTGCTGAGCGCCATCATGCTCCTGGTCCGGGCGGCCGAAGCCTGGGCGGGAGAGAGCGGGATCCTCGCCCTGGCTCTGCTGTCCGGGGTCGCCGACGTCGACGCCATCAACCTCTCGCTGTCGCGGCTCTCCGGGCAGACGATCGCCTTGTCGACGGCCGCCCTCGGCATTGTCCTGGCCTGCCTGTCCAACACTCTGGTCAAGGCCGGGATCGCGGTCGTCTCCGGCGGCCGTGCCCTGGCGCTGCCGGTCGCGCTGGCCCTGGGCGGCAGCCTTGTTGCCGGTGCGGTCGGCCTGGCGCTGGCCTGGTCCGCCTTGAGCTGATATCAAGGAGCAGTGAACGGATTAAAGACGAGATGATCGAAGCCCGCGCGGTAGAGCGCTCCAATCTCCGGACGCTGCTCAGCCTGAAGGTCGGAGACGACCAGAGGCATCTGGTCGCCTCGAACGCCGTCACCATCGCACAGGTCCACTACGAGCCCTACAGTTGGCTGCGCGGGCTCTGGGTGGGCGAAGAGGCCGTAGGGTTGATCGCGATGATCGATCTCAAGCCGGATCACCCGGATATGGCCCCGAACGACCCGAAGAACGCGGCCTACCTCTGGCGGCTCATGATCGCTGCGGCCCAGCAGGGCAAGGGCTACGGGCGGCAGGCCATGGGACTGGCGTTCGGGCAGGCCCGCAGCTGGGGCCGGGACATGCTTTGCCTCCACGTCTCGGAGCGGGAAGGCAATGCTTCGGCGTTCTACCGGCGCTTCGGCCTGCACCCGACCGGCCGGATCGATGACGGTGAGGCCTTTCTGGCGGGACCTGTCCCGGCATCCTGATTCAGGCGGGCTCGATCCCCAGCAGGTCCGCGGCGCTGTCGGCCAGGGCCGCCGCCGGACCGCCGGCTTCGAGCCGCCGCCACGTGATCTCGCCGGTGTGGTAGGTGAGCTGGCGCTGGACGACCGCGGCGTCGGCGTCGGAGGCGTCGGCGCGGCGGGCGGTGACGCGCTCGGCCAGGGCCGCGGGCGGGGCCTGCAGCCAGAGGCCGTCGAAGCGCAGGCCCAGCTCGCGGGCCACCGCGGCGATGGCGTCGCGCTCCCCGGCCTTGACATAGACCGCGTCGGCGACCACCGCCTGGCCGGCCGCCAGGCCCTGGCGCGCACGCCGGCAGATCTCGGCATAGACCCGCTCGCCGAAGCCGGGCCCGTAGGCCTCCGCCGGCAGCGGCGAGAGTTCGTCGACGCCCCAGAGCGTCTTGCGGATCACGTCGCTGCGCAGGTGCAGGGCACCGGGCGCCGCGCCGATCCAGGGCGCCAGGCGTCGGGCCAGGGTCGTCTTGCCGCTGCCGGAAAGGCCGCCGACCGCCAGCAGCCGGGGCGCCGGCGGCTCGAGGTAGCGTCGGGCCATGTCGAAGTATTGCCGGGCCTCGACCTCCAGGCGCGCGCGGGCGGCCGCCTCGCTCTGGCTGGCCTCGGCGCTGGCCGAGACCTTGGCGCGCACCAGGGCCCGGTTGGCGAGAAAGCCTGGCAGGGCGGCCAGGCCTTCCAGCGCCTCGCCGCGTTGCAGGTAGCGGTTGAGGACCAGGTTGGCCAGAGGCCGCAGCGCCCGGTGCTCCAGGTCCATCAGCAGGAAGGCCAGGTCGTAGAGCACGTCGATGGCGGCGTAGGCCTCGTTGAACTCGATGCAGTCGAAAAGGGTCGGCTCGCCCTCGATCAGGCAGATGTTGCGCAGGTGCAGGTCGCCGTGACAGCGCCGCACGAAGCCCCCGGCCATCCTTTCGTCCAGCAACCCGCCGCAGCCCTCCTGCCAGCGGCGGAACAGCGCGGCCAGTGCCTCGACCTCCGGTGCGGCGAAGAGGGCCGGGCGCTCCGCGAGCTCGGCGAGGCTCTCCTCGGCGACCGCGCGCTGGCCTGCCGAGCCGCCGCAGAGGGCGCGGCCGGCCTCGAGCCGTTCGGCCGCCTCGTGGAAGCTCAGGATCGCGTCGGTCAGCCGCAGCATCAGGTCCGGCGTCAGCCGCCCGGCGGCGGCGAGGCGGTCGAAGAGGCCATCCTGGTCGAAGCGCCGCATCACGACGACCCATTCGACCACCTCGCCCGCGCCGCCCAGATGCAGGGCGCCTTCGGCGTCACGCGTGACCGGCTCGGTCCCGAGGTAGAGGCCGGGCGCGGTGCGCCGGTTGAGCATGACTTCCTGCTCGCAGGCCGCCCGCCTGAGCGTCAGGGTCGAGAAGTCCATGTAGGGGAAGGCGACCGCCCGCTTGACCTTGTAGGCGCGTGCGCCGGCCAGGAAGACCATGGCGCCGTGGGTGTCGAAGCGCTCGACCGCATCGATTCCGGGACCGTGGTTCGCCGGATCGCCCAGGAAGGCGGCGACCGCGCTCTGATCGGCAACGACATGCGCGCCGGCCTCGGCGGCCTCCGCCTTTAGGGCGCCGGCCTCAGGCCTCTGGTCGCTTTGGGTGGTCGCCGTCATCCTCGTCGTCGTCGTCGAAGAGAACCCGGTGGGCCGCGCCGTCCAGGTCCTCGAACTGGCCCGACTTCAGCGACCAGAGGAAGGCGCCGAGGCCGAGCAGACCCAGGAAGAGCGCGACGGGGATCAGATAGAGCAGGCCGCTCATCGTCCGCTTCCACGGACCAGCCGCAGCGCGTTGCCGGTGACCAGCAGCGAGGAGGCCGACATGAACACGGCGGCGATCAAGGGCGTCACCATGCCGAGGACGGCCACCGGCAGGGCGAGCAGGTTGTAGGCGAAGGCGAGGCCGAAGTTCTGCTTCACCAGAGTCTCGCTGCGCCGCGCCACCTCCAGGAGCTCCAGCACCGGGGCCAGGGTCTCGCCCTGGAAGACCGCGTCGGCCGCGGTCTGGCTGATGTCGACCGCGCTGGACGGCGAGACCGAGACCAAAGCCGCGGCCAGCGCTGGCGCGTCGTTGAGGCCGTCGCCGATCATCAGGGTCTTGCGGCCCTCGGCCTGGAGGGCGTCGAGCCGCTGGCATTTCTCGGCCGGGGAGCAGGCCGCGTGCCAGGTCTCGATGCCCAGCTCCTTGGCGACCGCCTCGACGGTCGCGGCGCGGTCGCCGGAAAGCAGCTCGACCCGGTAGCCCAGGGCCTTGAGGCGGCCGACCACCTCGGCGGCGTCCCGGCGCGGCGGGTCGGTGAAGCCGAAGTGCTGCGGCGCGGCCCCGGGCCGGCAAAGCCAGAGCTCGGGCCCCAGAACACTCTGCGGCGCCTCGGCCTCGATGCCGCACCAGCGCCGGCTGCCGAGCCGGATGTCACCCGCCGGCGTCTCCAGAAGCAGGCCGCAGCCGGGAATCTCCTGGACGCCGCTCAAGGCCTCGGCCTCCGGCGCCGCCTTGGCGACGGCCTGGGCCAAGGGATGGCGGCTCGCCGCGGCCAGTCCGGCGGCCAGGCGCAGCGCCTCGGCCGGCTGGCCCCCTTCGATCAAATCGGGCCGACCGAGGGTCAAGGTACCGGTCTTGTCGAAGACGATGGTGTCGGCCTGGGCCAGGCGCTCCAGCGCCGAGGCCGACTTCAGCAGGATGCCGCGGCGCAGGAGGCGGCCGCTGGCGATGACCTGCACCGCCGGCACGGCCAGGGCCAGGGCGCAGGGGCAGGTGATGATCAGGACCGCGATGGCGATCAGCAGGGCCGGCTGCCAGGCGAGCCCGCCGAACACCACCCAGCCGAGGAAGGTGATCAGGGCCATGAGGTGGACCACCGGCGCGTAGAGCTTGGCGACCCGGTCGGCCAGCGCGACGTAGCGCGCGCGCCGCTGCTCGGCCAGCTCCATCAGGCGGACGATCTCGGCCAGGATGGTCGCCTCGCCGACCGCCGTGACCTCCAGGGTCATCGGCGCCGCCAGGTTCAGCGTGCCGGCGAAGACCGTCTCGCCCGGGCGGACCGGCTTGGGCAGGGTCTCGCCGGTGATCAGGCTGGAATCGATCTCGGATCGTCCCTCGACCACCTTGGCGTCGACCGCGATGCGCTCGCCCGCGGCGACCAGAATCCGCTGGCCGCTCTCCACCGCTTCCGCCGGCACGGCCTGGCGGCGGCCGTCCGGGTGCAGCACCGTCACGGAGCCGCTGCGCAGGGCGAGCAGGCGCTCGGCCGCCGAGCGGGCCCGGCCGCGGGCGCGCCGGTCGAGGTAGCGGCCGACCAGCAGGAAGAACAGCAGGCTCACCGCGGCGTCGAAGTAGGCGTGCTGGCCGCCGTTGATCGTCTCGAAGAGGCTCATGGCCGCGGCCAGGAGCACCCCGAGCGAGATCGGCACGTCCATGTTGGTCCGCCGGCGGCGCAGGGCGGCGAGGGCGGAGCGGAAGAAAGGCCGGCCGGCGAAGAGGATCGCCGGCAGCGCGATCAGGGCCGAGAACCAGTGCAGCAGGTCGCGGGTCGCCGGCCCCATGTCCTGGAAGTGCCCGGCCCAGACCGAGACCGAGAGCAGCATGACGTTGCCGGCCGCGAATCCGGCGACCGCGAGCGCGATCAGCAGCTCCTTCTCGCTGCGGTCCTCTCCGGCCCGCTTCCGCTGCGGGTCGAAGGGCGTCACCCGGAACCCGAGGCCCTCGACGATGCCGGCCAGGTCCGTCGCCCGCGCCGCCGGCCCGTCCCAGGCGACCGCCAGCCGGCCGGTGGACATGTTGACCCGGGCCTCGCGAACCTCGGGCCGGCGCTGCAGAACGGTCTCGATCTTCCGGATGCAGCCGCCGCAGTGGATGCCGTCGACCAGCAGGTGCAGCCGCATCAGGCCGTCGTCGTCCGCGATCGCGTGGCGCGTGCAATCCAGCGGCATCGCCTCCACACTGCCGGGTAGGGTCGCGGTCCGGTCGAGGTCGAGCGCGGTCATGGCCGGAACATCACCCGACGGCTGCTGCTGTGCCGGTCGTCGCCCTTGAGGATGCTCAGCTCGACGTCCCACTGGCCCGGCAGCGGCAGGGTCACCTGGCGGCCGTAGAGGCCGGCGCCGCGGTCCTCCAGAGTGACCGCGAAGTCGTGACCCTCCAGGGTTGGGCGCTTGAAGCGGGCCTGCACCTGGTCGGCGTAGAGCGCCTCGCCGGAGGGTCCGAGGAGCCGCACCCTGAGCTCGGCCCGGCCGTCGGCGGCGGGCTCCAGCGCCAGAGCGACCTGCCAGCCAAGGGCCGCCTGCGCCTCGCGCTCCGCGATCCGGTCGTTGTAGGCCAGTCCGTCCTCGTAGGCGCTGTCGGTTTCCAGGCCGGTCCAGGTGCTGAGCGCGACGGTGACCATGATCCCGTTGGCGAGGAAGATCGTCAGGAAGAAGCCGACGAAGATCCAGGGAATCTTGGAGCCTGTCATCGCGGTGCCCTTTCGTCCGGTCATGGTTTCGGTCCCCGGAACACGGTTTCATTGTACACCACGTCGCCGCTGTCCGGATCCGTCAGCGTGAAGGTGAAGGTCAAGCTATCGCCCGTCACCGCTTCGCGCGGCAGCCGCAGATAGATCCGATAGCTGGCGACGCTGTCCGCTTCCGCTTCGAGGATCGCGTTGTCCGCGCCTTCGCCTTCCTGCCCGACCACGGTGAGGCGCGGCGCGCTCAGGCCTTCGATGCCGAGCAGATAGGCGCGACCCTCGAGCGTCTTGTTCAGGATCTTGATCGTGTAGCCGTTGCGGATGCTGCCGTCCGAGAGGGTCACGAAGAGCGGGTTGCGGTCGTGCAGCACGTTGATGTCGAGGCTGGCGCGGAAAGCCAGGCTCCACAGCATGAGGCCGGCCACGATCAGGAGCAGCAGGCTGTAGAGCACCGTCCGCGGCCGGGCCAGCCGGTACTTCGGCACCGGCGCGCCGGCGGCGAGGGCCTCCTGGTTCCGCGTCGTGTCGTAGGTGATCAGGTTGAGCGGCCGGCCGACCTTGGCCATGACCGAGTTGCAGGCGTCGATGCAGAGCGCGCAGCCGATGCACTCCAGCTGCTGGCCGTCGCGGATGTCGATGCCGGTCGGGCAGACCGCGACGCAGAGGTTGCAGTCGACGCAGTCGCCCAGCGCTTCGGCGGCCTGACCCTTCTGGTGGCGGCCGCGCGGCTCGCCGCGCCACTTCTCGTAGGTGACGATCAGCGTGTCCTCGTCGAACATGGCGGCCTGGAAGCGCGGCCAGGGGCACATGTAGGTGCAGACCTGCTCGCGCGCCCAGCCGGCCAGCAGGTAGGTCGTCGCCGTGAACAGCCCGACGAAGAAGTACACCCCGGTCGAGGCCTGGCCGGTGAAGACGTTGCCGACAACGGTCGGCGCGTCGTTGAAGTACATGATCCAGGCGCCGCCGGTGGCCGCGGCGATGACCAGCCAGACGGCGTGCTTGAGGCTTCGCTTGCCGAGCTTGGCCGCGCTCATCGGTGCATTGTCGAGCCGGACGCGGGCGTTGCGGTCGCCTTCGATCAGGCGCTCGACCCACATGAAGAGGTCGGTCCAGACGGTCTGCGGGCAGGTGTAGCCGCACCAGACGCGCCCGGCCAGGCTGGTCACCAGGAACAGCCCGACCGCGCCGAGGATCAGCAGGCCGGTCAGGTAGTAGACCTCCTGCGGCCAGATCTCGATGAAGAAGAAATAGAGCCGGCCGTTGACGATGTCGGCGAGCACGGCCTGGTCGGGCGCGTCCGGGCCGCGGTCCCAGCGGATCCAGGGCACGACGTAGTAGATCGCGAGCAGGACGATCAGGACCGCCCACTTCAGGCGCCGGTAGGTGCCGCCGATCTCTTTCGGGTGGACCTTCACCCGGCTTGCGTACATCGGCTGCCCGGCTTGCGCGGCCCGTTCCTTCTGGGCCCGGGTCGAAAGGGCGTCCTCGATCGTGACCACGTCGTCCATGTCCTGCTCCGCAGGTGCCGCCCGGCTACTCCTCGCCGCCGCCCAGCGAGTGGACGTAGACCGTCAGCATCTTGATGGTGGAGGCGTCCAGGCGGTCCTGCCAGCCCGGCATCACGCCCATCCGGGGCTGCCGGATCTGACGGATGACTTCGTCGCGGCTGCCGCCGTAGAGCCAGATCTGATCGTTGAGTCGCGGCCCGCCGAGTTCGCGCAGGCCTTCGCCGGCCTCGCCGTGACAGGCGGCGCAGTTGTCGGCGTAGATCTCCTGTCCGGCCGTCGCGCCCGCGCCGTCGTGCTCGGCGCCGGAGAGTGAGAGCACGTAGTCCGCCACGGCCTCGATCTGCGCCGGCTCCAGGATGTCGGCATAGGCCGGCATCTCCGAATCGCGCGCCTCGTCGCCGCCGTTGCGGATACCGTGCAGCAGCGTGGTGTGGATGTCGTCCAGGGCGCCGCCCCAGATCCAGGCGTCGTCGGCCAGCACCGGGAAGCCCCCCGGCCGCCCGGCGCCGCCCTGGCCGTGGCAGGGCGCGCAGTTGTCGGCGAAGGCCGCGGCGCCGCCGGTCAGCGCGAAGTTGAGGCGCGCGGGCTCGGCGGCGATCTCGGAAAGCTCGGCCGCCGCGATGGCGTCCCAGAACTCGGCCTGACGGGCGCGCGCCTCGGCGAGCCTCTCCTCGACCGCGACCCGCGAATTGTAGCCCAGCACGCCCGGCGTGTGGCCCGAGAAGCTGGGGATCGCCGGGTAGAGGACGACGTAGACCAGCGAGAAGGCGATCGTGGCGTAGAAGGTGTAGAGCCACCACTTGGGCAGCGGGGTGTTGAGCTCCTTGATCCCGTCCCACTCGTGGCCCGTGGTCTCCTGGCCGGAGATGGCGTCTTTCTCGATCTTGGTCGGCATGTCTCAGGCCTCCGCGTCGTCTTCGCGAAACGGTATCTGGGCGTGGTCGTCCATCTCGGCCTTGCGCTTGGGCCAATAGGCCCAGACGACGATGCCGAGGAAGATCAGCATCAGCCAGACGACCCACAAGGGGCGCATCAGGTCGTAGGCGTCCTTGAAGAACTCGTACATGGCGCGCCCTCCTATTGGCGCAGGTCTTCGGCCGTCAGGCCTTCGAAGTCGACCATGCGGCCCAGGATCTGCAGATAGGCGACCATCGCGTCCATCTCTGTTAGTTCGCCCGGGCGGCCGTCGAGATCTCCGACCACGGCCTTGGGATAGCGGGCGAGCAGATCGTCGTGGTCCGCCTCCGGGTCGGCCTGAGCTTTCAGGTCCGCCAGAGCGTTCTCGATCATCTCGTCGCTGTAGGGCACACCGACCACCACGTTGGCGCGCAGATGCGCGGCGACGTCGTCGATTCTGAGCGGCTTCTCCAGCATGAAGGCGTAAGGCGGCATGATCGACTCCGGGACGACCTGGCGCGGATCGACCATGTGGGCGACGTGCCATTCGTTGGAGTACTTGCCGCCGACCCGCGCCAGGTCGGGCCCGGTCCGCTTGGAGCCCCACTGGAAGGGATGGTCGTACATGCTTTCCGCCGCCAGGCTGTAGTGGCCGTAGCGCTCGGCCTCGTCGCGGAAGGGGCGGATCTGCTGCGAGTGGCAGGTGTAGCAGCCCTCGCGGATGTAGATGTTGCGGCCCGCGAGCTCCAGAGGCGTGTAGGGGCGCATGCCCTTCACCTTCTCGATGGTGGATTCGATGGTGAAGAGGGGCACGATCTCCACCAGCCCGCCGATCGACACCGTGAGCAGCGACAGCACCAGAAGCAGGATGACGTTGCGCTCGATCTTTCCATGCCAGCCCATGGCGTCCTCCCTATTCCGCAGGCTGCGCCACGGGGGCGGCGACCCGGATTTCCTCCCGGACATCGCCGCGCGCCGTGCGCCAGAGGTTGTAGACCATGATCAGGGCACCGGCGAGGAACAGCACGCCGCCCAGGGCCCGGATCACGTAGAAGGGATGCATCGCCTCCACCGTCTCGATGAAGGAGTACTGCAGGAAGCCGAGCTCATCGTAGGTCCGCCACATCAGGCCTTGCAGGATCCCGGAGATCCACATCGCGGTGATGTAGAGCACGATGCCGATGGTCGCGATCCAGAAGTGGTAGCTGACCAGCCGTTCGGAATAGAGCTGGCCGCGGCGCCAGAGGGCCGGCACCAGGTAGTAGACCGCGCCGAAGGACACGAAGGCGACCCAGCCCAGGGCGCCGGAATGCACGTGGCCGACCGTCCAGTCGGTGTAGTGCGACAGGGCGTTGACCTGCTTGATCGACATCACCGGGCCCTCGAAGGTGCTCATGCCGTAGAAGGCGACCGAGGTGACCAGGAAGCGCAGCACCGGGTCGGTGCGCAGCTTGTCCCAGGCGCCGGACAGGGTCATGATCCCGTTGATCATCCCGCCCCAGGACGGCATCCAGAGCATCACCGAGAACACCATGCCCAGGGTCTGCGCCCAGTCCGGCAGCGCGGTGTAGTGCAGGTGGTGCGGCCCGGCCCAGATGTAGAGGAAGATCAGCGCCCAGAAGTGGATGATCGACAGGCGGTAGGAATAGACCGGCCGGTTCGCCTGCTTGGGGATGAAGTAGTACATGATCCCCAGGAAGCCGGCGGTCAGGAAGAAGCCGACCGCGTTGTGGCCGTACCACCACTGGGTCAGGGCATCCTGCACGCCCGAGAAGAGCGAGTAGCTCTTGGCCCCGGTCCAGGACACCGGCACCGCCAGGTTGTTGACGATGTGCAGCATCGCGATGGTCACGATGAAGGCGAGGTAGAACCAGTTGGCGACGTAGATGTGCGGTTCCTTGCGCTTCATGATGGTGCCGACGAAGACCACCAGGTAGACCACCCACACCAGGGTCAGCCAGAGGTCGACGTACCACTCCGGCTCGGCGTATTCGCGGCCCTGGGTGACCCCGGCGAGGTAGCCGAGCGCGGCCATCACGATGAAGGCCTGGTAGCCGAAGAAGATGAAGAGCCCCACCGGCTCGCCGCCGAAGAGGCTGGCTCTGCAGGTACGCTGCACGACGTAGAGGGAGGTGCCCAGGAGCGCGTTGCCGCCGAAGGCGAAGATCGCCGCCGAAGTGTGGACCGGCCGCAGACGGCCGAAGGTGGTCCACTCCAGCCCGAAGTTCAGGACCGGATAGGCCAGCTGAAAGGCGATGAAGACGCCCATGACGAAGGCCGCCACCCCCCAGAACACGGTGGCGATGACGAAGTAACGGATGATCCGCTCGTTGTATGCGACGGCTTCCGTCCGCCCAGCGGCAGCGTCGGCCGCAACGGCTTCGGCAACGGACATGGTGCCCTTTCCCATCTTCTGTCGGTCGAAACCAAACTGCTCCAAAGCAGAACAGGCTCTGCCCGGCCGCCGACTCCCGGCCGCGCCCCCGTTTCGCAGTTGCAGCATGGGACGGGTTTCCGGGCTTTGATCCAAATCAATTCGCCCGCTCTTGAGATTCCCTAGCTTGCGCGCCAAGCTAAGCGCGGCGTGCTTGCCGGGAAGCGCCCCCGGCCGCGCCCCGAGCAGCGGGAGGTTTGAGCCGATGACCGAAGCAGTGCCCGTGTTCTCGACGCCTTCGCCCAAGATCCGGCGGGTCGGTCTGGACCGGCCCTGGGCCTGGCTGGCGGCAGGCTGGGGCGACCTGCGCAAGGCGCCGGCGGTCAGCCTGGGCTACGGCTTGGTCTTCGCCTTGGCCGGCTTCGCCATCCTGGCGGTGGTCTGGGCCTCGGGGATCTCCGCCGAGCGCTACGGCGGCTTCTTCATCGTCCTGCCGCTCAGCGCCGGCTTCATGCTGGTCGGCCCGATCATGGCGGTCGGACTCTACGAGATCAGCCGCCGCCAGGCCGAGGGCGAGGCCGTCTCCCTGGCCGTTGCGGTCTCGGCCTTCCAGCGCAACCCGGCCCAGATCGGCCTGATGGGGCTGGCGCTGATGCTGTTCCTGCTGTTCTGGATCCGCCTCGCGACCTTGATCTTCGCTCTGTTCTTCGCCGACAACCCGCCGGATCCGAACAACTTCATCGTGGAGGTGTTCTTCTCCGCCGAGGCCATCCCCTTCCTGATCGTGGGCATCGCCGTCGGGGCGGTCCTGGCGGCCCTGGTCTTCGCCATCTCGGCGGTGTCGATCCCCATGCTGCTGGACCGTCAGGAGACCAACGTCTTCATGGCGATCGCCACCAGCTTCGCGGCGGTGCGCAACAACTTCGCGCCGATGGCGGTCTGGGCGGCGCTGATCGTGCTCTTCACCGGCGCCGGGCTGGTGACGGCCTATCTCGGCCTGGTGGTGGCTCTGCCGCTGATCGGCCACGCGACCTGGCATGCCTACCGGGACCTTGTGGAACAGGACGGCTGACGGCGGCGCGCACCGCGACGGCGCGGAGGGTCGCCTGGAAAGGACGGGTCAGTTGGCCCGCCAGAGTTCGGCGGCCTTGAAGGCCTGCGCGGCGCGGCGGGCCTCGGGCTTGTCTTCGACCAAGGGCCGATAGGCCATGTCGACGATCAGGATGTGGTGGGTCAGCCAGTTCTTCAGGTAGTCCAGCAGCTTTTCGTTGATCTCCGGGGCCGCCGCCTCCGGGTCCTCCTCGAAGCGCTTGGCCAGGGCCTGGATCTGCGCCGTGAAGTCCTCGTGCTCGAGCTTGTGCTCCGGCAGCGCGGTGAAGCCGCAGGCCTGCATGACATGCTCCTCGCGGGCGAAGTGGAACTCGGCGTAGCGCATCAGGGCGAAGATGCATTGCCGCAGGGCGCCGGCTTGGCCTGTGTTGGTCGCGAGCTGGTTGATGACCCGCACCAGCATCTTGTGGTCGTCGTCGAGCTCGGCGAGCCCGACGCTCATCTCGGGTGTCCACTCCATGAACGCCATGGCCGGCCCTCCGGCATCGGTCTTTTCAGCTGGGGCCGAGTCTTCCCCGAAATCGCCGGAAGATCGTTGACTCAAGTCAATCGGCGGCCGCTTGGCTGCTCGCGCGGCGGGGCGACTTCACGTAGGCTGGCGCGCCGGATTCGGGAGGTGGGAGATGACGGAAGTGAAGCAAGAGCCGCTGCGGGTCGCTGTTGGCGGCTTCGGCGCGATCGGCCTGCAGGTGGCGCGCGCGCTTGACCGAGGGATTCCCGGGCTGCGGCTGGTGGCGGTCTCGGCGCGCGACCGGAAGGCCGCGTCCCGGCGCCTCTCGGTCTTTGCCCAGCCGGTGCCGGTCGTGGCGCTGCCCGAACTGGCCGAGCTGGCGGAGGTCGTCGTCGAATGCGTGCCCGCCGCCGCCTTTCCGGATCTGGCCGAGCCGGCGGTCGCAGGCGGTCGCAGGCTGGTCACGGTGAGCTGCGGCGTGTTGCTGCGGCGCTGGGACCTCGTGGAGCGCGCCCGGGACGGCGGCGCCCAGATCATCGTGCCGAGCGGCGCCCTGCTCGGCCTCGACGCGGTCCGCGCGGCCGCCGAGGGCGAGATCCATTCGGTGCGCATGGTGACCCGCAAGCCCCCGGTTTCCCTGTCCGGGGCGCCTTATCTGGAAGAGCAGGGCATCGATCTCGAGGGCCTCGCCGAGCCGCGCCGCATCTTCCGGGGCAGCGCGCGCGAGGGGGCCGTTGGCTTCCCTGCGAACGTCAACGTGGCGGCGGCGCTCAGCCTCGCCGGGATCGGCCCGGACCGCACCGAGCTGGAGATCTGGGCGGACCCGGCGCTGACCCGCAATACCCACCGGATCCGGGTCGAGGCCGACAGCGCCCGGTTCGAGATGCAGATCGAGAACGTGCCGAGCGAGGAGAACCCGGGCACCGGCAAGATCACCGCGCTGAGCGTGATCGCCAGCCTGCGCGGCCTGACGTCGCCCCTGCGGGTCGGCGCCTGACCGCCGAAGGGGCCGTTACGGCGGCTGTCGTTCCGCCGGGGCCTCGGGCGCGCTCTGGGCCAGCTTGGTGGCCAAGAGATTGTAGAGCCAGACGAGTAACACCAAGGAAAACGACCGTGGCGGCGCTTGACTTCGCGCCTCAGGTCTCCCGGAGCTGCGGGACCTCGGCGCCGCTGCCGCGCAGCGGCAGCCGCCAGCCGGCGCGCTGGTGGCGCCAGAGGGTGTAGGCTGCGAGCAGCAGCAGGGCGCCGCCCAGGGCCGGGCGGACCACCCCTTCCATCAGGAACAAGGGCGGCACGATGGCGACGCAGAAGGCCGGGAAGTAG
>JAKSBE010000066.1 GCA_022361275.1 Kiloniellales bacterium
CGCAGCTGCTCGGCCTCGGCGCCGAGCGCGACCTGGGCGGAAAGGCCGAGCTGCAAAACCAGCGCGAGCAGGATCAGCCAGCGCCAGCCCGGCCATTGCGGCTGGCCGCAGTCGGGGACGAGGTCGCAGAGAGCGTCGCTCACAGGCCGAGCTCCGCGAGGTCCTCGGCCGACGCGGTCCGGATATCGCAGCGCTTGGCCAGGCCCATGAGCTCCGGGTCCTGATAAAGGGCGCGGCCGGCTTCGTCGGACGCCGAACAAAGGGCGCTGGCGAAGCTCGGCTGGCCGGCCGGCGACGGCCAGAACTGATGGGCCGCGCGGCGCAAAAGCATGCCGTCGGCGCCATAGAAGCTGATGATTAGGATTTCCGGGTCGGGCATTACGGCCGGGCTCCGGATCCCGACAGAGCCTCGACCTCGCCGAGGCGAACGTCGCAGCGCCGGGCCAAAGACCCCAGTCGGGTCTCGCGATAGAGGAACTCGCCGGCCCTGAGGCAGGCCCAGCGGAGCACGCCCGGCCAGTCCGGCGGAAACACGCGAAAGGACGGACGGAGCAGCAGGGCGCCGTCGGCGTCGTAGAAGCTGAGGGTGAGGGTCTGGTGGTCGAGCATTCCGGCCTCCGAGTGGGTTCGTCGGATGCCGCTTTTACAAGTTTATTTGTAATCAAGCAACAAAAATATCTGTAAGCTATGCTGCGCGAACGCCAGTAGCCCTAAGGCCACGGTAAATCAGAGGGTTATCGGAAAGGGGCTATTCGGCCGATATAGGAGCCAAGTCCTGATACTTCAGCAGTAGGCCAACCGCGGCGTCGTAGTCTTTCGGGCTCAGGTCCTCAATCGACCGGACATCGAATTTCTTGTGAAGCGCGCTATATGCGCGCTGGGTCGGCACGCCGTGGCGATCTTCGAGAACGTATACAAGGCTCTTCAGGATGGCCAACTGCTGAAAGCTCAGTTCTTGGGGCTGCCGCAACATTTGGGTTACGCCGACGCCAACACCAATCGATAGAACAAAGATCAGGGCCAGGAACGGCAGGAACGGCCTTCTTGGCCGATAAAAAGCTTGCGGGATTGGGAAATTCCTCAAAGCGCGGCCTCTTCTCAGGCGCTCTAGGATGAGCGGTGCTTCGAGGTCTATGTCGTCCATTGCCGAATCACCGGGCAGCAGAGCTACCCGATGAGGCGCAGATATCCTCTAAACCTCTCCGGATCGACCCTTTGATCATGGTGCGGATCCGCTCCCCGCAACCGCAGCTCATCTCGATATGACGCCATCACCAGTTTAGCTACATCGGTTGGCGTAGGGTCAAGTCCTTCATCCTGGATTAGCTGAAGAATGCCCTCGATTATCTGAAACATAAGGGACTGGTCTATTAACAGAAGGTCCGCCTCTGCCGGCGTGATATCTGGCTCTCTTGGCCCGCGGCCATCCTTTAACCAGGCTGGCCGGACGCCGAGTTCATTGGCGATCTCGACGATGAACTTGGTGGCTCTTGCTTCACCGGACTCAAGCGCTTGCACGGATTGAGGTTTCACGCCGATCCGGCGGGCAAGCTCGGATTGGCTGATTCCCTTTGCCTGGCGCGAGTCCGCCAGCCTTTCTGCGAAGGTCGACATGGTCGCTACAGATTAAAAGGAAGTTTGTAGATCGTCCCGACAGTTCTCTCTGTTGACAAGCTACAGACTTGTTTGTAGGAGTGGTGGCCATGAGCAAGATCCCCCTTCAACGAGCAGTCGAGATTCTGGGTGGGCAGTCGGCTCTGGCGAGGGCCTGCGGTGTGGCTCAAGGCCATGTTTGGTACTGGCTCCACAAAGGCAAGCAGGTGCCTGCCGAGCACGTGCTCGATATCGAGCGTGCGACGTCAGGGCAGGTAACCCGCTACGAACTGCGCCCCGACATCTACCCTGCGCCGGAGAAGAGCGATGTCGCTTAGGCCATTCTTCCGCCGCGGGCCCATCGCCGGCGCTTCGACCCCCGGCCGCCTCGGCGAGCCGCTCCAGGACCTCGATCGCGAAGGCGATCGACGCGCGGACGTCGGTCGGGAGATAGGGGCGCTTCACCAGGAACCTCTCCAGCCGCCGCGCATGGCGGGCGCAGAGTGCAGGGTCGGGCAGGCGCGATCCCGCGCCGATCTTGGGGTCGTCGGTCATGGCAGAAGCCTAGCCGAGGGCGGCCCGCCTGCCCAATCCGAAAGCAAAGGAGGTTCGCAATGAGCCTAGAACGCGCCCTCCAGGAGGCGAACGAGACGCTCGGCGCCCTGCTCACGGCCGAGGTTCCCGAGCAAGCGCGGCCGCTGATCGCCCGGGCGGAGTCGGCGCTCACGGATCTGATCGTCGAAGCCGAGGACTACAGGGACGCTGTCGCCCTGCCGGACGCATCCGAAGCCGAGGACGCCCTGCGCGACGCGATCCGGGCCGGCGACGTGCCGAGGGAGCTGCGCCTGTCCGGCGACCGCCTGATCTGCGACGGCAGCCACGTGGCCCGCCTGCTCGACGGCGGTCACGGCTTCGTGCGCCGCCGCTTCGAGAGCCTGATCGAGCGCGTGGGCCACTTGCTTCAGGGGCCCTGACGGATGCAGCTGACCCTCGACAGCGCGGTCCTGAGCCGGGCGATGTCCCGGGCCAAGCGCACGGTGGCGACCGGAGACACGATCCCGATCCTGACGACCGCGCTGCTGGAGGCGGGCGACGACGGCCTGACGATCGTCACCACCGATACCCAGGCATGGCTTCGCCAGAGGCTCGAGGTTCAGGTGGACGGGGCGGGACGGCTGGCCGCCGACGCCCGCAAGCTCACGGACCTCGCCGCGCGCTTGCCCAAGGGGTCGCAGATCGCGCTCAAGGCCAAGGGATCGACGGACCTTCGCCTCACGAGCGGCCGCTCCCGCTTCCGCCTGCTGACCTTCGACGCGGCGGACTTTCCGGTCGAGGCCTCGGTCGGGCCGGATCGCGGCGCCACGCTGGACACCGCACCCTTGCTGGAGGCTCTCGACTTCGTCGCGCCTTCGATGTCTCGCGAGGAAACCCGCTACTACCTCAACGGGTGCTACCTGCACGGCTCGGGCGACCGCCTGGTCGTGGTGGCGACGGACAGCCATTCGCTGCGCAAGATCGACCTGGCGAAGCCGGAGGCCGCCGGCGATTTCCTGCAAGGGGGCGAGGCCTCCGCCGACGGGGTCATCCTGCCGCGTCACGCGCTTTCGGAGGTCTGCAGCCTTTTCCGGGACCAGGGCGAGGTCACGGTCACCCTGTCGGAAGGCCTGGCCCGGTTCTCGGCCGGCGATCTCGTCTACACGACACGGCTGGTCGACGGGAGCTTCCCGGACTATGCCCGCGCCATCCCCTCGGGCGAGGCGGACACCGTCGTCGAGGTGCAGCGCGAGGCCTTTCGCAATGCCCTCGCACGGATCGCGCCCTTCGCCGAGGTCGCCGGCGACGGCACCCGGGCCCCGATCGTCGCACTGCGGGTCGGCGAAGACACGGTCCGGATCGCCGCGACGAGCACCGGGGCCGAGGCGTGCGACGAGGTCGAGGCCGCGGTCGAGGGGCAGGGGCGCGATATCGCCTACAACGGCGCTTACCTCATCGCCGGCCTGGACAGCTTCAAGGGGCCGCGCGTCCGGATCACGATGCACGGCTCGGACGGCATCTCCAGGATCGAGGACCCCGACGCCGGCGACCGCCTGATGGTGCTGATGCCCCGGCGCGGCGGCTTCCCGGAGACCAAGCTGTGACCTACGCGCGCCAGGCCAACACCTGGGCCGCCGCGGTCACCTGGGCGGCCCAGATCCTCGGCCGGGAGGCCCTGGCGGCGCGCCTCGGCGTCTCGGCCTCGCGCGTCGACCAGCTGCGCAATCCCATGCGGCGCGACCTGGCGCTGCTCGACCAGGCCGTGGCGATCGACGCCGCTCTGGCCGCCGCGGGCTTCGGCACGCCGATCCTCGATCTCTACAGCGCCCGTCTCAGGGCCGCCGGCCCCGGCGCCGCGTTGGCCATCCGCGGCTTCGGGTCCTCTCCACGGCGGCCCTACCTGGAGGCCGCGGCCAGAAGAGCACTCCCCCTTCTGCGCCGCGGCCTCGCCCTTCTCGAAAACGCCTTCGAGCCGGTCCCGGCGCCGGCGGCGGCGGAGTGAGGGCGCCATGGCGGGACAGAGAAACGCGGTCGCGCGGCGCCTGGAGGCCTTCGAGCAGCGGGTCCTGAGAGGCGAAGCCTTCGACCGCTACCGGATCGCGGCCGAGCTCGGCATGGCGCGCCGCGAGATCGAGAACCTGAGCGAACCAGCGACAACGGGGCAAGGGTCCAATGGAGCGAGCGACGATCGAGGCGCCGGCGGCGCCTGACCTCGCCGACGGCGAGCAGCGGCGGGCCTGGCTGATCTTCGAGGCCTTGCGGCGGGGCATCGGCCTGCCCGAGGCCATCGACCAGGCCGAGCTGGCGGAGGCCTTCATCGTGGGCGCGCGGCCGCGGCCCAAGGCCCTGCCGGCGCCGGCGGCGCCGACCTTGACCGAGCGCGCCGAGGACCTGGTCGCCGAGTCCGAGCGCGTCAAGGGCCGCAGCGCGGCGGTCCTGCGCGAAGCCGAAGGGCCGTCGCGAGGATCGCCGCCTGCCGGGGTCAGCCAGGAGACGCTGGACAAGGTCCTGGTCGCGATCGCCGCCTACGGCCCCAAGGTCGGCAACCGCAAGCTGATCGAGGACAGCGGCACGAGCCACGAGACCGTCCGCAGGGCCATCCTCCGCCTGCGACAGCTCGGCAGGGTGCGCCAGGACGGCAAGGGCGCCGGTCGCCAGCTTCACGTGGTGGCGCAAGACGAACCGGGCTCGGACGAGCCCGAGGAGTCCGACCCAGTGCCGGCCGCAAACGCACCCGACCCCGCGTCGAACGTCGTGCGCCTGCCGGCGCCGACCGCCAGGCCGGCGCAGAAGGAGGCCTACGGGGCGGTCTCCTACCTGCGGTTTCTGCGGCCGTACCGGCCGACCGCCGGCGTGCGCTTCCGGCAGTGCCAGTGGATCGCCGGCGAGCCGCTGCGGCGCGGTTGCAGCGATCATCTGAAGTGCGGCGCGCCGACGGTCGAGGGCGGGCCCTACTGCGGGGATCACCTGGCCCGGGCGTATGCCAAGCCGGAGCCGGGCAAGGGCCTCGCGTCGACAAGCGGGGTGATCACGCCGTGAGCTTGGGAGAGGCCAGCTACCGCGAGCTCGCGGCGCGCCTGGCGCGGGACGCCGAGATCATCTGCCAGGAGCTTCTGCCGGGCGGCCGGATCATCGGCAGCGAGTATCGCTGCCGGGACGTCAACGGCGGCCAGGGCAAGGGCAAAAGCGGCGGGTCGCTGGCGGTCTGCCTCAAGGGCAAGCGCCGCGGCCGCTGGGCCGACTTCGCGGACCCGCAGACCTACAAGGGCGACATGCTGCACCTGGTCGCCGCGGCCCAGGGGTGCAGCCTGTCGGACGCCGCCGAGTGGGCCCGGCAGCGCTACGGCCTGACCGTGACCCGCCGGGACAGCCGCGGCCGCCGGCGCGAGATCCGGCCGCGACGCGTGCGCCTCTTCGACGAGCTGCCCGGGCCCGGGCGGAACAGCAACCGGGAATGGGCCTTCGAGATCTGGAAGAGCCGCAGCGAGCCGATCGCCGGCACGCTCGGCGAGACCTACTTCCGGACCCGCGGGATCACGATCCCCTTGCCGCCGACGCTGCGCTACAGCCAGGCGCTCTACCACGGCTGGACCAAGCTGCACTATCCGGCCGTGATCGCGGCGGCCCAGGCGCCGAACGGGCGCTTCGCCGGCATCTGGCGGATCTGGATCGCCGACGATGGCAGCGACAAGGCCGACATCGTGCCGGCCCGGGCCGGCCTCGGCGCCGGCAAGGGCTGCGCGGTGCGGCTCGCGGCCGCAGGGCCCGAGCTCGGGACCGCCGAGGGCGTCGAGGACTGTCTGGCCGTCATGCAGGCCCTGCCCGAGCTGCCCATGTGGGCGGCGCTTGCGTCGAGCTGGCTGCCCGGCCTCCAGGTCCCGGACCTGGTCAAGAGCCTGGTGATCTTCCCGGACGAAGACCCGGAGCATACGCGCAAGGACGGAAGCTCCTATTGGCCGGGCCAGGATGCGGCCCGCGTGCTGCGCCGGCGGATGCTGCGCGAAAAGCGCGCGGCGCGGATCGCCTGGCTCCGAGAGGTCGGCCTCGATCCCAACGCCGTCTTGCGGAGGCCGGGGCCTTGACGGCGTGGGACGCAATTCTGGAAGCGGCCGAGCGCGGTGCGCCTCTCGGGCCAAAGGACCTCTTGGCGTTCGATCCGGCCGAAGTGCGCAGGCTCCTCGACAGCGGCCGCGCCGAGCGTCGGACGATGCTGTTCGGGGGCCAAGAGACGGTCGTGATTCTTCCGGCCTCGACGGGCGAACCGCCGCCAGGTGAGGCCGAGGGCGTCGAGGACGTCGACGACGACGTCTTCGACCACGCCGAGGTGCGATACCTCGAGGCGGCCTACACCTCGGGGGTGAGCTTCGCCGAGATGAAGCGGCGCCTCAAGCGGTCGGCGACCGAGATCCTCCGGGAAGCCTGGGCGCGAAAGTTCGATCGTCCCGGCGCCCTCTATGCGAAGAGCAGGCGAGAACGGCGCCTGTCACGGCGGGACTTCGAGGATCCCGTTCCCGCCTGGCGGATCAAGCGCTTCCGTGGCCTTCTCGAGGAGGCCCGATTGCGCGGCCAAAACCCGCGCGACGACGGCGAGGGCCTCACGCACCGCGCGCTGCGTCGAGCCTTCGAGCTCGGCCGGCTCCAATCGGTCGCGTCGCGAAAGGCCGGCCTGCACTTCGAGGCCTGGACCACGGAGGACTATGCCCTGCTCGAGGAGCTCCGCGAGCAGGGCCTGACCATCGCGGAGATCGCAAGGCGACTGGAGCGCACGGTCGCCGCGGTCAATGAGAAGATCATGCACTGCGGCCTGAAGCGCCAAAAAGCCTGGCACGAGGACGAAGATCTTCTGCTTATCGGCGCCATCGAGCGTGGCTCAACCGGCAAGGAAGCGGCAGAGCTGCTGCCGGGCCGTTCGGCGCTCGCCTGCAGGCAACGGGCGCTTTTTCTGCTGGGGCCGCGCGGCTTCGCGCCTTGGCGGCCGGATGAGCGCGAGGACCTCAAGCGTGCCGTGCTGGCCGGCGAGAACCTCCGCGAGTGGGCCCGTGAGCACGGCCGCGGCATCTGTGGCGTACGCTGGCAATGCAAGAACATGGGCCTCCGCCACCCGTCCGCCATCCGGCCCTATAGCGCCGAGGAAGACGAAGAGATTCGCGAGGCGTACCGCAGAGGCCTGACGGCGCGCGCGATCGCGGCAAGGCTTGGCCGATCCGTCTCGGGGGTCTTCTGCCGCGCCTCGAAGATCGGGGCGGCCGGACGTCGCCTGCACGGCGGGACGGGCAAGGGCGCGACCGTGAAGAACTACGAGATCGCGTACATCCGAGCGCGCGCGGCCCAGGGCTGGACCGGCCCGGAGATCGCGGCGCGGATGAACCGTTCATTGCATATGGTCTACCGGATCTCCGCGCGCCACGGGATCTGCTGGCCGCGCCGCGGCCCCAGGAAGCGGAAGGGTATGAAGATCGCCGTCGTGCGACGATCCGGTGCCGGGCGACGGCACGCCGCCGAGGGGCGGTCTTGATGCC
>JAKSBE010000375.1 GCA_022361275.1 Kiloniellales bacterium
ATTGTCCCGGTCTCGTCCCGTCGGCGGCGGACTGGATGGTCGAGAAAGGCGTGAAGGTGGTCGGTCACGACACCCAGGCCAACGACCATCCGCTGGCCACCGCAATCGGCCCGCACCGCAACGGTCCGCTGCTGCCGCACCTCAGGGAGGAGTATCTGGAGTGGTCCGGCGGACGCGACTGGGAAGACGATTTTCCCGTGTGGGAGCCGGTGCACAACATGCTGTTCAAGCACGGTATCCTCGGCATCGAAAATGTCGGCGGCGATCTCGATGCGGTAACCGGCCGGCGCTGCACCTTTGCCTTCTTCCCGTGGAACTGGGATCGCGGCGACGGATGCATCATCCGCTTGGTCGCCATGATCGACCGCGGCCAGCAATACCGCATCGAGGCGGGTGAGGCTTTCTGATGCACATCAAGCACTTTGCCGAAGCGGAAAGCTACGAGGCGCCCAATCACCAGAGCTGCACCTCGCTGCGGCTGGCCGGCTTCAGTGACGACGGACCGGAAAACTTCTGGGTCGGCTGCTCGCATTTCCTGCCCGGCGGCGGGGCCGGCCCCGACGCGTCACCGCTGGAGAAGGTTTATGTGATCCTGTCCGGCGAACTGACGGTTCATGCCGGCGGCAAGACGCAGGTGGCACGGCCGATGGACACGGTCTTCATTCCGGGCGGCGAGGAACGGGAGATCCGCAACAACGGCAACGACGTCGTCACGATGATCGTCGCGATGCCCTATCCGCCCGGTGCGGCACGGGGAGGCGGCCGATGAGCTTCTACAAGAACCCCCACGATCTGTTCGACGTGAGCGACCGTGTCGCGCTCGTGACGGGTGCCTCGGGCGCCTTCGGCGCGGTTGCGGCCAAGACGCTTGCCGGGGCGGGCTGCAAGCTGCTGCTTTCGGCCGGCAATGAACAGGCGTTGCAGGCGGTCGCCGACGAATGCCGCGCTTTGGGCGCCGGGGTCGAAACCATCAATCTGCGGCCGGACACCGAGGCCAACTGCCAGGCCATGGTCGATGCGGCGGTTGCCGCCTTCGGGCGGCTGGACATCCTACTAGCCGCGTCGGGCATGAACAAGGTCAACCGGATCGAAGACATGCCGCTGGAGGATTTCGTGGCCGTCATGGACGCCAACGTGACCCACAGCTGGATGCTCGCAAGGGCCGCCACGGCCCATA
>JAKSBE010000502.1 GCA_022361275.1 Kiloniellales bacterium
GCGAAGCGGCCCCGCAGCGCCGCGAGCAAGACGGCCGGGACCAAGACCGCCACGAGCAAGACCGGGGCGAGCAAGACCGGGGCGAAGTAGAAGACGCGGGCGCAGGGCCGAAGAAGCCCTGCCCCGGAACCACCACGCCAAACGGCAGATAAGCCGAGCCTATCGGAAGTGGTGAAACACACAGCGGAGAAAGGCAGTTCGAGGTCGCAACAACGAGCCGAAAGGAGGGCTCAGTCATGTTGACCCTTATGAACTACTGGAACGCTGTCTGGCGCAGCAATATGGCGGAGATCGAAGACTCCTTCCGCCGGCACAGGGATTCGGAGGATCTGGCCTTTCGGCGCCAGATGCAGCGCGGCTCGAGCCCTCGATGGCAGGGCCGGAGCCGGATCCTCCGCTACGCTCGTCCGCGCCCGCCCGCCAACGGCTGAGCGCCGCCGCACGGCGCCCAAGGCACCGGCCCGCCCTCCGGGGAGACGAGAGCCGAGATCTTTCCTCTCCCCGAGGGAAACCCCTTGCCGAACCGCCGGGCCCAAGGCCAGTATCGGCCGTGTGCCGCCGGTCCGCCGCATGTCCGGCGGCCGGGCGGCAGGGGGACGGCGCTGGCGAGAGGAGGCACGGCATGGTGCGGCTGACGCGCATCTACACCCGCGGCGGCGACAAGGGCGAGACCTCGCTGGGCAACGGCGCGCGCGTGCCCAAGCACGACCTGCGGGTCGCCGCCTACGGCACGGTCGACGAGGCCAACGCCGCCATCGGCCTGGCCCGCCTGCACTGCGAGGGCGAGAGCGACGAGATCCTGTCGCGGGTCCAGAACGATCTCTTCGACCTGGGCAGCGACCTCTGCACGCCGGAGGAAGAGAGTCCGAAGCATCCGCCCCTGCGGGTCAGTGCGGCGCAGGTCGAGCGCCTGGAGCGGGAGATCGACCGGCTCAACGCCGATCTCGACCCGCTGACATCCTTCGTGCTGCCCGGCGGCCGGCCCGCAGCCGCCCACCTGCATCTGGCCCGCACGGTCACCCGGCGCGCCGAGCGGGAGATGACCGCCCTGGCGACGGTCGAGGCCGTCAACCCGGAGGCCCTGCGCTACGTCAACCGCCTCTCGGACCTGCTCTTCGTCCTGTCCCGGCACGAGAACGACCGCGGGGCTGCCGACGTCCTGTGGGTACCGGGAAAAAACCGCTAAATTGTAGGGATTTACCCGGCCCCGGTGAGAATTGACAGCCGCTTTCGCTTACGTCTATTGTGCGCCTGCGAAAAACCAAGGAGCGCTGCGGCCTTGCGGGCCGCGCCGACGCTCTCTCGACATTCTGGATCCAACGAATTTAGCCAATCGGGGCAGGCTGGGCGATGAAAGTACTCGTACCCGTCAAGCGGGTCATCGACTACAACGTGAAGATTCGGGTCAAGCCGGATCAGACGGGAGTCGAGACCCAGAACGTCAAGATGGCGATGAACCCCTTCTGCGAGATCGCGGTCGAAGAGGCGATCCGCATGAGGGAGGCCGGCGTCGCCAGTGAAGTCGTCATCTTCTCCGCCGGGACGACCCAGTCGCAGGAGACCATCCGCACCGGTCTGGCGATGGGCGGCGACCGCGGCATCCTGGTCGAGAGCGACACGCCGCTGGAGCCCCTGGCCGTCGCCAAGCTGCTGAAGGCGGTCGTCGAGCGCGAGGGGCCCGAGATCGTGCTGCTCGGCAAGCAGGCCATCGACGGCGACAACAACCAGACCGGCCAGATGCTGGCCGCCCTGCTCGGCTGGTCCCAGGGCACCTTCGCCTCCAAGGTCGAGAAGGCGGACGGCAGCCTGAAGGTCACGCGCGAGGTCGACGGCGGCCTCGAGACCCTGGACCTGAAGCTGCCGGCCGTGGTCAGCGTCGATCTCCGGCTCAACGAGCCGCGCTACGCTTCGCTGCCGAACATCATGAAGGCCAAGAAGAAGCCCATCGAGACCCTGACGCCCGCGGACCTCGGCGTCGACGTCGCCCCGCGGGTCCAGGTGCTCAAGGTGGTCGAGCCGCCGGCCCGCGAGGCCGGGGTCAAGGTGGCCTCCGTCGCGGAACTGGTCGACAAGCTGAAGAACGAAGCGAAGGTGATCTGATGAGCATCCTGGTCATCGCCGAGCACGACAACGCCGAGCTCAAGCCCTCGACCCTGCACACGATCACGGCAGCGGTTGCGCTGGGCGGCGAGATCCACGTCCTGATCGCCGGCAAGGGCTGCGCCGCGGTCGCCGAGGCCGCGGCCCGGGTGGCCGGCGTCGCCAAGGCCCTGCACGTTGAGGCCGAAGCCTACGAGCACCAGTTGGCCGAGAACCTGGCGCCGCTAATCGCCAAGGTGTCCGGCGGCTACGGCCACGTCCTGGCGCCGGCCACGACCTTCGGCAAGAACGTCATGCCGCGGGCGGCCGCGCTGCTCGACGTCCAGCAGATCTCGGACATCAGCGGCGTCGAGGGCCCGGACACCTTCGTGCGCCCGATCTACGCCGGCAACGCCCTGGCGACCGTGCAGTCGGGCGACGCCGTCAAGGTGATCACGGTCCGCTCGACCGCTTTCGACGCGGCCGCCGCCGAGGGCGGCGCCGGCAGCGTCGAAGCCGTCGAGGCGACCGAGGACAGCGGCCTGGCGAGCTTCCTCGGCCAGGAGCTGACCAAGTCCGAGCGGCCTGAGCTGACCTCGGCCCGGGTCGTCATCTCGGGCGGCCGCGGCATGCAGAACGGCGAGAACTTCGCCATGCTGGAGAAGGTCGCCGACCAGCTCGGGGCCGCCGTGGGCGCGTCGCGCGCCGCGGTCGACGCCGGCTTCGTGCCCAACGACTACCAGGTCGGCCAGACCGGCAAGGTCGTGGCCCCGGACCTCTACGTCGCGGTCGGCATCTCCGGCGCGATTCAGCACCTGGCCGGGATGAAGGACTCCAAGGTCATCGTCGCGATCAACAAGGACGAGGAAGCGCCGATCTTCCAGGTCGCCGACTACGGGCTGGTCGCGGACCTGTTCCAGGCGGTGCCGGAGCTTGAGCAGGAGCTGTCGAAGCAGGGGTCCTGACGGGCCGCGCAGTGCCCGGGAAGGTCAGGACCAGAAGCGCGAAACGAATGATCGGACTGCCATGACAAACAGAGCCGCGACAAACACAGCCGCAAGCGAAAACCTGCCGCCGGTGCCGGAGTTCCGTTCCGTCGGCGTGATCGGCGCGGGCCAGATGGGCAGCGGCATCGTCCACGTCTGCGCGCTGGCCGGCTACGACGTCCGCCTCTCCGACATCAGCGAGGAGCAGCTCGACAAGGCCCTGGCCAACATCGACCGCAACATGGCGCGCCAAGTCGGCAGCGGCAAGATCACCAAGGACGACAGGGCCGCCGGACTGGCGCGGATCAAGACCGGCACCGGCTACGACATCTTCGGCGACTGCGACATCGTCATCGAGTGCGCGGTCGAGAACGAGGAGGTCAAGCGCGGCATCCTCAAGGACCTCTGCGGCAGCGTCCGCCCGGACACCGTGATCGCGACCAACACCTCGTCGATCTCGATCACCCGCCTGGCGGCGGTGACCGACCGCCCGGGCCGCTTCATCGGCATGCACTTCATGAACCCGGTGCCGGTGATGGAACTGATCGAGCTGATCCGCGGCATCGCGACCGAGGAGGAGACCTTCGCCGCGGTGCGCGAAATGGCGCTGCGGCTCGGGAAGACCCCGGCCTCCGCCGAGGACTTCCCGGCCTTCATCGTCAACCGCATCCTGCTGCCGATGATCAACGAGGCGGTCTACACCCTCTACGAAGGGGTGGGCTCGGTCGAGGCCATCGACACCGCGATGAAGCTGGGCGCCCGCCATCCCATGGGCCCGCTGGAGCTGGCCGACTTCATCGGCCTGGATACCTGCCTGGCGGTCATGTACGTGCTCTACGACGGCCTGGCGGACTCCAAGTACCGGCCCTGCCCGCTGCTGGTGAAGTACGTCGAGGCCGGCTGGGTCGGCCGCAAGTCCGGCCGGGGCTTCTACGACTACAGCGGCGACACCCCGGTCCCGACCCGCTGAGCGGCGGCTTCGCGCGGCCAGGTCTCCTCACCCCTCCTCCGTCGCCGGCTGACCCGCGGTCGGGCGCCGGGCCAGGTAGAAGCGGATGAGTTCGACCGCCTCCGGCCCGTCCCATTCGAGCGGGCCTTCGAGGGCGCCGACGATGCGGCCCTGGTCGTCGAGCAGCAGGGTCGTCGGCAGGCCGGCCACGCCCATCGCGCGGGCGAAGTCGCCCTTGGGGTCGAGGAAGATCTCCAGGTTGTCCAGGCCCTGCTCCCGGTAGAAGGGCTCGGCCGCGGCCAGCCCCTTGCGGTCCTGCGATACCGCCATGACCAGCAGACCCTCGGAGCCGAGCCTGGCCTGCAGGCGGTCGAGCGAAGGCATCTCGTGCACGCAGGGCGCGCACCAGGTGGCCCAGAAGTTGACCAGGACCACCTGGCCCCGGAAGTCGGCCAGGCCGACGCGGCCGCCGGAGGCGTCGGTCACGCCCGGCGCCTCCGGCGCTGGTGCGGGCTGGTCCAAGAGTATAAAATTATCCTTGAGCAAGCCCTTGAGCGGGGGCGCCTCCTCCGCCCGGACCTTCCCCGGGCCCAGGCCCATGAGCAGCCCCATGACCAGGGCGATGGCGGCCGAAAGGACCGGGGCGAGGACGGGCCCCGCTGCCAAGGTGCTTTTTGTCGTCGTGACGTAACGCATTCCGGATCCTGGCCTCCTATGACCGCAAAGGCGAAGCCCCCATCGACCGCCAGTTCCCCACGGACTTCCGGGGCCGCCTCCGGCGCGCAGGACACCGCCCCGAACCCTTTGTGGGGCGGCCGCTTCGCCCTGGGCCCGGACGCCGTGATGGAGCGCATCAACGCCTCCATCGATTTCGACCGGCGACTCTACGCCCAGGACATCGAGGCGTCCAAGGCCCACTGCCGGATGCTGGCGGCCCAGGGCATCGTCTCCGAGGAAGATGGGGCGGCGATCCTCGCCGGTCTAGACACGATCCGGGAGGAGATCGACGGGGGCCGCTTCACGTTTTCGTCAGCGCTGGAGGACATCCACATGAACGTGGAGGCCCGGCTCAAGGCGCTGATCGGCGAGGCCGCGGGCCGCCTGCACACCGCGCGCTCGCGCAACGACCAGGTCGCGACCGACTTCCGGCTCTGGCTGCGCGACGCCCTGGACCGGCTGGACGAGGGCCTCAAGGCCCTGCAGGCCGCCCTGATCGACCACGCCGAGGCCGAGGCGGCCACGGTGATGCCCGGCTACACCCA
>JAKSBE010000540.1 GCA_022361275.1 Kiloniellales bacterium
AACCCGTCGAACGGTTCGGCACCGGTGAGTTCCGCGATCTTCTGGGCTACGGGATGGATTCCCCCACCGGTGACCGAGTACACAAGCCGCCGCGTTTCGTTCGGCGCGATGACCAACGGACCGCCCCAGCCTTTGGTGCCCTGTTCGATACGACAGGCTTTGAAGCCTTCTCCCGGTTGCGCGCTGTGTGCAGCCGGTTGGCTGTTCGCTGCCGGAGACGATGATGGCTTTGCCGTGGTCGTCGGCTCAGGCGCTGAACCAACCAGCGCCTTTTTCATGTTGTCCCAGAGTCCCATTACGTCCCCTTAGGTATACAGACCCGCGCTTGCAGCCCAGGCCAACAGAACCGCAATCGGTCCGGTGATCATGCGGCTGAAGAGCACCGCCGGCACACCAACCTCTACGGTGTAGGGTTCGGCCTCACCAAGTGACAGGCCAACCGGGATGAAGTCACAACCGACCTGCGGATTGATCGCAAACAACGCCGGCAGCGCGTTCTGCGGAGCGATGTTGCCGCGGCCAATCTCGACACCGATCAGGGTACCGATGATCTGCGCAATAACCGCACCGGGTCCCAGCAACGGCGAGAGGATCGGGAATCCGACGATGACGCTCAAAATCAACAGACCGACGATGTTGTTCGCCAGGCCGGTCAACCCTTGCGCAATCCAGTCACCAACGGCGGTCGCAAGAACGATACCGATAACCAGACTGATAAACGCCATAAACGGCAGAATATTCTTGACTACTTGGTCGATCGAATCACGACCGGCTTGATACAACGCTGCAACGACACCGCCGACACCGCGGCCGATCGTTTCCAGTATTTTCGTTACTCCACTTGCCATATCGGCCCCCTACGCGTCCTGCTTCTTCCACATGATGAACGTGATCCGCTCGGTAACAATGCCGCGGATAAAGATCACGACCAAACCGACCAGCAAGTACCGCACCGCCAGATCGCCCAAACCGAGCCCCAACGTTGTGATACCGGCTGCGATTCCCGACCACACGAAGATCTCGCCCGGGTTGATGTGCGGGAAG
>JAKSBE010000586.1 GCA_022361275.1 Kiloniellales bacterium
AAGCATGGCGCGGTTGCGACTGGTGGCAGCAGGCCCTCGAAGCGCTCGCCGGTCTCGGGCAGTTCCGCGCTGACCACGGGATTCTTCTCATGAGCCTCCACGCGGATGTGGCTCGCGACTAGTCGGATAATGCGTTCAGCCTCGTTGGGGGCGATGCTCTGGCCGGTGTCGATCCGGCCCTCGCCGTGACGATCGAGCCAAAGAGTCCCGTCGGGGTTGGCCATGATCTCGATCACGGCCGGGTCCTCCAAGGCCGCGCCGATCACAGCCCCCATAGCGGTGCGCAGCATGGCGCGCTGGCGCGAGCGGGTGGCTCCGCAAGGGGTGCTCATAGGTCAGACTCCCCGTCGTCGCCTGGCCGTCCGTCTGCCTCATCGATCTGGAAAAAGTCACTCTCTTGGGCCTCGAAGTCGTCGAGCGTGTCGCGGATCAGGCTGCGCCCCTGAGAGAGCCGTGCTGCCAGTTCCTTTAGGAAATAGTCGAAGCGGTCGCGGCCCAGCGCCTTGGCACTGCCCTGCTCAGGCTCGGGCAGAGGCGGCGTAAGGGTGAGAAAGTAGAGGATGAATAGCCCTACTGTTTCGCTCACAATCTCCTGGTCACGGCGCACCTTCTCAATCTGTCGCCCAAGCTGTTCGATCCGCTTGATGAGCGCCGCATCGCGGTAGTCGTCTCGGTCAGGTGAGAGAAAAGCCTCCAGGGCCGCCTCAACTATGGCCGATTTCGAGACGCCCGGTCGCGCGGTAGCAATATCAAGCTGCCTTTCGGTGCCGGGAGAGATGTAAACGGAGAGGCGCGGTTTCATGACAGCGATCCTCAGAACTTCGGCAGCAAATCGGCGTCATCGCCTCGGTTGACCGCGTGGGCACGCTGCAAGGCACCCAGCGTTCTTGCGTGCCCATGCTTGTCGAGAGTTGGACACGATTCGTCGAAATCGTCGTCCAATAAGCTGGGTTCATGACGTGGTGGTTCTGGGCGTCGAGCCGGTTGATCGGTTGCAAGCTCCGGATGGCGCTTCAGACCACCGTCGTCCGAAAACAGGTCGTCAATCAGAGGATCATCGGTTGGCTCTAGTCTCGCGTCGGTCCCACGCACGACACCTGACCAATCATCCGGCCGGGGCTCCGGCTTGTCGGCGTAGCCGACATCGCAGAGTGGCGACGGCTCCACCACGCGATCTATGAAATTGGGGTCCTTGAAGTATTTAAGCTTCTTCGCCTTGATTGGCGGGCGGCCGGAGACCAGAACCAACTGGTCGTCCTCCGGCAACTGCATAACTTCGCCAGGTGTCAACAGCGGCCGTGCCGTTTCCTGACGAGAGACCATGACATGCGCCAACCACGGCGCCAGTCGGTGCCCCGCATAGTTCTTCTGAGCGCGGAGTTCGGTGGCCGTTCCGAGGCTATCGCTGATACGTCTGGCCGTGCGCTCGTCATTGCTGGCGAAGGCAATCCGAACATGGCAGTTGTCGAGGATAGAGTGGTTCTCACCGTAAGCCTTGGAAATCTGGTTGAGGCTTTGCGCAATGAGATAGGCACGGATGCCATAACCAGCCATCCAGGCCAACGCGGACTCGAAAAAGTCGAGCCGCCCCAGCGCGGGAAACTCGTCCAACATCATGAGAAGTTGGCGGCGTTTCTTTCGACGCGATGCGGCTACAAGCCGGTTAAGATACGGAAACTGTCTCCGCGTGCAGCGCTTGGGGTGAGGGCTCACCAAGCCCTCAGTTAGCCGCCGTCCGATCTGGTTGAGGATGAGACGAACCAATGGCTTGGTTCGGGAAATGTCCGATGGCGGAATGACCAAATAGAGTGAAACCGGGTTCGGCGCGTCCAACAGATCGGCAATGCGCCAGTCGCAGGCCGAAGTGACATGCGCCACGGTGGGGTCTCGGTAAAGACCGAGAAACGACATGGCGGTGGAAAGCACACCGGAGCGCTCGTTGTCCGACTTATTGAGCAATTCCCGTGCCGCTTCGGCTACTACAGGATGAACCTGGGGCTTATCCTCCGTTCCTTGATGATTGGTGGTCATCATGACTCGGAGGGTGCGCTCGAAAGAGCGTGAGGGGTCGGACAGGAAGGAAGCGACGCGCGCCAGTGTCTTTTCTTTCTCCGCGTACAACACATGCAAAATCACGCCGACCAGCAGCGCGTGGGAGGTCTTCTCCCAATGATTCCGGCGTTCGAGGGAGCCCTCAGGATCGACAAGGATGTCGGCTACATTCTGGACGTCGCGCACTTCGGCCGGTCCGCGGCGGACTTCCATCAGCGGATTGTACTTCGCGCTCCTGTGGTCGGTCGGATCGAACAACAAGCAATGGCTGAACCGGCTGCGCCATCCGCTGGTCAGTTGCCAGTTCTCACCCTTGATGTCGTGGACTACTGCGGAGCCGGTCCAGGACAGCAGCGTCGGGACAACGAGCCCGACACCCTTGCCCGAGCGCGTTGGGGCAAAGGCCATGACATGCTCCGGCCCTTGGTGGCGCAAGTAGCGGTTCCCCAGCCGGCCAAGGAACACGCCGCGCGAACCAAATAGACCGGCCTTCTCAGCATCCGCTCTCGTCGCCCAACGCGATGAACCGAAGGTCGTGACGTTGCGAGTCTGCCGTGCGCGCCATACCGAACCGATGACGGCGACCGCGACTCCGACAATTGCACCAGCGGCAGCAAGCGCGCCGGCTTTGTTAAAGACCGCCGGAGCGTAGGCTTCGTAGGCATACCACCAAGAGTACAGACGCCAGGGAAGATACACCGGCTGGCCGGCGGCGGTGAACCAGGGCGAACCTAGCGCAGCCTGATGCCCAAGCATGGCGGCGGCCCATTGCGTGGCAGCCCATTGACTGC
>JAKSBE010000109.1 GCA_022361275.1 Kiloniellales bacterium
CGGCCCTCCTCGACGTTGACCTGGAACAGGTTGCGCAGGTCGTAGAGCGAGGGCGCGGTCTGGCCGAGCCAGCGCTGCTGCTCGACCGAGGCCGGCTCGGTGTCGCCCTGGATCACCACCAGGCGGCGCAGCATGGCGCGGTATTCGCCCGGCACCTCCTGCCAGGCCGGATCGCCCTTGTGCGCGCCGAAGCCGACGGTGCGGCCCTCGACCTTGGGCGCCAGCAGGATGCCCCAGCGGTACTCGGGCATCCGCACGAAGCCGAACTTGGCCCAGCCCTCCTTCTCGACGCTGACCGCGGTGCGCAGGTAGACCTCCGAGGCCTGGAAGCCCTCCGGGCCCATGTCCATCCACCAATCGATGTAGCCGGGATGCCAGCGCTCCAGCGCCTTCAGCACCCGCCGGTCCTCGGACAGCCCGACGTTGTTCGGGATCCGCGTGTCGTAGCTGACGTCGCGCGAGTCGATCATGTCGTCCTTCCTTCCCGTCGCAAAAGTGGCCGCGACCGCTTTCCCCGTTCTTCGCGTCCCTGCGCGCGAGCGGCGCTGCGTCTTCTCCGATGCCCGGTGCCGACCTCACCCTTCGCCCCTCATCCCGTGCCTGTCGAGGGACGAAGCATGCGGGCCTCGGCACGCCATCGCCGCCCGCGCGGCCCCTCACACCCGCTTCGGGTCGAAGGCCGGCTTGCGCCCGCTGCCGTAGCGGCGCAGCGCGCCGTCCTCGCCCACCGCGTTGGGGCGCTGGAAGATCCAGTTCTGCCAGGCGGTCAGGCGGCCGAAGATCTTGGTCTCCATGGTCTCCGGCCCGGCGCAGCGCAGGTTGGCCTCCATGCCGGTGAGCGCGTCGGGCGAGAAGCTCGCCCGCTCCTCCAGGAAGATCCGGATCTCGTCCTCCCAGTCGAGGTCGTCGTAGACGAAGGTCACCAGGCCCAGGTCCTCGCAGGTCTCGGCCTCCAGGGCCTCGCCCGCCCGCGCCTCGGCGCGGCCCAGGCTCTCCGGCTCGCCCAGGAAGCGGGTCGCGAGGCGGGACAGCCCGTTGCCCATGGGGTAGGCGCCGAAGTTGAGCGGCCCCGGCGCCAGGGTCGCCGGCGGCCGGTCGTCGCCCTCGAACCGGCCGGCGAGCATGATGGCCCGGTCGCAGGCGAAGACGACCTCGGCCAGGGTGCCGGCGAAGCAGCTCCCCGGCTCGACCAGCGCCACCAGGGAGCGCGCCGTCATGTCGATCCGCTTGAGCACGCGCGCCCAGAGGCCGCGCACCTCGCGCAGCAGCCAATGGTCGGCCTCCAAGAGACCGTCGTAGCCGGCGACCCGCGCGGGATCGCCTGCGCTGCGGAAGACCAGGACCCCGATCTCCGCCTCGTTGAGCCGCAGGTGCAGGACCGCGTCGTCCAGCTCGCGGGCCAGGCGCAATGGCCAGAAGCCGGCACCCTGCGCCTGCGCCGCCTCGGCGGACTCGGGCGCGGCCGCCTCGGGCCCCTTCAGGGTGAGGGTCGCCAGGCGCCGCGCCCGGTCGATCTCGACCGAGAGGCTGGAATAGGTCACGGCGTCCTCGGAGAAGTCCCGGGCGAGCGGGGTGAGCGCGATGCCCTCGGCCGCCGGCCGGTCGGAGGCGGCGGCCAGGGCGGCGGCGCGCTCCCGCACCACCGCTTCGAAGCGGGAGTTGGGCACGGCCTCGTCGACCAGGCGCCAGGCCACGGCGCGCTGGCCGCGCACGCCCTCCTCGGTGGCGCAGAAGGCGTCGGCCAGGTCGCGGCGCACCCTGCGCTTGTCGGTGACCCGGGTCAGGCCGCCGGTGCCGGGCAGGACCGCCAGCAGGGGCACCTCGGGCAGGGAGACCGCCGAGGCGCCGTCGTCGGTCAGGACGATGTGCTCGGCCGCCAGCGCCAGCTCGTAGCCGCCGCCGGCCGCGGTGCCGTTGACGGCGCAGAGGTAGCGCTGGCCCGAGCTCGCGCCGGCGTCCTCGATGGCGTTGCGGGTCTCGTTGGTGAACTTGCAGAAGTTGACCTTGTGGTCGTGGCTGGCCCCGGCGAGCATCCGGATGTTGGCGCCCGAGCAGAAGACCCGCTCCTTGCCCGAGCGCAGGACCACGGCGCCGACCTCCGGATGCTCGAAGCGCAGGCGCTGCACCGCGTCGGCCAGCTCGATGTCGACCCCCAGGTCGTAGGAGTTGAGCTTGAGCTCGTAGCCGGGGAAGAGCCCGCCGGCCTCGTCGACGTCGAGGATCAGCTCGGCGACCGGGCCCTCGACCCGCAGCTTCCAATGCCGGTACCGCGACGGCTCGGTCTGGAAATCGATCCTCATGCCTGCTCCGGCCCGATCATGCATTATAATTCATGTTCGTTTTCTGGACCGGAACTATAATACAGGACTGGACCAAAGACCAGATCAGATCAGGCCAGCGAGGAAGCTGCGGATCGCGGCCAGGGTCTCCTCCGGCCGCTCCAGGTGGGGGCCGTGCCGGCAATCCGGCAGCAGATGGACCTCGGCCGGACCGGAGACCGAGGCCGCGGCGGTCTCGACCTGCCGGGGGGAGCCGTAGGGGTCCTCGGCGCCCTGGAGCAGAAGCAGGGGCCGGGTGATCCCGGGCAGGAACTCGGTCAGATCCCAGGATTCGAAGCCGGGATCGAGCCAGGCGTCGTTCCAGCCCCGGAAGGCCGCCTCGACGTCGTCGTGGTACCTGGCCAGGCGGCCGCGGAGGCCGCCGGTCTCGTAGGCCCGGCGGGCCGCGGCGATGGCGGCCAGGCCCTGGGGCTCGGTGAAGAAGTGGGGGGCGATGAGGATCAGGCCCCGAATCCGCGGGTCGGGCCGGCTGCCGGCATGGATGGCGGCGATCGAGGCGCCGTCGCTGTGGCCGAGCAGGACCCCGCGGCGCAGGCCGATCGCGTCCAGGACCGCCGGCAGGACGTCGCGGGCCTCGTCGTGCAGGTAGGTCAGGGGCCGGGGCAGGGCGCAGGGCGAGGAGCCGCCGTAGCCGGCGCGGGAATAGGCGAGGACGCCGCACCCGGTGGCGGCGGCCAGGCGTTCCGGGAAGTTGCGCCAGAGGGCGACGCAGCCGAGGCCCTCGTGGAGCAGGACCAGGGTCGGCGCCGCCTCGCCGGCCGCGGCCGGGTCGGGCCCCCAGCGGCGGTATTCCAGGCGGGCCGGGCCGACCTCCAGGTGACCTTCCGCGGCGAGCACGGGCGCCTAGTCCCGACTTGCATAAATCGGCGTGTCACCCCCACCCCACCCTCCCCCATCGAGGGGGAGGGCTTTACTGAACGGCAGCCGCGGTTTTCTCCCTCCCCCTCGATGGGGGAGGGTCGGGGTGGGGGTGACTCTCCGAGATCTGCAGGTCAGCACTAGTGGCTCTGCACAGTGATTTTGACTGGTCGAGCCCAGACCAACGCGAAGCACCACAGGTGCCGTCCGGCCCGTTTCAAAGAGTCAGAATCTCCGTGACGAGCCACTAGCCGCGCAGCTTGAAGCGCTGGACCTTGCCGGTGGCGGTCTTGGGCAGGTCGGGGACGAAGGCGATCCAGCGCGGGTACTTCCAGGGCCCGGCCTTGTCCTTGACGAGGGCTTTCAAGGCCGCCTCGAGATCGGCACCGGCGCCCTCGCCGGCTTCGGGCTTGAGGACGACGAAGGCCTTGGGCTTCAGGAGGCCCTCGGCGTCCTCGGCCGGGACCACGGCGGCCTCGAGCACGGCGGGGTGGCTCATCAGGGCGGACTCGACCTCGAAGGGCGAGACCCAGATGCCGCTGACCTTGAACATGTCGTCGGTGCGTCCGCAGTAGACGTAGGTGCCGTCGGCGTCGCGGGTGAACTTGTCGCCGGTGCGGGTCCATTCGCCCTCGAAGGTCCGGCGGCTCTTCTCGCGCTGGTTCCAGTAGCCCTCGGCGGCGCTGGGCCCGCGGACCAGGAGCTCGCCGATCTCGCCGGGCCCGACCTCGCCGCCGTCCTCCTCGACCAGGCGCAGCTCGTAGCCCGGCACCGCCCGGCCCGAGGTGCCGTAGCGGACCGCGCCCGGGGCGTTGGAGAGGAAGATGTGCAGCATCTCGGTCGAGCCGACGCCGTCCAGGATGTCGATCCCGAAGCGGGCCCGCCAGGCCTTGCCGACCTCCTCGGGCAGGGCCTCGCCGGCCGAGACGCAGAGGCGCAAGCGTGCCGAGCCCGCCTCGGGCGCGCAGGCCGGGTCCGCGAGGATCGCGGCGTAGAGCGTGGGCACGCCGCAGAAGACCGTGGGCCCTTGGGCCTTCAGGGTCTCGAAGACCGCGGCCGGGGTCGGCCGGCCGGGCAGCAGGGCCGCGGTGGCGCCGACCGCCATCGGGAAGCTCATGGCGTTGCCCAGGCCGTAGGCGAAGAACAGCTTGGCGGCGGAGTAGACCAGGTCGTCCTCGGCCAGGCCGAGCAGGCCCCGGCCGTAGAGTCGGGCGGTGGCCATGAGGCTGGAATGGACGTGCTTGACCCCCTTGGGCTGGCCGGTCGAGCCGGAGGAGTAGAGCCAGAAGGCGACCTCGTCGGCGCAGGTCTCGGCCGGGGCCAGCTCGTCCGGCTGGGCCTCCAGGGCCGGACGGAAGGCGGTGTGGGGGCCCCCGTCCTGGCCGGCCGCGCCGCCGAGGACGAAGACCTGGCGCAGGCCGGGCAGCCCGGCCAGCAGGGGCGCCACGGTGGGCAGGAGGGGGGCGGAGACGAAGAGCGCCCGGGCCCGGGTGTCGCGCAGGATGTAGGCGTACTGCTCGGTGGTGAGCAGGGTGTTGAGCGCGACCGGCACGACCCCGGCCCGGACCGCGCCCCAGAAGACGACCGGGAAGTCGACCGTGTCGTGCAGCAGCAGGGCGACCCGGGCCTCGCGGCCGATGCCGGCGGCGGCCAGCAGGTTGCCCAGGCGCCGGGCCTCGGCGGCCAGTTCGCCGTAGGTCAGGCGGCGCTCGGGATCGACGAAGGCCGTCTTGCCGGCCCGGCCCTCCGCCAGGTGGCGGTCGAGGAAATCGACCGCCGCGTTGTAGTCGCGCGGGAACTCCACCTTGCCTCCCCTTTTTCTATGTTTCTTGTTATGAGGGAGATTGCTGCGCATCGCCGGCCCGCGTCCAGCGGAAAGTCTGCAGGGGCGGGCGCCCGCTACATCACCGCACCGATCTGCCAGGGGACGAATTCGTTGTCGCCGTAGCCCAGGGCCTCGGACTTGCTGGGCCGGCCCGAAGCCACGGCCAGGATGGTCTCGAAGATCTCCCGGCCCTTGTCCTCGATCGAGACGCCCTCCAGGACGTCGCCGCAGTTGATGTCCATGTCCTCGGTCATGCGGGCGTAGACCTGGGAGTTGGTCGCCAGCTTGATCGAGGGCGCCGGCTTGTAGCCGAAGGCGGAGCCGCGGCCGGTGGTGAAGCAGACCACGTTGGCGCCGCTGGCGACCTGTCCGGTGACCGAGCAGGGGTCGTAGCCCGGCGAATCCATGAAGACGAAGCCGCGGCGGTCGATCCGCTCGCCGTAGAGGTAGACCCCGCGCAGGGTCGAGGTGCCGCCCTTGGCCGCCGCGCCGAGGGACTTCTCCAGGATCGTCGTCAGCCCGCCGGCCTTGTTGCCGGGCGAGGGGTTGTTGTTCATCTCGCCGCCGTTGCGCGCGGTGTAGTCCTCCCACCACTTGATCCGGGCGATCAGCTTCTCGCCGACCGCGCGGCTCTCCGCGCGCCGGGTCAGCAGGTGCTCGGCGCCGTAGATCTCCGGCGTCTCCGACAGGATCGCGGTGCCGCCGTTGCGCACCAGCAGGTCGGCCGCCGCGCCCAGGGCCGGGTTGGCGGTGATCCCGGAATAGCCGTCCGAGCCGCCGCACTGCAGGGCCAGGGTCAGCGCGTCGGCCGGACAGGTCTCGCGCCGCGCCGCGTCGGCCCGGGGCAGCATCTCGCGCAGGACCGCCAGGCCCTGGTCGATGGTCCGGCGGGTGCCGCCCTCGCCCTGGATGGTCAGGGTCCGGAAGCCCTCGCCCTCGCTCAGGCCGTAGGCCTCCATGAAGCGCGGGATCTGGAAGACCTCGCAGCCCAGGCCGACCAGCAGCACGCCGGCCAGGTTGGGATGCCCGGCATAGCCCCACTGGACCCGCTTGAAGAGGTCGTAGCCCTCGCCCGACATGGCCATGCCGCAGCCGGTGCCGTGGACCAGGGCGACCACCCCGTCGACGTTGGGATAGTCGGCCAGCAGGCCCTCGCGCTCGGCCGCCTGGGCGATGAAGCGGGCGACCGAGGCCGAGCAGTTCACCGAGGTCAGGATGCCGAGGTAGTTGCGCGTGCCGACCCGGCCGCCGTCGCGGCGGTAGCCCTGGAAGGTCGCGCGCTCGGCCTCGGGCAGCAGGTCCTCGGGCCGGGCCGCCTCGGCGAAGCGGTAGTCGCGGGCGAAGTCCTTCATGGCGCAGTTGTGCTCGTGGACGTGCTCGCCGGGCGCGATCGCCCGGGTGGCGAAGCCGATGATCTGGCCGAACTTGCGGATCGCCGCGCCCTCGGCGATGTCCCGGGTCGCGACCTTGTGGCCGCGCGGGACCGGCGCCCGGGTGGTCACGCCGGCGGCCTCGAGGCCCGCGGCGAGCGGGTCGACGGCGACGGCGATGTTGTCCTCGGCATGAAGGCGGAGCGTGCGGGGCTCCGCGGTCTCGACGCTGGCGGCCATGGCTCTGCAGTCCGAAGTGGTTGTGCCTGTCCCGCGGATTATGCGCTGTCGGCGGCCGCAGGCCAAACGCTTAGGCCGGGCCAAACGCTTAGGCCGGCCAAACGCTTAGGCCGGGCGGTGTCGCAGCGTGTCCTCGGCGGCGGGCAAGGGGATCGCGACGTCACCTGGCGACCGCCGCGCCCGATTGCTCCGGGCGCAGGGCCGCCTCGGCGGCGCGGGTGGTCTCCGGGTCGAGTGCCACGAGGGCGTCGTGCTGGCTCAGGAAGACCCGGCCGGTCAGATGATCCAGGAAGCCGGTCCGCTTCAGGCGGTCCATCACCGGCCCCTTGACCTCCGAGAGGTGGAAGGCGATGCCGGCGGCCTTGAGGCGCTCGACCAGGGTCTCCAGGCTCTCCAGGGCGCTGGCGTCGATCTCGTTGACCGCGCTGCAGATCAGGACGACGTGGCGCAGCGCCGGCTCGGCGACCGCCATGTCGTAGAGCTTGTCCTCCAGCCAGCGGGCGTTGGCGAAGAACAGGCTCTCGTCGACCCGCACGCTCAGGACCGTCGGGCTGGTCACCACCTCGTGGCGCTTGACGTTGCGGAAGTGGTGGGTGCCCGGCACCTGGCCGACCACCGCCATGTGCGGCCGGGCGGAGCGGGCGAGGAAGAGGACGAGGGAGAGGCCGACGCCGGCCAGGATGCCGGCTTCGATCCCGGCCGCCAGCACGGTCACGATGGTGGCGGCCATGGCCGCGAAGTCGGCCTTGGAGTAGATCCAGGTCCGCTTCAAGGCGCCCAGGTCGACCAGGGACAGCACCGCGACCACGATGGTCGCCGCCAGGGTCGCCTTGGGCAACTGGTGGAAGAGCGGCGTCAGCAGCAGCGCGGTCAGGCCGATGCCGACCGCGGTCAGCACGCCGGCCAGGGGGGTCCGGGCGCCGGCGTCGAAGTTCACCACCGAGCGGGCGAAGCCGCCGGTGACCGGGTAGCCGCCGCCGACCGCGGCGGCGACGTTGGCGGCGCCGAGACCCAGCAGCTCGCGGTCCGGCTGGATCCGCTCGCGCCGCTTGGCCGCCAGGGTCTGGGCGACCGAGACCGATTCGACGAAGCCGACCACCGAGATCAGGACCGCCGAGGGCACCAGGCGCCACCAGAGGTCGAGGTCGAAGGGCGGCAGGGCCAGCGGCGGCAGGCCCTGGGGGATCGCGCCGACCACCGCCACGCCCTCGCCCTCGAGGGCGAGGCGGTCGACCAGCAGGATCGTCGCCAGGACCGCCGCGACCGGGCCGGCCTTGGCCAGAAAGTCCGCCAGTCGCGGGCCGAGGCCGAGACGCCGGGCCAGCGGCTTCAGGCGGCTGCGGACCCAGAACAGGAAGGCCATGGCCGCGACCCCGATCCCCAGGGTCGGCAGGTTGGTCTCGCCGATCCCGGCAGCCAGGGAGCGGCCGAGCTCGAGCAGGGTGTGGCCGCCCGCGTCGATGCCAAGGATGTGCTTGAGCTGGCTGGCCGCGATCAGCAGTCCGGAAGCGGTGATGAAACCCGAGATCACCGGATGGCTGAGCAGGCTGGCGAGGAAGCCGAGCCGCAGCAGCCCCAGCAGTATCAGAAAGACGCCCGAGAGCAGCGCCAGCGCCAGGGCGGCGCCGAGGTACTCCGGCGTGCCGCCGGCGGCGATCTCGCCCACCGCCGCCGCGGTCATCAGGGACACCACCGCCACCGGCCCCACGGCCAGGGCGTTGGAGGAGCCGAAGAGCGCGTAGCCGAGCAGCGGCAGCATGGAGGCGTAGAGCCCGACCTGCGGCGGCAGCCCGGCCAGCAGCGCGTAGGCCAGGCTCTGCGGGATCAGCATGATGGTCACGATCACCGCCGCCAGGCCGTCGCCCCGCAGGGCCGTCCCGTCGTAGCGGCGGAGCCAGCCCAGACAGGGCAGCAGCCGTTGGATCATTCAAGGGCCTCCGGGCGGCCGCGCGCCGGCCTCATGCCAAGGAGCGTTGATATCAGTTGATCACCTCGGGCCGCACCAGGCTCGGCTTGGCCAGCCATTCGTGGCCCTTGAGCATGGCCTTCCAGTAGACCGGCGGCAGGATCCGCTCCTTCAGCAGCCAGGCCAGCCGGCTGGGCTTGCGACTGTCGATCAGCCAGGACGGGAAGCTCGGCAGCAGCTTGCCGCCGTAGCCGAACTCGGCCAGCACGATCTTGCCGCGCTCCACCGTCAGCGGGCAGGAGCCGTAGCCGTCGTAGTGGGCCACGCCCGCGGCCTTGCCCAGGTCGGCGAGCAGGTTCTGGGCCACCACCGGGGCCTGCTTGCGCGCCGCGGCCGCGGTCTTGGCGTTGGGCGCGTTCATCACGTCGCCCAGGCTCCAGACGTTCTCGTAGGTCTTGTGGCGCAGGGTGTTCTGGTCCACGTCGACCCAGCCGGCCCGGTCCGCCAGCGGGCTGACCCGGATGAAGTCCGGGGCGCACTGCGGCGGACAGACATGGATCATGTCGAAGCCGCGGCCGACGGTCTCTTTCCCGCCCTCGGCGTCGGTGGTCTCGAAGTAGGCGGTCCCGGCCGGTCCGTCGATGGCCACCAGGTTGCTGTTGAACATCAGGGCCGCGTCGTACTTGTCGACGTAGTCCATCAGGGCCGGGACGTAGTCCTTCACGCCGAAGAGGACCCCGCCGGCGTTGTAGAAGGAGACGTCGACGTCCTTCAGCACGCCGGCGCGCCGCCAGTGGTCGGCCGAGAGATACATCGCCTTCTGCGGCGCGCCCGCGCACTTGATCGGCATCGGCGGCTGGGTGAAGAGCGCGGTGCCCTGGCGCAGACCCTTGACCAGCTCCCAGGTGTAGGGGGCGAGGTCGAAGCGGTAGTTCGAGGTCACCCCGTTCTTGCCCAGGGTGTCGACGAGCCCCTCGACCCTGTGCCAGTCCAGCTTGAGGCCCGGGCAGACCACCAGACGGCCGTATTCGATCAGCCGGCAGCCCTCCAGCAGGACCGCGTTGCGCTCCGGCTCGAAGGCGGCGACCGCGGCCTTGATCCAGTGCACCTGGGGCGGCAGGACCGAGGCCAGGGTCCGCACCGTCTGGTTGGCCTCGAAGACGCCGCCGCCGACCAGCGTCCAGCCCGGCTGGTAGTAATGGATGTCCGCCGGGTCGATCACCGCGATCTCCAGCTCCGGCTCCCGCGCCAGAAGCGAGGCGGCGACCGCGATCCCGGCCGAGCCGGCGCCGACGACCACGACGTCGAACCTGCCGTCGACCGCTTCCGTGGGCGTCCGGCCGTTGTTGGCGATTCGCCGGACCACGCCGTGCATGTCGTAGCCCGCGCCCTTGGCCTTGGAGAGAATCTCCGGCAGGGCCAGCGTGCCGGCGCGGGTCAGCGACCAGAGGGTGACCGAGCGGGTGCCGCTGCGGCAGTAGGCCAGCACCGGCTTGGGCGCGGCGTCCAGGATCTCGCCGAAGCGCGCCGCGTCTTCGTCGGTCACCTTGCCGCTTTCGACCGGCAGGTAGTGCGCTTCGATCCCCGCCTGCCGTGCCGCCTCCTCGATCTCGTGGAACAGCGGCTGATCGTTGCCTTCGCCGTCCGGGCGGTTGCAGATGATGGTCTTGAAGCCGGCTTCGGCGA
>JAKSBE010000611.1 GCA_022361275.1 Kiloniellales bacterium
GCCGAGGGCGAGTTCCTGACCCTGCTCGGCCCGTCGGGCTGCGGGAAGAGCACGCTGCTGCGCATCCTCGCGGGGCTGGAGACGCAGGACGACGGCACCGTCTGCATCGGCGGCCGCCCGGTGGATGCCCTGCGCCCGAAGCAGCGGGACGTGGCCATGGTGTTCCAGTCCTACGCGCTCTATCCCCACCTCACCGTCGGGCAGAACCTGGCGCTGCCGCTCAGGATGCGCCGCCTGTCGAAGCTGCAGCGCCTGCCGCTGCTGGGCCGCGCGATGCCGGGGACGAAGGCGCTCGCCGGGGCGATCGCGCAGGAGGTGGCCCGGACCGCCGCGGCGCTGGAGATCGACCACCTGCTCGACCGCAAGCCCGGCCAGCTCTCCGGCGGCCAGCGCCAGCGGGTCGCGGTCGGACGGGCCATGGTGCGCCAGCCGGCCGTGTTCCTGATGGACGAGCCGCTGTCCAACCTCGATGCCAAGCTGCGCGTGGCGATGCGTGCCGAGATCAAGGACCTGCACCGCCGCCTCGGCGTGACCTTCGTCTACGTGACCCACGACCAGGCCGAAGCCATGATGCTCTCCGACCGGGTCGCGGTCATGCTGGAGGGTGAACTGCTCCAGGTGGCCCGGCCACGGGACATCTACGCCGACCCGGAGGATCGGCGCGTGGCCGAGTTCGTCGGCTCGCCGAAGATCAACCTCGTCGCAGGCCGGGTGCGCGAGGCGGGCATCGTCGATGCCGCGGGCGCGGCGCTCGCCCTCGAGACCGGCCTCGACCGCGGCAGCGCCGTCACGCTTGGTCTGCGTCCCGAGGCGTTCCTGGCAACGGAACGGGCCGGCCCGGGCGTCATCACCGGCGCCGTGCGCCTGCTCGAGCATCTGGGCTCGGACCTCTACGCGCACCTCGACGTGCCGGGCCTGGACACGCCGCTCGTCGCGCGGCTGCCGGCCGAGGACGATGGGGTGCCGACCGACGGTGGCACGCTGCACCTCCGGACGCGGCTCGACCAGGCGCTCCTGTTCTCGCCGGACGGCCGCCGGCTGCGGCCGCTACAGGCGAAGCGGGTCACACCTCTGCCGCTGCGCGAGCCCGCCTGAGCCATGGACGTCGAGCTCATGTCCCGGCATCGCGCCAAGACGGCCGGGCCAAGGCCCGAGAACGCCCTTGGGCGAAAGCGGGCCTTCGGCGACGCTCTGGCGGCCGGCTTGCTGGCCGGTCCCGCCGTGCTGCTCCTGCTCGCGCTGTTCCTGCTGCCGACGCTCGCGGTCTTCGCGATCGCCGTCACCGACTGGCAGTTCGGCGCGCGGAGCCTGTCGTTCGTCGGCTTGAAGAACTTCGCCGAGCTGTTCGCCGATCCCGTCTTCCGCAGGTCTCTTGTCAACACCATTGTCTACGTCTTGATCGTGGTGCCGGCGACCGTCGGGCTGGGCCTGCTCATCGCCCTGCTGATCGAAAGCGGGCAGCGCCTGCGGGCCTTCTACCGCGCCGTCCACTTCCTGCCCTGCATGGCGACTTTAGCCGCCATGGCGATCGCCTGGGAGGCGCTGCTCCACCCGACCATCGGTATCGTCAATCAGGCGCTCGCCTCGCTCGGTATGCCGACGCCCAACTGGCTGCGCGACGAGA
>JAKSBE010000377.1 GCA_022361275.1 Kiloniellales bacterium
GCTGGAAGGCTTCGGCCCGGACGCCTCGATCGAGCGCATCGACGCGAAGTGGCGCGACATCGACGGCACCGACGGCGACAACGTGCTGGACTTCAGCGAGACCGAGCTCGAGCGCGTGCGCAAGATCGACGCCGAGGACGGCGACGACGTGGTCTATGGCTCCCGGGGCGGCGACGAGATCGAAGGCGACGGCGGCGACGACACCATCGACGCGGGCGCCGGCAGCGACAAGGTCTATGCGGGCGACGATGACGATGTCGTCGTCCACCGGGTCTCGGAGAACCAAGGCGCCAGGGACTACTACGACGGCGGGCGCGGCAGCGACACCCTGCGTCTGGTGGTGACCAGAGAGCTCTACGAGGCCGAGGCCTTCCAGGAAGACTTGGCCCGCTACGAAGACTTCCTCGACGAGAACTCGAAGCCCTGGAGCAGCCGGGGCCGGAACTTCGAGTTCGAGACCATGGACCTCAAGGTGCGCAACTTCGAGCGGGTCGAGGTCGTTCTCGAGGACGAGGCGCCGGGCGAGAACACGCCGCCGGTCGCCCGGGACGACAGCTTCACCGCCAGCGAAGACAACACGATGTCCGGCGACCTCGCGGCCAACGACCATGACACCGACAACCACAGCCTCAGCGTGACCGCGATCAACGGCAGCGCGGTGAGCGACGGCGATCAGGTCTGGCTCGATTCCGGCGCGTTCCTGACGATCAACAGCGACGGGACCTTCGCCTACGCGACCAACGGCCGGTTCGAGAACCTGGGCGCCGGCCAGACCTTCACCGAGACCTTCACCTACAGCGTGTCCGACGGCCACGGCGGCAGCGCCACGGCGACCGCCACGATCACCGTCGCCGGCGCCAACGACGACCCGACCGCAGCCGCCGACCTGGCCGCCGTCTCCGAGGACGGCAGCGTCAGCGTCGACGTCCTGGCCAATGACGGCGATGTCGACGACGGCGACGCCCCGAGCCTGGCCGGGGTCGACGGCAGCGCTACGCGCGGCAGCGTCTCGCTCGTCGACGGCCAGGTGGTCTACGACCCCAAGGGCCAGTTCGAGAGCCTCGGCGCCGGCCAGACCGCCACCGACAGCTTCAGCTACACGATCGTCGACAAAAACGGCGGCAGCGCGACCGCGACCGTCACCGTGACCATCACCGGCGTCAACGACGATCCGACCGCAGCGGCCGACGCCGCGGCCACGGACGAGGACACCGCGGTCGTCATCGACGTCCTGGCCAACGACCGCGACGTCGATGCCGACGACAGCCTCAGCGTCACCTCGGCGAGCGCCGCCAACGGCAGCGTGGTGATCAACGGCGACGGTACGCTGACCTACACCCCGAACGCCGGTTTCGTCGGCGGCGACACCATCAGCTACACGGTCGCCGACAACAACGGCGGCAGCGACAGCGCGACCGTCAGCGTCACGGTCAACGACGTCAACGACATGCCGGTCGGCCGGAACGACGCCTTCGACGCCGGCGAAGGCAGCACCATGGCCGGCAACGTCCTCGCCAACGATTCCGATCCGGACGGCGACAGCCTCACCGTGACCTCGGTCAACGGCAGCACCGCCAACGTCGGCCAGCAGATCACCCTGGCCTCCGGCGCCCTGCTGACGCTCGGCGTCAACGGCGACCTCTCCTTCGTCACGAACGGCGCCTACGAACATCTCAGCGAGGGCGAAACCAGCGTCGAGACCTTTACCTACGAGGTCACGGACGGGCATGGCGGCACGGCGACCGCGACCGGGACCATCACCGTCGCCGGCGTCAACGACGATCCGGTGGCCGCCGCGGACGCGGTCGCGGTCAGCGAGGACGGCAGCATCGCGATCTCGGTCCTGGCCAACGACAGCGACGTCGACGACAAGGACACACTGAGCCTCGACAGCGTCGATGCCACCGGCGTCCGGGGCAGCGTCTCGGTCGTCGACGGGCAGGTGGTCTACGACCCCAAGGGCCAGTTCGAGAGCCTCGGCGCCGGCCAGACCGTGACCGAGACCTTCACCTACCGCATCACCGACGACAAGGACGGCAGCGCCACGGCGACGGTCACGGTCACGGTGAACGGCGTCAACGACGACCCGACCGCCGTCGGTGACGCCTTGGCGACCGACGAGGACGGCACCGCCAGCATCGCGGTACTCGGCAACGACGCCGACGTCGACGACGGCGACGTCCTGCAGATCACCCAGGTCAACGGCGCGGCGGTCACGGTCGGGACTCCGGTCACCCTGGCCTCGGGGGCGCGGGTCACCCTGAACGCCGACGGCACCTTCAGCTACGATCCCAACGACCGTTTCGAGAGCTTGAACACAGGCGAGAGCGCAGCGGACAGCTTCACCTACCAGATCTCCGACGGCAACGGCGGCTTCGCCACCGCGACCGTCGACGTCACGGTCAACGGCGTGAACGATGCCCCGGTGGCCGCCGCCGACGCCGGCGTCACCGACCAGGACACGGCGGTGACCATCGACGTGCTTGCCAACGATCTGGATGCCGAAGGCCAGGCCCTCAGCGTCACCGGGGTCGGCACGGCCGCCAACGGCAGCGTCGCGATCAACGCCGACGGCACGCTGACCTACACCCCGAACGCCGGTTTCAGCGGCAGCGACAGCTTCACCTACGACGTCTCGGACGGCAACGGCGGCAGCCACAGCGCGACCGTGACCGTGACCGTCAACCCGGTCGCCCCGCCACCCTCCGGCCCCACCCTGTTCAACGTCGGGGACCTGAACGGCAGCGACGGTTTCGTCATTCCGGCCGACGACCAGTTCGACATCTCGAACTGGGGCAACATGGGCAGCGCCATCAGCCGGGCCGGCGACGTCAACGGCGACGGGATCGACGACTTCCTGGTCAGCGATCCCAACGCCGAGCTTTCGACCTTCCAGCCGAACTTCCCGACCTCGGGCGGCGTCACCTACCTGGTCTTCGGCCAGGCCGACGGCTTCCCGACCGTCTTCGACGTCCGGACCGAGCCCTCGGACGGCAGCGTCATCCAGCTCTTCGGCGCCCAGACCAACGGTCTGGCCGGGACCTCGGTCTCCGGCGGCGGCGACATCGACGGTGACGGCTTCGCGGACATGATCATCGGCGAGCCGGGCAGCGGTGCCGGGCGGGTCTTCGTCGTCCAGGGCGGCGCCAACCTCTCCTCGTCCCAGCTCGGCCACGACTTCACGCCCAACGTGCCGCTGGAGTTCCTCAACGACGCCAACCAGAACGGCGGCGCGGACATCGAGGGCTTCGAGATCGTCGGCGAGAACCCCGGCGACGGCCTGGGGACCTCGGTCGCCCATGCCGGCGACTTCGACGGCGACGGCTTGGCCGACTTCATCATCGGCGCCCCGGGCAACGATCCCGGCGACACCGGCAGCGCCTACGTGATCTTCGACGCCTCGGCGGCCCAGAGCGGGCGGCTGGAGCTCGCGAACCTGGAAGCCGACCAGGGGGTCAAGCTGGTCGGCTTCGAGGCCAACGCCGACTTCGGCTTTTCGGTGGCCGGGGCCGGCGACATCAACGGCGACGGCTATGCGGACGTCATCGTCGGCGCGCGCAGCGCCAGCCCGGGCGGCCAGTTCACCGCCGGTCAGGCCTTCGTCGTCTTCGGCTCCGCGTCCTACGCCGGCAGCGCCGGCCAAGCGGCCCAGGTGGTCGACGTCAGCACCCTGGACGGCAGCAACGGCTTCGCCCTCAACGGCATCAACGGCGGCATCGGCGGCAGCGGCGACATGGCCGGCTACTCGGTCGCGGTGGTCGGCGACGTCGACGGCGACGGCTACGACGATCTGCTGATCGGTGCCAGCCTGGCCGACGTCGGCGGCAGTGAGAATGCCGGCCAGGCCTATCTGGTCTATGGCGGCGCCGGTGGTTTCGCCGCCTCGCTCGATCTGCAGGCCCTGGACGGCGACAACGGCTTCGCGATCAACGGCATCGCGCCCTGGGACAACACCGGCTACTCGGTCGGCCGCGCCGGCGACGTCAACGGCGACGGCCTGGACGACATCATCGTCGGCGCCCAGGCCGCCGATCCCAACGGTGGCTTCTCGGGCGAGGCCTACCTGATCTACGGCCAGGCCGGGCGCAGCTTCTCGTCCTTCGACCTGGCCGACCTGCGGGACACCGGGGCCGGCGGCGCCAACGAAGGCGGGCAGCTCGGCTTCGTCATCGAGGGCGCGACCGGCAGCGACCGGGTCGGCAGCGCGGTCAACGGCATCGGCGACGTCAACGGCGACGGCTTCGACGACCTTGCCGTCGGCGGCCGCAACGCCGGACCCTGGACCGGCGAATCCTACGTCGTCTTCGGCGGCAACTTCACCGGCGACGTCAGCCATGCCGGGACCTCCGGCGCCGACTCCCTGACCGGCGGCGCCGGGGACGACAACATGCTGGGCGGGGCCGGCGACGACACCCTGGCGGGTGGGGCCGGCGACGACCGGATCGTCGGCGGGACCGGCAACGACAGCCTGTCCGGCGGCGGCGGCAACGACGTCTACGTCTTCGACAGCCACGACGGCGCCGACACCCTGGAGGACTTCGAGCTCTACGACAGCGCCAGCCAGACCGGCGACCGGATCGACCTCAGCGGGGTCGCCGGGGTCGAAAGCTTCGCCGACCTCGTCATCCAGGACAACGCCGGCGACGCCGATATACTTCTTGGTAACGGGCACAGCATTACTCTGGTCGGGGTCAAGGGCTCGGCCCTGGACGCCGACGACTTCCTCTTCTAGGGGCGATTGGCCGGCTTTCCTGCCCGCGCCGGCCATCCCGGCCGGTCTGGGCGCCGTTCGCGGGCCGCAGAAGCCAAGCACGGCGAGCCGATGAAGAAGGCAAACCAGGATGCGCTCAGCGAAGCGATAGCGGCCTGCCGCAAGGGCTTCTACGCGGTCGCCCTGTTCAGCTTCTGCATCAACCTGCTGATGCTGACCGCGCCGCTCTACATGCTGCAGATCTTCGACCGGGTGCTGTCCAGCCGCAGCGGCGAGACCCTGATGGTGCTGACCCTGGTCGCCGCCCTGGCGCTCCTGGTCCTGGCCCTGCTCGATTCGCTCAGGGGCATCGTCCTGCTGCGGGTCGGCAACTGGATCGACCGGCGGGTCTCGATGGAGGTCCTCAAGGCCAGCATCCTGGCCGCGCTGCGCACGCCCGAGGGCGGCTCGGTCCAGGGGCTCCGCGACGTCGCGACGATCCGCGGCTTCATCGCCGGGCCCAGCGTGTTCCCGATCATGGACGCGCCCTGGACCCCGATCTTCCTGATCGTGACCTTCGTGCTGCATCCGGTCCTGGGTTTCATCGCCCTGGCCGGCGCGGTCCTGCTCTTCGGGCTGGCCCTGCTCAACGAGCTCGCCACCCGCGGGCCCCTGAAGCTCTCGGCCAGCGCCCAGATCGCCGCCCTGCGCGAAGCCGAGGCGGCGATCCGCAACGCCGACGCCATCGAGGCCATGGGCATGATGCCCAACCTGGTCCAGCGCTGGGGCCGCCACAACGTCCTGACCCTGATCCTGCAGGGCGAGGCCGGGACCCGCGGCAGCGCGGTGACCGCGGCCTCCAAGTTCCTGCGCCTGGTCCTGCAGATCGGCATCTTCGCCAGCGGCGCCTGGCTGGTGATCGGCGGCGAACTGACCCCCGGCGCGATGATCGCCGCGGCGATCCTGATGAGCCGCGCCCTGGCGCCGGTCGAGCAGGCGATCGGCGCCTGGCGGGCCCTGATCGCGGCCCAGAGCGCCCGCGCCAGGGTCGAGGCTTTCCTCGCGGACAATCCGCCGCGCGACGCCACCATGACCCTGCCGCGGCCGGCCGGCCGGCTGGTGGTCGACAACGTCAGCTACGTCCACCCGGGGGCCCCGGATCCGGCGGTGCGGGCGGTGCGATTCCAGCTCGAGCCGGGCGAGGGCCTGGGTCTGATCGGCCCGACGGCGGCCGGCAAGACGACCCTGGGCCGGCTCCTGATCGGCAACCTTCAGCCCAAGATCGGCCACGTTCGCCTGGACGGCATGGACGTGGCGCAGTGGGGCTCCGAGGATCTGGGCCGCTACGTCGGCTACCTGCCCCAGGACGTCGAGCTCTTCAACGGCACGGTGCGCGAGAACATCGCCCGCATGAGCAAGGGCGATCCCGCCATGGTGATCGAGGCGGCCCGCCTGGCCGGCGTCCACGACATGATCCTGCACCTGCCCAAGGGCTACGATACCGAGATCGGCGACGCCGGCACGGCACTCTCCGGCGGCCAGCGCCAGCGCATCGCCCTGGCGCGGGCGCTTTACGGGTTTCCCAGCCTGCTGGTGCTGGACGAGCCCAGCGCCAACCTGGACAGCGACGGCGAGACGGCGCTCCTGACCGCGGTCGACGCCATGAAGGCGCGGGGCACGACCATCGCGGTCATCGCCCATCGGCCCAACGTCCTGCGCCACGTCGACAAGATCCTGGTCATGCGCAACGGCAAGATGCAGATGTTCGGGCCGCGCGAGGAGGTCCTGGCCCGGGTCACCGGGCCGCAGCGCAGCACGGCGGTGCCGGTGGTCGCCGCCGCCGAGGGAGGCCGGGGTGCCGACTGATTCCAACGTCCCCACCCCGAGGCCGGCGATGAAGCGTCAGCCCCTGCCGGGCCTCGCGCCCGCCGGGGCGGCGGTCGAGGCGGCGGGCACGGCCCCCCAGCCGGCGCTCGAGGGTCCGAACATCCGCGGCCCGGTCATCCTGGGCCTGGCGGTCGTCTTCCTGTTCTTCGGCGTCTTCGGCGCCTGGGCCGCCCTGGCGCCCCTGCAAAGCGCGGCCATCGCCCCCGGCGTGGTCTCGGTCGACAGCAACCGCAAGACGGTCCAGCATCTGGAAGGCGGCATCGTCGGCGAGATCCTGGTCCGCGAGGGCGACGAGGTCCTGGCCGGCCAGGTCCTGATCAAGCTCGACAAGATCCAGGCGCAGGCGACGCGAGAGCTGCTGCGCGGCCGCCTGATCACCGCGACCAGCCTGCAGGCCCGCCTCGAGGCAGAGCGCCTGAACCAGGACCGGATCGACTTTCCGGACTGGCTTGCGGCCGAGACCGCGGACGATACGGCCAAGGAGGTCATGGCCGCTCAGTACAGCATCTTCGAGGCGCGGCGCGAATCCCTGCGCGGCCAAGTGGCCATCCTGGAGCAGCGCATCGCCCAGTTCGACGAGGAGATCGGCGGGCTGGAAGGCCAGATCGCCGCGGAGAACCGGCAGGTCAGGCTGATCGCGGAGGAGGTCCGGGACCTCCAGAAGCTGGTCAAGAAAGGCCTGGCGCGGCGCCCGCGCCTGCTCGAGCTGGAGCGCCAGGCGGCCGAGATCCAGGGCAGCCGGCACCAGAACCAGGCCCGCCTGGCCCGGGTCCGGCAACAGATCGGCGAGGCCAAGCTGCGGATCTCCGAACTCCAGACCCAGCGCGACAACGAGATCGTCGAGGAGCTGCGCGAGGTGCAGTCCGAGCTCCTCGACCTGACCGAGCGGATGCGGGCGGCCAGCGACGTCCTGGCGCGAACCGAGATCCGGGCGCCGATCTCGGGCACGGTGGTCGGGCTGCAGGTCCACACCGCGGGCGGCGTGATCGCGCCGCGGGAACGGCTGATGGACATCGTGCCCAGCGAGGACAGCCTGATCGTCGAGGCCCGGGTCAATCCCGTCGACATCGACGTGGTCCGCCAGGGCTTGCTCGCCCGGGTCCTGTTCAGCGCCTTCAGCCAGCGCAACCAGCTGCCGCTGGACGGCATCGTCAATTCCGTCTCGGCGGACAGTCTGCTCGACGACCGCTCGGGGGAGAGCTACTACCTGGCGCGGATCGCGCTGACCGGGGACTTCCGCGCGGTGCTGGACGGCGCGGAACTGACCCCCGGCATGCAGGCCGACGTGATCATCGTGACCGGCGAGCGGACCGCGCTGCAGTACCTCATGAAGCCGCTGGTCCAGAGCTTCAACCGGGCTCTGCGCGAAGAGTAGCGCGCGCCCTGCGGCGTCCTGCCCGGCCTCAGCCGTCCTTTTTCTTGCCCTCGCCGGCCGCGGCTGCGTCGCCGGCCTCTTGGCCCGCTCGCTCGGCGACCTGTTTGGCGGTGTTGGCCAGCTGCGAGGCGAAGTCGTTCAGGGCCGAGATCGGCAGGATCAGCGTCGCCGTGTTCTGCGCGACCAGCTTCTGCTGGTCGCCCTGGCCGGTCGGCCGCAGGCGCGCCAGCTCGATCCGTACGACGTTGTTGGCGATGACGACGCCGCTGATGCCGTCTGCGAAGATCTCGTTCATCGTTTTTCCCGGGGTGGTCCGAATCGCCGACCGAGTCTAGCGCAGCCTGCGCGGGCAGGGAAAACCCGATTTCGTGGCCGAAAGCCGCGGTCAGCCCGCGTCGAAGCCGGGATCGGTCAGGCCGTGGAGACGGCCGGCGGCGGTCTGGGCGAAGCGCAGGATCACCGAGCGGCGGCGGGCGCCGGCCACCGCCGTCAACTCGGCCGAGGGCCTGAGGATCGCGGCGCCGTAAGCGTCGGCGACGATCAGGCCCTGCTCGGCGGGCAGGACCTCCTGCGGGAAGTCCTCGGGCACGGCGAAATAGAAGCGGTCGCAGAACGCCAGGTACTCCGGCCACTTCCGGTCGGCCCGGAAGTCGGCCAGGCTGCTCTTGATCTCGACCACGGTGATCAGGCCGTCGCCGGCCAAGCCGATGACGTCGACCCGGCGCCCGGTCCCGAGGGTGAACTCGGTCAGGCTGGCCTGGCCGAGTCCGTTCAGCAGGCGGCAGACGCCGCGCGCCACCGTCCGCGCCGTCTGCAGCTCGTCTGCTCTCCTCACCCCGGGATCCGAGGTCTGGACGGGCGTCTTCACCATCCTTTTACTGTTAGCCGGTTTCAGTGGCCGGCGGAACGCCGTCGTTCCGGACAGAGGACGAGGAGACGAGAGACGTGTCGGCACAGGCCGAAGACCCGCTGTTCCGGGACCGGGTAGCCAAGGCGGTGTCGCACGCCCTGCGCTGCGGCCGGGGCACGGCGCTGCTCCACCTGCGGCTGCAGGGCCGGAACGCGGACGCCGAGCCCGTCTTGGCCGAGATCGCCGGCCGCATCGCCGCCTGCACCCGCTATCCCGACAGCGTGGTGCAGATCGACGGCCGCTCCTTCGCGGTCCTGATGTCCGAGTTCACGCGGCCCGAGGAGGCCGGTCTCCTCGCCATGCGCCTCGGCCAGGCGGTTTCCGAGGCCGGAGCGGGACTGGGCGCCTGCCTCGGCATCGCCCTGGCGCCCTTCGAGACCGAGGCGCCGGAGGTGCTGATGACCGCCGCCCGCTCGGCCTGCGAGGCGGCCCTGGCGGCCGGCGAGGCGCTGCGCTTCTCGTCCGAGGAGATGAACCGGGTGGCCCGGGCCCGGGCCGAGATCAGCCGCGATCTGCCGCGCGCCCTGAAGGCCGGCGAACTGCGGCTGCACTATCACCCCCAGCTCGACCTGGCGAGCGACCGGATCACCGGTGCGGAGGCCCTGCTGCGCTGGCAGCACCCGGCCCGCGGCCTGCTCCTGCCGGCCGAGTTCGTCCCCCTGGCCGAGGCCTTCGGACCCCTGCACCGCATGACCGCCTGGGTCCTGCGCCAGGCCTGTCTCGACGCCAGGGCCTGGCCGGCGGCCGAGGCCCGGGTCGCGGTCAACCTCTCGCCGCGGCAGCTCGAGGACCAGAGCAGCGTCGACCTGGTGTCCTGGATCCTCGACGAGACCGACCTGCCGCGCCACCGGCTGGAGCTGGAGATCACCGAGAGCGCCATCCTGGGCGACGTCGCCGCCGCGGCGCGGCAACTGCAAAGACTGCGCGACCTGGGCGTTCAGCTTTCGCTGGACGACTTCGGCACCGGCTACTCCTCGCTGGCCCTGTTGAAGCAACTGCCGGTCACCAAGCTGAAGATCGACCGCACCTTCGTCGCCGGCCTGGGCTGCGACGTCGGAGATACCGCCATCGTGCGCGCCCTGATCGATCTCGGTCGCGGCCTGGGGCTCGAGGTCCTGGCCGAGGGGGTCGAGACGGAGGCGCAGCTGGCGATCCTGCGCGAAGCCGGCTGCACGGCGGCCCAGGGCGACCTGATCTCGCCTCCGGTCGAGACCGGGGTCCTGAGCGGGCTCCTGCCCGCCGCCGCCTGACACCGCTTCAGGTAGGAGATGTATTAACCAAGTTTTTCAAACACGTCCTTATGCTGCACTGCAGGTGGCACAGGACCTGCCGAACATGCAGACCAAGGTTTCCATCAATATCGAAGGCGCGCGCAAGTCCCTGAAGGGCGAGCGGCTCTCCGTGTCCGCCAACCGCAGCCATCTGGAGATGGAAATCGAAGCCGAGGGCGAGGGCTGCGTTTCGATTCAGCTCGACCGCGACAGCGTCTTCGAGATCGTCCGGGCCTCCTTCCGGGGCGGCATGCTGGACGTGGCGGCCTCGCGGTTGCTGCGCTCGATGGTGCAGGGCCGCGAGGACGAGCCGGATCTCGGACGCTGAAAGCCGCGCCGATAGGGCTGCCGAGGACTCAGCCGGTCTCCGCCTCGAGGACCATCCGGCGCAGGGCTTCGAAGCGCGGCTGGGCCCGGTGGCCGAAGAGCGGATCCTCGCGCTCCAGGGTTTCAAGGGCCGCATCGGTCAGATCGTCGGGCGTCAGCTCGTGGCGCACCAAGGGAAAGAAGTGCTGCCCCTCCATCTCCATGTGGTGCCGCTGCGCTTCGATGAAGTCCTCGGCGGCATGGACGAAGCGGTTGCGCTCCAGCTCGACCTGGTCGAGCACCTTCGTCAGAACCTCGGCGAAGCTCCGGGTCAGCCGGCCGAGTTCGGTATGCTGCTCCGGCAGGCCGGCCAGGACCGAAGCCGCCGCGCCGTGTTTTGCCACCAAACGGCGGGCGAGGATGTCCTCTTTCGGATGGTGGATCAGGTCGGGATAGTCGAGGAAGTACGCCACGATGGCCTCGATGATCTCGTAGTCCGGACTTTGGCCCCGGCGAAACAGCTCGACCTGCCGTTCCAGCACGCGCAACAGCGCGGCCATGTTCAGATGATCCCGTTCGAGCTCTTCCAGGAGGTCGATCATGTCCCTGTCCCCCTTTTCAGCTTCAGCATCCCACGGCGGAGGCCCGTCTCGCTGCGCCGCCTCTCGGCACGTCAGAACGTCCGCTCCGGTCGCGTTGGACGGGCAGCCCTTGGGCGGATTGGCCCGACGCTATCGCGCCGAAGGGGCGGCGGCCTTGATCCATGACAACTCCGCTGTCCCATCACCTCTGGTTCGGCTAACTTCGGGACGTCCCGGGCCGGCTCGTAAAGCTTGTGTTAACCATTCTTAGGGCAGTTATCCGTCACTACTGGCAGGGCAGGTGCTGCGGCGTGTCGTGGCGGCCTCTGTGACTGCGGGCGGCAAGGTCGATCGTTCGGTTTGGTCGGATCCCAACCCTGGAGCGCGGAATGGCCAGAGTTCAGACGCAGCTTCGCCCGCTGTCTCGCAGCGGGCTCTTCAAATCCGCTACCATCGCCCTCTGCGCCGTTGCGCTGACCGCGTCGGCGGTGGCCGCAACGGCCGCGAAGCCGGACGAGTTCCTGGTCGACTTCGGGCGCCGCGCCGTCGCCGAGCTCAACGATACCGCCTTGAGCAAGAGCCAGAGGGAGCGGCGCTTCCGCGAGCTGCTGAACGAAGCCGTCGACGTCAGGACGATCAGCCGCTTCATCCTGGGCCGCAGCTGGCGCGGTGCCTCCAGCGAGGATCGCGACGGCTTTGTCGAGATCTTCGAAGAGCTGGCGATGCGGCGGCTGCTGCCGATGTTCACGCGCCGCTCCGAGGAGAACCGCGACCGCAGCTTCGACGTCGTGGACATCCGGCGGTCGAAGGAACGGTCGGATCACGTCTTCGTCTACACCGAGGTGGTGCGCAGCAACGGCGCCCCGGCCAACCTGATCTGGCGGCTGACCGAGAAGGATCAGCGCTACAAGATCATCGACGTCACCGTGGAGGGTGTCTCCATGGCCCTTACGCTACGCCATGAATACGGCTCGGCCGTAAAGCGCCTGGGCAGCGTCGCCGCCCTGGTCAAGGAGCTGCGCGAGAAGCTGCAGCTCTCCGCCGGCGCACCGGTGGCCGATGGCGCGCCGAACTAGGCCGGAGGTCTCGGTGACCTTGGCTGTCTCGCGACAGACGCTCGGAGGCCCGTCGCCGTGACGATGCCTGCGCAGACCTCCCTGTTGGCGGGGGACGCCGTCGAGGCGTCGGTTTCCGGCGATGGCCCGGAGCGAACAGCCGACCGGCGTTCCATCGGGCGCCGCGCGCTCTGTTTTCGCCACATGACGCCCGATGCCTATCTGAGCCTGTCGCCACGGAACGCCTTGCGGCCGCTCGCCGCGATCCTGCACGGGGAGGTTACGACCTCGGGCAAGCCCTGGCCGGAGGTCCGGAGCCGCCTGCGGCCACTTGACGCGCCGGGCCGGGTCGAAGTCCTTCTGACGGCCTCGGAGGTCGCTCAAGAGCGGGAGCAGGGCTTCGAGCTGGCCAGCAGCGGCGAGCTCCTCTTCGGGTCTTGCCGGGCCGAGAGCATCCGCGGCAGCGGCGTTGCCGAGGCGGCGGAGCGGGTCTATCGCGGGCTGCTCGAGCTGATCGAGCGCCGGGGCTATCCGCGGCTGCTGCGCATGTGGAACGTTCTTGAGGACATCAACGCGGAGCAGGACGGACTGGAGCGCTACCGCCATTTCTGCCGGGGGCGGCACGAGGCTTTGGCCGCCCTGCAGCCGGCCTCGCTCGACAGTCCGCCGACGGCCTGCGGGATCGGCGCCGAGGACGGCGGTCTCGGGGTCTGTTTCCTCGCCGCCCGGGACCCGGGCCTGCCGATAGAGAACCCGCGGCAGGTCAGCGCCTACCGTTATCCCCGGCGCTACGGCCCCCGCAGCCCCTCGTTCTCGCGCGGGCTGTTCACGCGGCTCGGCGATGGCGCGCATTTTTTCCTTTCGGGGACCGCCAGCATCACCGGCCACGAGTCCAGGCACCCGGGCTGCGTGACGGCGCAGGTCGAGGAATCTCTGGCGAACGTCCGGGCGCTGATCCGGGCGGCGGAAGAGCGGACGGGGCAGGATCTGGCTCTGGCCGCGCCGAGCAGCACTCTGCGGGCCTATCTGCGCGACGAAGCCGACTATCCGCTGGTCCGCGAAGGCCTCGAGCGGCATCTGGGACCGGAGGCCGAGATCCTCTATCTGCGCGCCGACATCTGCCGCCGCGAACTGCTCTTCGAGATCGATGGCCAGCTCTTCGTGCCCTCGGTCCAGTCCTGAAGGGCCCGGCCGGGCGTCCTTGGACGCGCTAGCGGCCTGGCCTGTCGGCCGTGTACTCGCTGAAGATCTGCGCCGAGACGAAGCGCGACGGCGAAGCCATGCCGGCGCTGGCGAGGGCGTCCAGGACCTTCTCAGGCGGCACGCATTGATCGAAAGTGTCCCAGCAGTACTCGTAGAGGACCGTGGCCGTGCGGCTGCGGGTCAAGAGCCGGGTCATGACCGGGATGACGTAGCGCATGTGCATCTTGAGCAGGGCCCGCAGCAGGCCCCGGCGCGGCGGCGTCATCTCCAGGAGGAGCAGGCGCCCGCCCGGCTTGAGCACCCGCAGGTACTCCCTGAAGGCGAGCTCCAGGTCGACGACGTGGCGCAGCGCGAAGGCCATGCAGAGGAAGTCCACGGACTCGTCCCCCAGCGGCAGGTGCTCCGCCTTGCCGCGAAGGGGCCAGGTCACCCGGCCGCGCGCCACGGCTTCGCCGAGCATGCCGATGCTGGGGTCGACGGAGACCACCCAGCCTTCCGGGCCCACGGCCTCCCGGGCGATGTCCGAGACCAGGCCGGTCCCGCAGCCGACGTCGGCGAAGCGCATGCCCGGCCGCAGGCCGGCACGCAGCAGCGCCTGGTGCCGGTACCAGCGGTCGGTCCCGAAGCTCATCCAGTTGTTGATTCTGTCGTAGTGGGCCGCAGTCTCGTCGAAGGACGAAGCTAGGTAGGCTTGACGCTGTGCCTCGGTCTGATAGTAGCGTCGCAGCACCGGGTGCGGGGCCGCCCGATTTTCACTCATGCCTTGCTCCCTGGAGGCCACGACGCGGGCTGGCTTTCGAGCCTGTCGGTGACTTTACGGCGTAACGCGGGTAAGGGAACATATCAGCGGCGGACTGTGGCCGGTAGGCGCAACTTGACCAAGGGGGACGATCCGGCGCAATGACCTCTACGACGCATGACGCCTACGACTTTTACGACGTTGCCGTGATCGGCGGCGGCCCCGCGGGGGCCACCGTCGCCGCCTTGCTCGCCGAGAGCGGCCGCCGGGTCGTGGTCTTCGAGAAAAGCCGCCACCCGCGCTTCCATATCGGCGAATCCCTCCTGCCCAAGAACCTGCCGATCCTCGAGCGCCTGGGCGTCGCCGAGGAGATCCGGTCGATCTCCTTGTACAAGCCGGGGGCCGAGTTCGTGTCCCCGGAGCATGAGGCGCGGCAAGCCTTCTATTTCGGCGAGGCCCTGGACCCCAGTCCCGACCATGCCTACCAGGTCGAGCGGGCCCGCTTCGACGAGATCCTCCTGCGCAACGCCCGTAGAAAGGGCGCCGAGGTGCGGGAAGACACCGCGGTCACCGCGGTGGACTTCGAAGAGAGCGGCTGCCGCCTGACGCTCAAGGGGCAGGGCGCCGCCGAGCCCTGCCGAGCCCGTTTCCTGGTCGATGCCTCCGGGCGCGACGGCCTCTTGGCGCGCCAGAGCGGCGCGCGGTGGCGCGACCGCAATCACAACAGCGCGGCGATGTTCGCCCACTTCGAGGGGGTCGCAGCGGAGGCCTGGTCGAAGCAGGGCAACATCGCGATCTACATGTTCGAGCACGGCTGGATCTGGATGATCCCGCTTCGGGGCGGCCTGACCAGTGTCGGCGCCGTCTGCATGCCCGACTACCTGAAGACCAGGAAGGGCAGCCTCGACGATTTCTTCCTCAAGACCCTGGCGCTTTGCCCGAAGGCCTGGGCCGCCTTGCGCGAGGCCAAGGCGACGACCCCCGTGCGCGGCGCGGGCAACTACAGCTACCGCGCCGAACGGGCCTATGGGGACGGCTTTCTGCTGGTGGGCGACGCCTACGTCTTCATCGATCCGATTTTCTCCAGCGGCGTCTTCCTGGCGATGAGCGGCGCCGAATCGGCCGCCGCCGCGATCGATCAGGCCTTGGAGAACCCCAGACAGGCGGAGCGCCTGTTTCGTGGCTACCAGCGATGGATCGACCGCGGTGTCGGTCGTCTCTCCTGGTTCATCTATCGTTTCAACACGCCGGCCATGCGCAACCTCTTCATGGCGCCGCGCAACGTCTTCGGCGTGCGCAATGCCGTCGTCTCGCTCCTGGCGGGCGACATCTGCCGCAGCGGCGGTTTCTCGTGGAAGCTCTCGGTCTTCAAGGCGATCTATTACCTCTCGCTGCTGATCGACTTCAGGTCCAACCGGCTCTGGCGCGGACGCTGGCGGGGCTTCCGCTCGGTCTCCATGCCCGAAGACGAAGTGGCGGAAGCCCCTTGAGGCCGGCACGCGTCACCTCCGCCGAAGGTGCGCAGCCCCGCCTTGGCCCTTCTGTCGTTGCGGTGATCCCGGCGTTCAACGAGGCCAAGACCATTGCCGAGGTGGTGACGCGCACGCTCGGCCTGGTGGCCCGGGTCATCGTGGTCGACGACGGTTCCAGCGACGGGACGCTCGACTGCGTGCAGGATCTCGGGGTCCAGGCGATACGGCACGACCGGAATCGCGGCAAGGGAGAAAGTCTGCTGACCGGCATCCAGGCGGCGGCAGAAGCCGGCTACGACTACGTCGTCACCCTGGACGCCGATGGCCAGCACCCGCCGGAGTGCATTCCCCAGCTGGTCGCCCTGGCCGATCCGAGGATCATCGTGCTCGGATCGCGGACCGCCTCCAAGGATGCGATCCCGATGGTGCGTTACTGCGCGAACCAGACGGCGAACTTCTTCGTCTCCTGGGCCGCCGGGCACTGGGTGTCCGATACCCAGTGCGGCTTTCGGGTCTATCCCGTCGGACTGTTCCGGGAGGTGCGACTGCGCCGCAGGCGTGCGAGCGGCTTCGTCCTCGAAAGCGAGGTCCTGATCGAGGCCTGCCGCGCCGGTTATCGCGTCAAGGCCGTCCCGGTTCCTGCGCTCTACGCCTCGGTTCTGCAACGGCCGAGCCGCTTCCGGCCGGTTCGGGACACTGCCGCGACGACCGCCATGGTCACCTGGAAGATCCTGACCTGGGGCCTCTTCCCCATCGGCCTGCTGCGCGCGCAGCGGGAACGGCTCCTGATCAGCCAGCCCGACCATCCTTGAAATCGATTCCGGTAAGCGGCACTCTCCCGCTTACCGTTCCGAGAAGAAGGTTATCCGTGATGAACCTCCCCTTGTCCCGTGTCCTGGCGACTTTCTTCGTTCTGTTGCTGGTCGCCGGCTGTCGGACTGCGCCGGTCTACAACGTCGATCGCGCCGCCCTCACGCCACCCCCGAACGCGACCATGGAAGAAATCGACAACGCGATCGTCCGCGCGGGCGCACAGCTCGGCTGGCAAGTCACCAAGGCGACGCCCGGCAACCTCGTCGCGCGGCTGCCGATCCGAACGCACCTCGCCGTGGTGGATATCCGCCACGACTCGAAAGAGATCTCGATCACCTACAAGGACAGTACGAACTTGAACTACGATCCTGAGGAGAACGAGATCCACTCCAACTACAACGGCTGGATCCAGAACCTTCAGAACGCGATCTTTGCTCAAGTCGCGGCGATCTAGTGTGATGGTTTCAAAGTTCGGCACATTTCATGTGCCGAGATTTGGAAGTTGAATCACACGAGATTCAACGAGTTAGTGTCCCTTTGATTCTGCAATTCGCGAGAGCGAATTGCAGAATCAAAGGGACACTAGATCGAACTGCGTCTAACTGGACTCAATTAAACGCAGATAACTTGATCTATTCCATAGAGTTAGAGCAGCCCGCGTTCGAATGAACGCGGGCTGCGTCTAGCTGTTTGGTCCCGGAGGCTGAGATCGCAGCCGCCCATAACTTGGCGACCGCGCTGTCGGCCGTACGGGCGCAGGCGGCCGGCACACGGTCGTGCAGGATCGGCAATCGCTTCGAGGTCCATCCGCTTCGCAGTCCATCTGATTGGATACCGCCGTAGCGCGATCTTCCCGCGCTCACGGATCTTCAAGCCTGCTTGAGCTCCCGCCGCGGCCGCTGGCATGGGGAAGATTCGTCCCTATGTTGCTGTTCATGAAGGCAGGCTCCGCGGCCGCGTCCCGCTGTGTCGGGTTGCGGCCGTTACGTCGCGCAGCAGTATCGGAAGGCGAAGAAAAGCATCCTAGACCCGTTTTTCGAAGCATCCCTGAAAACCGACCGAGGAGAACGAGACCATGGGATTCAAGGCAAAGGTTCTCGGACGCAGTTCCCTGGCCGCCGGTGTTGCGGTCCTGGTCGCCGGCTGCGCCGTGCCGACGACCTACAAGTGGGACTACCAGCAGTGGAGCAGAAGCAAGCTCGGCTATGCCGCCGGCCAGGGCGCGCTGCTCACCGACATCCGCGGCAATCCCTTCAACGCGCCGAAGACGGCGGTCGACGCGACCATCACCGACACCATGTACAAGTCGCACTTCGGCCCGCCCGTGCCTTTCGTCACCCAGGCGCCCGAGGACTACAAGTCGCCTTACCGCGTGGTCATGCTCTTCGATCCGAAGGAGACCATGAGCGCCCACGAGCTCTGCAAGGGCGAGCCGGAAGCCGGCGAGCCGGACGGCGGGGTGATCAAGGTCGCCGCCGCCTTCTGCGCCCAGGACATTCACGAGACCTCGGTCTGGGGCACCGTCGGACGGACCTCGAGCCCCGACGACCCGGAGTTCAAGGCGCTGATCCGGAAGATGACGAATCAGCTCTTCCCGGTTCAGGAGCCGAACCTGCGTGACAACAACAACGGAGTCCGCCGGCGGCGTTCCTAGAACAAACTGCGCTTAACCGGACTCAATCAGGCGCAGATAATTTGATCTGTTTCATATAGTGAGAGCGGCTTATCCGCGTTCATTTGAATGCGGATAAGCTGCTCCAGATCAAGACGGGGCCCGCTGCAAGCGGCAGACCCCCGTCTCCGGCGGCGGGAACGAAGTGTCACGCTGCACAACGTAGGACGATTCGGAGTCGATCGGCGGGTGACGTGGTCGTAGACTTTAGCGAACGCGGGTGTCGCTCGGGTCGGCTCCGCTCCCTCGGTGACAACGGACCGGCGGGGCGGGAAGGGCCCTTGTCCCCGACCCGCGCCGTCTTCATCGCGGCGAAGAACTGGGAGTATGGAGCCATGGCGCTCAAACCACGGACCTTGACGCGCGGCGCGCTCGCCGCCGGCATCGCGGCCGTCGCCGCCGCTTGCGCCCTGCCGACCACCTACAAATGGAACTGGGAGCAATGGAGCCCGGCCAAGCTCGGCTATGCGGCGGGTGAGGGCGCGCTCCTGACCGAGATCCGGGGCAATCCCTTCGAGGCGCCCAAGACCGAGGTCGACGCGGTCATCACCGACACCATGTACGCGGCCCACTTCGGCCCGAAGGTTCCCTTCGTCACCCAGGCGCCGCAGGACTACAAGTCGCCCTATCGGGTGGTGATCCTCTTCGATCCCGAAGAGACCTTGAATGCCGCCAAGCTCTGCAAGGAAAGCCCGCAGCCGGGCCCGGCCGACCCGAGCCGGATCCGCGTCGCCGCGGCCTTCTGCGCCCAGGACATCCACGAGACCTCGGTCTGGGGCTCCGTCGGGCGGACCGGGGACCCCAACGATCCGAGCTTCAAGGCGCTGATCCGGATCATGACGACCCAGCTCTTCCCGAACCAGGATCCCAACGAGCGGGACAACGATCGCGAGTGGATCAGCGAGTTGCCATAGCAGCCCGAGACTCGGCGCGCCGCGATGCCATCTCTGCGGCGGTCCCCGATCGGCGCCCGGCGCCCCTCCGGCCCTTCCGCAGGCGCTTCGGCGCTCCGAACGTGCGCCGGCGGGTCCGCCGGATGTCACGCAAAGCCTTGTTGACAATTTTAACAAGTCACCGGACACTCCGCCCGTTCACCGCGTGTGTCTGGTCGATGGTCGGCTCTTGTGCCTGATTTCTGCTCCCGACATTGCGGCGAAGTGAGCGGCACCTGCCCCGGCGGCGGGGGCCTCGAAGGCTATGCAGTGAGGGAATACAGGAATGCCCAAAGGGACCGTAAAGTGGTTCAACGCTACCAAGGGCTACGGTTTCATACAGCCGGACGACGGGGATCGTGACGCTTTCGTTCACATCTCCGCCGTCGAACGTGCCGGTTTGTCCGGGTTGAACGAAGGCCAGCGCGTCGAATACGAGCTGGTTCCGGGCCGCGGGGGCAAGGTCGCGGCCGACAATTTGAAGCTGGCCGAGTAAACCAGCCACGCGTCGAGCTTGAGCCGGCGGGTGCGGGCGCTGGACCCACCCCCGGCCAAGACCTCCTCGCTGCATGGATTCCTCAAGGCGTCGGGCGACGTTTGCCGCCGCACCCGGCGTTGCTGCGCTCTCGGAGGACAACGGCTGTCCCCCTTCCCCCAATAGCAGCGAGAGGTTTAGCGAAATGACTGACTTGGCAAGGCGCTGCGCCTGCGCCCTCGTTCTGGCTGCCCTTTTTCTTGTGCCCGGCCTGCCGGCCGCCGCTCAGGCCCAGGACGCCTTCAACGACCGGAAGCTCAACGCCTTCGTCGTCGCGGTGGTCAAGGTCGATCGACTGATCGATGCCTGGGCGCCCAAGATCCGCAGCGCGGAAGACGAAGAGCAGGCGAAGGCCATGAACGAGCAGGCCAATGCCGAGCTCCGGCAAGCCATCGAGCAGACCGATGGCATCACGGTCGAGGAGTACAAGGTGATCAGCGAGGCGATGCGTTCGGACAGCGAGCTGATGTCACGCGTCGAGGCGATCTACGAGAAGCAGGCGGCCCAATAGAGCGACCGGCCGCCGGGACGGGGGACCATCAGGTCCTCCGCACCGGCCGCCGGCAGAAAGGACGATGCATGTCAGCGGTGAGCATGGGCGACACGGTTCGCTTCCACTACACGACCAAGCTGGAGAACGGTGCGGAGCTCGATTCCTCGCGGAGCGGCGATCCGATGCAGGTGACCCTCGGCGAGGGCAGGATCATCGCCGGCCTGGAGACCGCCCTGGTCGGCATGGCCGCCGGCGATGCCAAGACGGTGACGATCCGTGCCGAGGACGCCTACGGCCCGCATCACGCGGAGTTCGTCCGGGTCGTCGATCGCTCGATGATCCCGGCGAACATCGAGCTCGAGGTCGGCAAGGTCCTGCAGGCGGGCGCATCGGACGCGGAACAGATCGACCTGACCATCACCGAGGTGGCCGAGGGGACCGTGACCCTGGATGCCAACCATCCGCTGGCCGGCAAGGATCTGGTCTTCGATCTGGAGATGGTCGAGATCCTTTAGATCGCTCCGGTCGGGCGCCAAGAGCGGCCGGCCCCTGCGTCAGGACCAGGCGTCAGGACCAGGCGTTCAGGTCGAGGACGTCTTCGTCACCGGGATCGATCACCGCATCGAGGTCCCTCGCATTGGCGGGCGACAGCGGGCCTCGGTAGAAGGGATCGGTCAGGCTGCGGCCCTCGGTCGCGGTCAGGAAGTTCTGCCCGCCCTGGCGCCCGATCCCGACCAGCATGTCGTGGCTGAGCCGCAGGCGGGGCTGCACCAGGCCCAGCTCGTCCGCTGCGATCCGTGCCAGATGGTCGACCGTCATGCGGTCGTAGGTATCGAGGCGCCAGGACTTCTCGAACCAGCGATCGAAGGCGGCGCGGGTGGCGCGCAGCTCGGCGGCCTCGGCCGGTTTCCCGTCCAGGGTGCGCTCGAAAGCCTCGGCAAGGTCGCCGTAGACCCCGTCGCGCTTGGCGTCCCAGACCTCGGCCATGCCGGCACGGCCCAGCTGCCAGGCGATGCGGGTCGCCGTAGCCTCGGCCGCCGCTTCGCGCACCCGGCGCAGCAGCAAGAGATCCTCGGGCGGAAAGTGGCGGTTGTCGGAGAAGGCCGGGTGCTGGGGCACGTGGGCCAGTTCGTGGGACAGGTAGATGAGCCGCTCGGCGCGATTCAGGCTTTGGCGCAGGCCGATCAGCCGCAGCCCCGAGAAATAGTAGGCGAGCAGCGGGGTTTCGGCGTCCAGACAGACGATGACGTTGCGGCCGGCGGCGGTCCTCAGGAGCTCCGCGGCCTGGGCGCTGCGGCGCAGGTCGCGGACCAGCGCTGCGATCTCGCGCTGCTGCCTGGTCGCCGGAGCTTCCGCCGTGACCGGCAGGCAGGCCGTCTCGGCGTTCTCGATGTGGTGCCGGATCCGCCGCGAGCGCTTCGGGCCCGCCGGCAGCGTGCCCTGGGCCAGGGCCGCCTGGGGCCCGCTGTCGGCGATGGCCGCCCGTCCGGCCACGGGCTCGGCGAGCAGGCCGAAGAGGGCCGCGCTGGCGAAGAGCAGCCCGGCCAGCAGCAGACAGAGCGGCGCGGCCTGTCCGTCCCGGCCGGCGCCCGGGACGGGCCGCAAGGGGGGACTGCTGCCGGTCTCGGACCCCCGGCTATCTGCGCCTTTCTCTGTCACTTGTCTCGGCCCGCCTGCTGCTGTGATTTCTCGGTTGCATGAACTGGCACGGAGGCTAGCGCAGAATGCTTAAAACTTGGCTGCCGGCCCCCGGAGCTCTGGGCCGAGGCCGGAGATCCCAGGGAATCCCTTGACCTTGGCCGGCAAAGAGCCGTGTTTTCCTTTCCGGCCCGGGCGTGTAGTCTGGCCTGGCAACGGAAGGGAGCCAGGACGGCGAAACCTGAGCAATGGAAACTAGGCTAGCGAAGTTCCAGATCGGCCAGATCGTCCGTCACCGCTTCTATCCGTTCCGCGGTGTGGTGTTCGACGTCGACGCGGTGTTCTCGAACACCGAGGAATGGTACGAGTCGATTCCGGAAGAGATCCGGCCCCGCAAGGACCAGCCCTACTACCATCTCTTCGCCGAGAACGAAGAGACCACCTACGTCGCCTACGTGTCCGAGCAGAACCTGGTTCCCGACGATACTCAGGAGCCGGTCCGCCATCCCGAGGTGCTGGAGGTCTTCTCCGGCATCGAGAACGGCTGCTACGTCCTGCGCAATCATCAGACCAACTGAGGCGCCCAAGGACTAGGGCTCCTGGCCGAGACCGTCGCGGCGCAGGGCCCACCACTTGAACAGGCACTGCCCTGGATCGGGATCGGTGACGCCTTCGAGCAGGAACTCGCCCCGGATCCTGGCCGTGACCACCAGTTCCGGCAGGCCCGAGGCCGTGACCAGGTCGCGGGTCATCCAGTCGCAGGGATCGAGGCTCTGGTAGCGCCAATAGGTGGCCACCATCGCCGCGCCGGCCAGGACGGCGACCAGGACCATTCTTTTGAGCAGACGGGTCACGGCCATGAAGGGCTCGCTCGGAAACTGCCGACGGCGACGGGAGATGCAGGTCGGCGGCCAGTCTAGCCGCTGTGCGCGGTCTTGCCTATCCGTGCGGCCCTCCCGGGCTTTCGGCCGGGCGAAAGCCGTCAGCCGGAGGGGCGAGTCCCGTTGAGACGCCAGTCGTACTCGGTATCGTGGATCTTGCCGATGGCCTTGAGCTGCATCGCCAGCTCCGGCTCCGCGTAGCGCAGGAGATGGGCCGTCAGGCTTTCCGGGCTGCGGCCGAAGTCCTCGTAGAACCAGTCGTAGATCTTGGAGACGGTGACCCGGCCGTCGCGGATGGTGACGCCGCGAGGGTCGTTGACGTAGCTGCGTGCCGCGGCCTCCAGGGCGGCCTCGAGCCCCTCGGCGTCAAAGGCCTCCGGGCGCAGGTCCGGGCAGCCGATCGAGGCGCAGTTGACGGCGTAGTGAATGCGGGGGTCCTGCCAGATCGGACGCAGGATCCGGTGCTCGATGTCGTTCAGGGTCAGGGCGTGGTCCTCGACCTCGATCAGAGGCTTGTCCCAGGGCCCGTCGGAGAACCAGCCGGGCGAGATGTCGATGTCCCGGATCGAGTCCACCGGGTAGTGATCCAGGATGACCCGGATCGTCAGCGCATTGTAGAGGTTGATCCAGTAGGCGAACTGCTGCGGCCTGGCGTAGCGGCTGATCGGCAGCGCGGCCATCTGCGCCAGGAACCCCTCGAGGGCCCGGCGGTCGGCCTCCGTCACCGCCGCATAGTCGAACAGGTTCGCGCCCTCGCCTTCCACGACGTAGATCGTCAGCAGGCGCTCCCAGGCTGAAAAGTCGATGCGCGCGGTGCTTTGCGGGTCATGGGCCTCCCAACGCGGCCAGATCTTGGCGCTGGGCGCGAAGAGGTTCTCCTTCGGGGTGAAGGCCGCGAGGGGCAGCAGGAGGGTGATCGCGGCGAGGCTGCGGCCGAAGGCCCGCCGGGTCGCTCCGGCGGCGGTCGGGGATGGCACGGTTCCGGTTCCTCTTCTTGTGGCGGCGGCTGCGATTGGATTTGGGTCGTCCGCGCCGAAGGCACAATCAAGCCTTCGCGAGTGCGGCGTTACCCGGTCTCGCCGCGACCCGCTGGGATCGGTCTGCCAGCCGGGCTGCCGGCCTCCGATCGGACCGCGGCCGCGACTCGGAAGCCACCCTGGATTGAAAGGCTTTGGTTGGCTAATCCGATTCGGCGCAGTAACTTA
>JAKSBE010000043.1 GCA_022361275.1 Kiloniellales bacterium
GGTGAGCGCGTCGAGCGCGGAAAACGGCTCGTCCATCAACAAAAGATGGGGATCGTGCAGCAGAGCACGCGCGATTGCCGCGCGTTGCTGCATTCCACCTGACAATTCGGAAGGCCGGTGTGACTCGAAATCGCCAAGGTGAACCATGTCGAGCAAATCGCGGGCTGTCGCTATGTCGTTTGGAGTGACACGCCCCGTTTTGTGCCTGATCGGAAAGAGAACATTGTCGAGGATGTTGAGCCACGGCAAGAGCGTCGGCTTTTGAAACACCATCCCGACGTCGTCATGCGGTTTGGTAATGGGGACGCCGAACACGCGCACCTCGCCATCGCTCGGTGTCGTCAAGCCCAAAATCAGCCGCAAGATGGTGGATTTTCCGCAGCCAGACGGCCCCACCACGGAAACGAACTCACCGCGTGCGATACGCAAATCAACATCGCGCAATGCAGTGACAGAATTGTCTCCGGTATCGAAGATCTTGGTGACAGCGTTCAGTTCGACCGCGGGTGGGGCGATCACGAGCGCTTACTCCAGGAACGACGTATCGACAACGTCCATGGGATCAAGGAGATCGATGTCGTATCCTTGGCTCTGTGCGACCCATCTCCAGGTCGTGGCCAAACGGTCGTGTGTGAAAGCGCCAAAACCGTCAGCTTGCGAGATCGCATTGTCAACGAGCGGCAGGGACGCAATGTAGGTTGAAGTGGCCAAATCTGCATCCGTTTCGGTCTCGATCTCTGCCAAAGACCCGGCTGCGGCCGCCGGATCTGCGTTTGAGGCGGCAATGGCTTCGACATAGGCACCAACAAATGCACGCAGGACTTCGGGCCGTTCTTCGATCATGGTGTCCGATGCCATTACGGACAGCCCATATCCATCAAGGCCGAACTCTGACCAAGGCAGCATGTGCAGTTCCTTTCCGACCTCCGCAAGAGCCCCCACGAATATCGGGGATACCGTCCTCCAACTGATCGTCGCATCGACGCGACCGGTAGCCAGCATCGGTGCCAGAGCGCCAGGATCAACCGAGAGAATCTCGACATCTTCTTTTTCCCACCCGTTCAATTCAAGCAGGACCGGCCAAATCGCGTTGGACGATGAGAACGTGGCAGTGGCCACGGTTCGGCCAGCAAGATCAGCAATGGAGTCGATACCAGACCCCTCTACCGTAAAGACCGAATCGGGTTGCTGGGAGTAGATCGAGAAGATCGCTGTGACAGGAACATCACCCTCGGCCTTTGCCCTCATCAGCGCCCCAA
>JAKSBE010000446.1 GCA_022361275.1 Kiloniellales bacterium
CGCCGAGATGCGCCGGGCGCTGGACGCCTACTACATCCGCGGCATCGGCCACAACCTGGCCTTCCTCTCGGCCCTGGTCGCGCACCCGCGCTTCCAGGCCGGCGACATGACCACCAACTTCATCGCCGAGGAGTTCCCCGAAGGTTACCGGGGCAGCGAGGTCGCGGCGGACCTGCTGCACCGGCTGCTGGCCGTCGCCGCCCTGGCGCAGCGTACCCTGGCGCTGCGCGACGCCGACGGGCGGGGGGGGCCGGATCGCGAAAAGGAGCATTACGGCCGGTGGGTCGTCGTGGTCAACGACGCGCACCACCCCGTCACCATCGAGGAGCGGGAGGGCCATCACCTGGTCACCGCCGACGGCGAGGGGATCGAGATCGAAGGCGACTGGCGTCCCGGCGCGCCGCTCTTCCAGGGCCGGATCGCCGGCGAGGCGGTGACGGTGCAGATCGACCGCAGCGGCCCGCGGCTGCGCCTGACCCACGGCGGCTTCTCGGTCGAGGCGCTGGTCCTGCGGCCGCACACGGCGGAGCTGGCCCGGCGCATGCCAAAGAAGCAGCCGCCGGATCTCTCCAAATACCTGCTGTCGCCCATGCCGGGCCTGCTGGTTTCGCTGGCCGTGGCCGAGGGCCAGGAGGTCAAGGCCGGCGACGAGCTGGCCGTGGTCGAGGCCATGAAGATGGAGAACCTGCTGCGCGCCGAGCAGGACGGCACCGTCGCCAGGCTTCACGCGGCGCCGGGCGACAGCCTGGCGGTCGATCAGAAGATCATCGAGTTCCAATAGCTGCCCTGGGCTATACTGGGGAGATGACGCCGACGCCCCCCGACGCAGAGCAGAGAGCGGTCCAGGTGACCATCACCGGCCGGGTCCAGGGCGTCGGCTTTCGTGCCTGGGTCACCTGGGAGGCGCAGGAGCGGGGCCTGCAGGGCTGGGTCTGTAACCTGAGCGATGGCGGGGTCCAAGCGGTCTTCGCCGGCCCCGACGCCGCGGTCGAGGCCATGCTCGCGGCCTGCCATCGCGGCCCTTCGCTCGCGATCGTGCGCCGGGTCCAGACCGCGCCCTGGGACGGTCCCATCGGTCCAGGCTTCGAGGTCCGCTACGATCGCTGAATCGCCCCGGCCTTAATACCAAGGAGCCGTGATCATGCCCCATTTGATGGCGCGCGGCGGCCCGCCGGATAGGCGCGGCCCGCGGCGCGATGCCACCGCATCGGGCAAGGGCCGCAACGCAGCCGGCGGGCCGCCGCGCGCCACCGCAGGCCGGGTTTGCTTGCCCGCCCGCGGCGTTGCGCTCCGCTTACGGTACCGCGCACCGCTGCGCGAAGCGCGCCTGGCGGACGGGCAAGCAAACACGGTCAAATGAGTCATGATCACTGCTCCTTGGTATAAGTCTGCGCCGCGATCAGCGCCTCGTGCGGGTCAAGGAAGACCGGCAGCAGCCAGCCCTGGGTCACCCAGCGCAGGCGCCAGGGATAGGGCACCAGGGTCAGGATCGAGTAGTGCAGATGCGCCGGCTTGCCGACGGCG
>JAKSBE010000125.1 GCA_022361275.1 Kiloniellales bacterium
CGCCTTGCCGACCGGCGCGTCGACGATGCGCCCGGTGCGCTTGACGGTGTCGCCTTCCTTGATGTCGCGGTCGTCGCCGAAGATCACGATGCCGACGTTGTCGACCTCGAGGTTCAGCGCCATGCCGCTGATGCCGCCGGGAAACTCGACCAGCTCGCCCGCCTGCACCTTGTCCAGCCCGTAGACGCGGGCGACGCCGTCGCCCACCGAGAGAACCTGACCGACCTCGGCAACGTCGGCTTCGGTGCCGAAGTTTTCGATCTGCTCCTTCAGAATGGCCGAGATTTCGGCGGCGCGGATGTCCATCACCCGATCCCTTTCATGGCAAACTCAAGCTTGCGAAGTTTGGATTTCAGCGAGCCGTCGATCATGCGGCTGCCGACCCGGACGATCAGGCCGCCGATCAGGCTTTGGTCGACCTTGAGGTCCATCTGGACCTTGTCGCCGTACTCCTTGCGCAGAACCTTGCCGAGTGCACCCTGCTGGGCGTCGCTGAGCGGCGCGGCCGAGGTCACCTCGGCGGTGACCTCCCCGCGGCGCCGGGCCAGTTCGGCCAGGAAGGCGTCGATCATCTGCGGCAGGGCGAAGAGGCGCCGGTTGTGGGCGACCGTCAGGACGAAGCGCCGCGCGAGGTCGCCGGCGGCGGCCTTGTCCAGGATCGCGGCCAGCGCCTGGCCCTGCTGCTCACGGGAATAGAGCGGACTGCGGATCAGCCGCCGCAGGTCTTCGGAGCCACCCAGAACCTCGCGCAGGCCGCGGAGATCCGCCGCGACCGGGTCGAGCTCCTTCTTGTCGTCGGCCAGTTCGAACAAGGCCGACGCATAGCGACCGGCAAGGCCGCTGGCGCTGGTGCTGTCGGCTGCCAACCTCGATGCCCCCTTATTGGTAACCCGCAGCCCGTGAACCGGACCGCTCTGCCGTGTTTGCCTTGAATTTGCTTCTTGATCACTGCGTTTCAAGGCGCGCGTGTGGTATCACAGCCCCAGGGGCCGTGCAAGACGACTCGCGCCGCGTTGCAGCATGGCCGGCAAGCTCGGGAAAAGGGCCGGAAGTCAGCCGCCCTGTGGGTCGGCGAAGGCCTGCTTCAGGCCCTCCTGCATCTCTTCCATCGAGACGTCGCGAAGGTGCTGCGCCATGGACCATTCGTGGCCGAAAGGACAGCGCAGCTTGCCGTAGCGATCGCCCCAGAACATGTCGGCCGGCGGCATGACCGCCTCGGCGCCCGCGTCGACCGCCTGTTGGAAGGCGCTGTCGACATCCTTGACGTGCAGATGGATGGTGACCGGGCTGCCGCCCAGGGCCTGCGGGCTCTGACACTGCGGGAACTCGTCGGCCAGGTAGATGGTCCCGTTGCCGTGGCGCAGCTCGGCATGGACGATGCTGTCGCCGCTCGGGCTCGCCATGCGCAGGGTCTCCTCCATGCCGAAGGCCCGTTTGTAGAACTCCAACGCATCGGCCGCGCCTTTCACCACCAGATGCGGGATCACGCTCGCGGTCATGCCCGCCTGCGAGTCGTCGGTCATGGCTCTCGCTCCCTGCAGGTTGTTTCATCATTGAGAACAATTCAAGAACATGCCCGACCGGAAGTCAAGTCCGGACCCGGGCCGTCATAGGGCCGCCATAGGGCCGTCATGAAGATTTCGCCCTTGCGCCGCTTCCGGCTTTCGCTTCTCATCCGGTCCGAGTGCGGCGAACTCGACGCTAGAGCGAGATTCAGACAAGAGGTCGGTTCGAGCTCATGTCGTCGTACTCTAGGCTTTGCTCCCTCGTCATGGCCGGGCTTGAACCGGCCATGACAGTGGGGTTTGGCGGATCCGCCAAGGATCCGAGCGTCTACTTCGCGGTGACAGCGGATCGGGAGGGCCGAAGGCCATGCGCAAGATCGAGGTCGACCTCTACAGCGACACCCAGACCCGGCCGACGCCGGCGATGCGCAAGGCCATAGCCGAGGCCGAGGTCGGCGACGAGCAGCGCGGCGAGGACCCCACGGTCAACCGCCTGCAGGACACGGTCGCCGAGCTGCTCGGCAAGGAGGCCGCGGTCTTCCTGCCCTCGGGCACGATGTGCAACGAGATCGCCTACCGGGTCCACGGCCGGCCGGGGCAGGAGATCATCCTTCACGAGACCGCCCACGCCCTGCACTACGAGGCCGGCGGCCCCGCCGCCCTGTCCGGCCTGATGATCCGGCCGCTGCCGGGCGCGCGGGGCATCTTCACCGCCGCGCAGGTCGAGGCGTCGCTGCGCCCCAGGGGCAGCCGTCACGAACAGCAGTCCGCCATCGTCTCGATCGAGCAGACCAGCAACCAGGGCGGCGGCAGCATCTGGCCCCTGGAGCGGATCCAGGAGGTCGCCGCCGCCGCCCGCGCCCACGGCCTGGCGGTGCACATGGACGGCGCGCGCCTGTTGAACGCGGTGGTCGCTTCGGGCGTGTCCGCGCGCGACTACGCCGCGCCCTGCGATTCGGTCTGGATCGACCTCTCCAAGGGCCTGGGCTGCCCGGTCGGCGCGGTCCTCGCCGGCGACGCGGCCTTCATAGAGGAGGCCTTCCGCAACAAGCACCTCTTCGGCGGCGCGATGCGCCAGGCCGGGATCATCGCCGCGGCCGGCATCCACGCCCTGGAGCACCACGTCGAGCGCCTGGGCGGGGACCATGCCAAGGCGCGCGGCCTGGCCCAGGGCCTGGCCCGGATCAAGGGCATCGTCATCGACCCGGAGAGCGTGGAGACCAACCTGGTCTTCTTCGACGTCGACGAGGACAGCGGCCTGACCGCGCCCGAGCTCTCGCAACGCCTGGAGGAAGGCCACGGCGTGCGCATCGGCGCCTCGGACCAGCGCCGGCTGCGCGCGGTCACCCATCTGGACGTCCCCGAGGACGGCGTCGAGAAGGCCCTCGCGGCCGTGCGGGCGGTGCTGGCGGGCTGATCCATCCACCGGCAATCCATGGTGCCGGCGGCTCACAAGAAACTGTAGGGATCGACGTCGATCTTGAGGCGCAGGCTGCTGGGCAGCTTGACCTGGGCGGTCCAGGCCCGGAGCTGGTCCTGCAGCTTCACCGCGCGGCGGGCGCGCACCAGGAAGCGGCGGCGGTGCAGGCCGCGCAGGATGGCCAGCGGCGCTGGGGCCGGGCCCAGGACCTGGAGGCCTTCGCCTCGCGGCGCGCAGCGGGCGAGCTCGCGCGCCGCGCGCTCGACCAGTTCGGGGTCGGGGCCGGAGAGGATCAGCGCCGCCAGGCGGGTGAAGGGCGGCATGCCGGCCTGGCGCCGCTGCTCGGCCTCGGTCTCCAGGAAACGGTCGCGGTCCCCGGAGACCAGGGCCTGCATCACCGGATGCTCCGGCTGGGTGGTCTGCAGCAGCACGCGCCCGGGCCGTTCCGCCCGGCCGGCGCGGCCGGCGACCTGATGCAGGAGCTGGAAGGTGCGCTCGCCGGCGCGCAGGTCGCCGCCCATCAGGCCGAGGTCGGCGTCGACCACGCCGACCAGGGTCAGATAGGGGAAGTGATGGCCCTTGGCGACCACCTGGGTGCCGATCAGGAGGTCGAGCTCGCGGTCGCGGACCTGGCGCAGCAGTTCGGCCGCGGCCGCCGGCCCGGTCAGGGTATCGCTGGACAAGAGCGCGGTCCGGGCCTCGGGAAAGAGGGCGGCGACCTCCTCGGCCAGACGCTCGACTCCCGGGCCGCAGGCCGCGAGCGAATCCTCGGCCTGGCAGGCGGGACAGAGCTTGGGCAGCGTCAGGACGTGGCCGCAGTGATGGCACTGCAGGCGGCCGGCCAGGCGGTGCTCGACCAGCCAGGCGGTGCAGTTGGGACAGTCCAGCCGGTGGCCGCAGCTTCGGCAGAGGGTCAAAGGCGCGTAGCCGCGGCGGTTCAGGAACAGCAGGGCCTGCTCCCCGGCCTCCAGCGCCTCGCGCACCCCCCGGCGCAGGGCCTCGGACAGCCAGCTCTGCCCCAGGCCCTGGATTCGCGGCGGCCGGTCCCGGCGCAGGTCGACCAGGGTCACCTCGGGCAGGCCGGCGGCGCCGTGGCGCTCGGGCAGCTCCAGCTCCTCGTAGCGGCCGCGCTCGACGTTGACCACGGTCTCCAGCGACGGCGTCGCCGAGACCAGGACCACGGGATGCGCGCCGAGCCGGCCCCGCACCACCGCCATGTCGCGGGCCTGGTAGACGACCCCGTCCTCCTGCTTGAAGGCGGGGTCGTGCTCCTCGTCGACCACGATCAGGCCGAGCTCCGGATAGGGCAGGAAGAGCGCCGAGCGGGCGCCGACCACGACCGGCGCCGCGCCCAGGGCCACGGAACGCCAGGTCAGGCGGCGCTCGGCCGCAGTCAGGTCGGAGTGCCAGACCGCCGGCAGCACGCCGAAGCGCGCCTGGAAGCGCTCCAGCCAGGCGGCCGAGAGCGCGATCTCGGGCAGCAGCACCAGGACTTGGCGGCCGGCGCGCAGCGCCTCGGCCAGGGCTTCCAGGTAGACCTCGGTCTTGCCGGCGCCGGTGACGCCGTCGAGCAGGGTCACCGAGAAGCCGCCGGCCGCGACCTTGCCGCGCAGCGCCGCCGCGGCCTCGGACTGGCTCGCCGTCAAGGCGGGACCGGGCCGTCCGGGATCGGGGCGCTGGAAGGGCGGTGGCGGCGGCAGCTCGACCGGCTCCAGCGCCCCGGCTCCCAGCAGGCCCTTGACCACCGAGGCCGAGACCCCGGCGGCGCGCGCCACCTCCGCGGCCGGCCGGGCCGGGCCGGCGGCCAGCTCGGCCAGGACCCGGCGCCGCGCCGGGGTGAGGCGCAGGCCCAGGGCCTCGGGATCGGCCGCCGGACGCACCGCCTGGATCGGCCGCGACGGCAGGAAGGCGTCGCGCACGCTGAGGCAGAGCTTCAGGACCGCGCCCGGCGGCGTGACCGTGTAGTCCGCCATCCACTCGACGAAGCGCCGCTCCGCCGCCGGCAGGGGCGGCAGGTCGAGGCTGCAGCCGATCGCCTTGAGCTTGGCGGGCGGGAGCGGATCGGCGCCGGCCGGGTCGTCCCAGACGACTCCGACGATCTCGCGGTTGCCCAGCGGCGCCTGCACGATTCGGCCGGGCTCGAGCGTCTCGCCGGAGGGCGCGAGGTAGTCGTAGGTCCCGACCAGCGGCAGCGGCAGCAGGACGGAAAGCCGCGTGCTTTCCGGTCCTTCCTGCAGACCGGGGAGGACGGCGGCGGCGGAACTGGCGTGGCGCTCGGGCATCGGCTACACTCTAGACGAGTGAGCGCGCGTCGGCCAATTTGGCGGCGCGCAAAGAGGCCGGGCAGCAGGCAGGCGTCCGTCCGGCACTTTCGGGAGGCTGGATGCAGTTCTTCATCGACACCGCCGACGTGGCCGAGATCCGCGACCTCGCGGCGACCGGACTGGTCGACGGGGTGACCACCAATCCCTCGCTGGTCGCGAAGTCCGGCCGGGACTTCTTCGAGGTCCTGGCCGAGATCTGCGATCTCGTCCCGGGCCCGGTCAGCGCCGAGGTCACCGCCACCGAGCATCGGGCGATGCTCGCCGAAGGCCGCCGCCTGGCCCGGGTCGCCGACAACGTCGTGATCAAGGTGCCGCTGACCCCGGAGGGCCTGAAGGCCTGCCGGGCCTTCACCGACGAGGGCACGAAGGTCAACGTCACGCTCTGTTTCTCTCCCGCCCAGGCGCTCCTGGCCGCGAAGGCCGGGGCGCGCTACATCTCGCCCTTCATCGGCCGCCTCGACGACATCTCGGTCGACGGCCTGCAGCTGATCGCCGACGTCGTGGAGATCTACGGCGCCTACCCGGCGATCGGCACCGAGGTCCTGGTGGCTTCGGTGCGCCATCCCCTCCACGTGGTCGAATCGGCGAAGCTGGGCGCCCACGTCGCCACCATTCCGCCGGCCGTCCTGCGGGCGATGTTCAAGCATCCCTTGACAGACAAGGGCCTGGCGGCCTTTCTCGACGACTGGGCCAAGACCGGCCAGAAAATACTGAGCGATGACGATGCCGCGGAACCGGAGCGACGCAGCGCCTGAATCCAGCGCCGGGAAGCGGGCGGCCGGGCGCGACGGCGCCGGGCTGACCGACGCCGAGGTTGCCGCCTACCTGCGGCAGCATCCGGACTTCCTCGAGCGCAACGGCGACCTGATCGAGATCCTGACGCCGCCGAGCCCCAACGCCGAACCGGCGGTGCGCGGCCGCGGCGCCGTGGTCGATCTTCAGAACTACATGCTGGGACGGCTGCGCAAGGAGCTCGACGGCCTGCGTGGCAAGATCGACGACATGGTCGCCAACAGCCGCGCCAACCTGAACCACCAGATCCGGATCCATCAGGCGGTGCTGGCGCTGGTCGCGGCCGGCTCCTTCGAGCACCTGATCGAAACGGTCACGACGGACCTGGCGATCATCCTCGACCTCGACGTGGTCACGCTCTGCGTCGAGCCGGCGGAGGGCAGCCTGCCGCCGCGGCGCATCTCCGGCCTGCAGCAGCTCGCGCCCGGCACCATCGAGGCGCTGCTGGGCGGCAAGCGCGCGGCCCTGCTCCGCCCCGAGATCGCCGGCGATCCGGAGATCTTCGGCGCCGCGGCCGGCCTGGTCCGTTCCGACGCCCTGATCCGCCTGGACATCGCCGAGGCGGCCCCGCCGACCCTGATCGCCTTCGGCTCGCGCCAGCCCGACCACTTCCACCCGGGGCAGGGCACAGAGCTTCTGAACTTCCTCGCCCGGGTGCTGGAGATCACCATCCGCGCATGGCTGGACCTGCCGGCCTGACCGACCCGGGGGCGGCCTGCGCCGCCGATCTGCGCGACGCCCTGGCCGACTGGACGGCCTGGCTGGAGCAGCAGAAGCGGTCCTCGCCCCACACCCTCGCGGCCTACCGAAGCGACCTCTCGGCCTTCCTCGGCTTTCTGGCGGAACACCTGGGCCAGCGGCCCGCGCTCGACGATCTCGCGCGGCTGCGGCCGGCCGACTTCCGCGCCTGGCTCACTGCCCGGGCGCGGGCCGGGCTCGGCCGCCGCTCCCAGGCCCGGGCGCTGTCGGTCCTGCGTGGCTTCTTCCGCTGGCTGCAGCGCGAGGGCCTGGTCGAGAACCCGGCCATCGGCAGCCTGCGCGCGCCGCGCCCGCCGGCGAGCCTGCCCCGGGCCCTGACCGCCGATGAAGCGGCGCGCAGCCTTGACAGCGTCGCCGAGCTCAGCGACGACGACTGGGTCGGCAAGCGCGACCTGGCGGTGTTGATGCTGCTCTACGGCTGCGGCCTGCGGATCGGCGAGGCGCTGTCCCTGACCGCCGCCCAGGCGCCGCAGCCCGGCCAGGACGCCCTGACCGTCGTCGGCAAGGGCCGCAAGGAGCGCAGCCTGCCGCTGCTGCCGGCGGTGAGCGAAGCCGTGCGGGCTTACGTCTCCGCCTGCCCCTTCCCGCTGCCGCCCGGGGGACCGCTGTTCCTCGGCAAGCGCGGCGGCGCCCTGGGCCCGCGCCGGATCCAGGAGAAGGTCCGCGCGCTGCGCCTGCTGCTCGGCCTGCCGGAGGACGCGACGCCGCACGCGCTGCGCCATTCCTTCGCCACCCACCTGCTGGCGGCCGGCGGCGACCTGCGGGCGATCCAGGAGCTGCTGGGCCACGCTTCGCTCTCGACCACCCAGCGCTACACCGCGGTCGACAGCGCCCGCCTGCTCGGCGTCTACGACGCCGCCCATCCCCGGGCGCGCGGTTAGCCCAAGATGCCGGCCCCACAAGGCAGGTTTGAACTCTCTCGGCCGTGGGATAACAAGAGCTGTCGCGGAGACTAAGCCAAGGCGAAGCTGCGGCAAATAAAGGGGGAAAGCTCATGACGTCGTAGTCGCAGCCCAGGCAGTCGTCGCCGAAGGGCCAGGCGGCCAGGCTCTCGAAGCTGTTCGGCTGAAGGCCGTGGGCGCGGACCACCTCGTCCCAGACCGGGGCCCTGTCGGCCATGGTCTCGGTCAGGCGTTGGGTCTCGATCGGCCCGGGTTCCATGCCGAAGAACGCGGCCAGGCGGGGCCAGGGCCTCGATGCAGTAGCGCAGCACCGCCAGGTTGGGCGCGACCCGGGCCGCCTGATCGGGCGCGTCGACGAAGGCGGCATAGAAGACGTGGGTGACCTCGGAGAGCCTGCCCAGCTTGGCCTTGGCGTCCGCCGGGTCGAGCAGGTCGACCGCCAGGCGGCGCGCCCAGGCGGAATGGCCTTCGACCGGCGGCCGGCGCGAGATCCCGATCGCGTGCCGGTCCGGCAGGCCGTCGAGATGCTGCATCAGACCGCGCCCGATGACCCCGGCGGCGCCGATCACCAGCGCCGTCTTGACCGCCTCCGCCATGGCCCTCGCGACCTCCTTCGTGCCCACGACCCGGCTTGCCCGCCCCGGTTCTTCTCCTATACTCGCGCGGCTTCGTCCTCGGGGGAAAGGGGCTTGGAAGGGTCATGAGCGAGATCAAGAAGGTGGTGCTGGCCTATTCGGGGGGCCTGGACACCTCCGTCATCCTGAAGTGGCTGCAGGAAACCTACGGCTGCGAGGTGGTGACCTTCACCGCCGACCTCGGCCAGGGCGAGGAACTGGAGCCGGCGCGCAGGAAGGCCGAGATGCTGGGCGTCCGCCCGGAGAACATCTTCATCGAGGACCTGCGCGAAGACTTCGTGCGCGACTACGTCTTTCCGATGTTCCGGGCCAACGCGGTCTACGAGGGCACCTATCTGCTGGGAACCTCGATCGCCCGGCCGCTGATCGCCAAGCGGCAGATCGAGATCGCCGAAGAGACCGGCGCCGACGCCGTGGCCCACGGCGCCACCGGCAAGGGCAACGACCAGGTCCGCTTCGAACTCGGCTACTATGCCCTCAACCCCGACATCAAGGTGGTCTCGCCCTGGCGCGAATGGGACCTGACCAGCCGCCAGGCGCTGATCGACTTCGCCGAGAAGCACCAGATCCCGATCGCCAAGGACAAGCGCGGCGAGGCGCCCTTCTCGGTCGACGCCAACCTCCTGCACGTCTCCGCCGAGGGCAAGGTTCTGGAGGACCCCTGGGAGGCGCCGGAGGAATACGTCTTCTCGCGCAGCGTCTCGCCGGAGGCGGCGCCGGACGACCCGACCATCATCGACGTCGAGTTCGAGGAAGGCGACGCGGTCGCGATCAACGGCAAGCGGCTCTCGCCGGACGCCCTGCTGACCCGGCTGAACGAGCTGGGCGGGGCCAACGGCATCGGCCGCCTCGACCTGGTCGAGAACCGCTTCGTCGGGATGAAGAGCCGCGGCGTCTACGAGACGCCGGGCGGCACGATCCTGCTCCACGCCCACCGGGCCATGGAGTCGATCACCCTCGACCGCGGCGCGGCGCACCTCAAGGACGAGCTCATGCCGCGCTACGCCGAGCTGATCTACAACGGCTTCTGGTTCTCGCCGGAGCGCGAGATGCTGCAGGCCCTGATCGACAAGAGCCAGAAGATGGTGACCGGCGCGGTGCAGCTCAAGCTCTACAAGGGCAACGTCATCGTCCAGGGCCGCCGCTCGCCGCTCAGCCTCTATTCGGAAGAGCACGTGACCTTCGAGGAAGACGCGGTCTACAACCAGCGCGACGCCCAGGGCTTCATCCGCCTCAACGCCCTACGCCTGAGGCTGCTGAACCGGCAGAAGGGGTGAGGCCGGACGCCGGGCGGCCCCTTGACAATCTGCAGCTCCTGAGTGTTCTTGGCCGGCGTGCCACAGCCGGCACGATCACGAAGCGGCCTTGAACCAGAGATCCATTGGAGGCCCTCCTTGGCAACAGAGCCGAAAGCCATCCGCCGCGCCGTCCTACGGGCGCTGATCGCGATCTGCCTCTGCCTGCCGATCGGCTTCGGCGAGGCCTTCGCCCAGGCGCTCGGAGAGGACTGGCCGAGCAACCCCGAGGAGGTCAGCCTCGTCGTCCTGACGCCGCGGATCAAGCTCTACCAGGTCGACGACCGCGGGGCCATGGCGCTTCGCGAGGACTGGAGCGCCACCGCGCGCGAGCGGGTTTCGGATGCCCTCAAAGCCTTCCTCGCCGATTCGAGCGCGACCATCGCCTGGGAGTCCGGGTCCGTGGTCTCGCCGGAGCAAAGGCGGCTGACCGAGGACCTGAAAGCCGTCCATGCCGCCGTCGGCGCCGCCATGACAGGGCATTTCGGAGGCGGCGGCGTATTGCAGACCAAACGGCAAGATCCCCGGTGGACCCTCGGTGAAGGTACCGGGCCGCTGGGCCAGGCCCACGGCGCCGACTATGCCCTCTTCATCCAGATCAGCGACAGCCACGCCACCGGCGAGCGGATCGCGGGGGCCGCCGCACAGCAGCTCGTCGTCGGGTTCGGGATGGACAAGGCGTTCTTGAGGCGGATCGGCTTTGCCTCCCTGGTTCATCTGGCGACGGGGCGCGTGGTGTGGTTCGGCCATCAGATCTCGACCATCGGCAGCCTGCGCCGAGAGAAGGACACCCGGGACATCCTGGACGACCTCCTTGCCGGCTTCCCGGCGCAATAGCCGGCGCCTTCGCCCTCCGCCATCTCGGGAGTGACATCTGATCATGGCCCTTCGCTTCCCCGTCCTGCTCGGCCTTTGCATCTCCTTGTCCGGCTGCGCGACGCTGATCTCCGAGGTGAAACCGGAACGCCAGGACGTCATCGGCATCTACGAGGTCGACGCCCAGATCTCCTGGAACAGACGGAACGAGTACGGCAACGCCCATGACGGCCCCGCGATGACCTGGACCAGCAACGGGATGCCGGTCGACTACCTGCTGTTCTTTCGCCCGGTCGAGAGCGGACAGAACCTGGTCTCCAAGGTCTTCCCCGGTCTGCCCTTCCATCCCTTCGACTATCTCGCGAGCATCAAGACCTATCCGAGCTACGAGTCCTCGATGGATGCCGCTCAGATCCGGCAGCTCTTCGTCTCGACGCTCGAGACCTCCAGGCTGCAGGACGTCGAGGTCTCACCGGCCAGGGACTTCGATTTCGGCGGCGTGCCCGGGAAGCAGAGCGACATCAGCTTTCGCCGCGATGGCGGGGCGGAGATGAAGGGCCGGATCGCCTGGACCAAACACGACGACCACCTCTATGCCATCGTCTTCGCCGCCCTGGCCGTGCACTACCACGACCGGCTCAGCGGCCCGGTCGATCGCCTGCTGGCCAGCCTGAAGTTCAACCCGGCGGCATCCTGACGCTGGCTAGACCGGCAGCGGGCTGACGCCGAAGAGCGGCACGTGGAAGTGCAGCAGGGCGGCGTAGAGGACCAGGGCCGCCAGGGGGCGCCACCAGCCGATGCCGCGCCAGTCCATCTGCGTGCGCCCGGAGGCCAGGGCGGCGAAGGGGATGACGCTGGTAGTCAGGCGGATCGGCCCCCAGTTGGCGCCCAGGCTGGCCTCGCGCTTCTGGTCGATGTGCCACATGCCGCCCAGGGCCAGGACCAGGATCCCGCCGAAGAGGATCATGCTGGCGCCGTCGCCCCGGACCGCCAGATGGCCGAGCGCCCAGAGCGTCACGCCCCAGAGGAAGGGATGCCGGGTGATCCGGGCGATCCCGGGGGTCTGGTTCTCGGGCCCGCCGTCGACGACGCGCTCGCCGCCGACCATGGTCGAGTTGGGCGTGGTCACGCCGGCCAGCACCAGGAAGACCGCGAAGGGCATGAGGACCAGCGGCAGCCAGCGCAGCGCCAGGGGCGGCTCCCAGAGCGGAACCAGCGGCGCGGCGCCGTAGGCGAAGATCATCCACAGGAGCGCGGCACCGGCGATCAGCGAATAGAGGATGCGGAAGCCGGGCTCGCCGAGCCGGCCGGCCAGCGGCTGGCGCAGCACCCGGCTGGACAGCAGGAAGTGCCCGGCAACGAAGACCAGGGTCGCGGCGAGCAGATCGTCGAGGCCTTGAATCATGGTTTGGGAATCATGGTTTGGGCATCACGGTGTTCATGCTGCGGGATTATCCTCGCCGACAGGTCCGGCGTCCAGGGGCTCCGGCGCCGAGCGGAGGCGGCGCAGGACCATGGCGTCCAGGCGGCCGGCCGTGATAAGTAGCGCCCCCATGACCCAG
>JAKSBE010000245.1 GCA_022361275.1 Kiloniellales bacterium
CCCGGCCGCCATGCCGAAGTAGCCGTCCCGGGCCCGGAAGGCCTGATAGGGCGCGTTGCGCGGATGGGCCGAGCCGAGCTTGCGCGGGTCCTTGCCGGTGCCGAAGAACTCGCTGGTCTGCAAGGCCGCGACCGCCAGCGAGGTTCCCAGCATGGAGACGTCCAGGTTCTGGCCCACGCCGGTTTCCCGCCGCTGGTGGAGCGCCGAGACCACGCCGAAGGCGCCGTAGAGGCCGGCCACGAAGTCGCAGAGCGGGACGCCGCACTTGACCGGCGCGCCGCCCGGCTCTCCCGTGACGCTCATGATGCCGGACATCGCCTGCATGGTCAGGTCGAAGCCGCCCTCTCTGGAGCGGGGTCCCGACTGCCCGAAGGCCGAGATCGAGCAGTAGATCAGGCCCGGCTTCTCCGCCGCCATGGTCTCGTAGTCGAGGCCCAGGCGCGCCATGACGCCGGGGCGGAAGTTCTCGACCACGACGTCGCTGTCGAGGATGATCGCCCGGGCGGCGCGACGGCCGTCCTCGGTCTTGAGGTCCAGGACGACGGAGCGCTTGTTCCGGTTGACCGAGGCGAAGTTCTCGCTGAAGCCGTCGGTCACCGGCGGCCACATGCGCATCGCGTCGCCGGCCGGACGCTCGACCTTCACGACCTCCGCCCCCATGTCGGCCAGCAGCATCGCGCAGAAGGGGCCGGCCGCGATCTCGCAGAACTCGACGACCTTGAGTCCTTGAAGTGAAGACATGATCAAACCTTCAGTCTGGCGGGCAGGATCCGGGCAACCTAGACGCGCCGGCCCCCGCGGGCTAGGTCGCGTGCTCGGCGGCGGCGGAGAAGCGACGATTCGCTTCCCTGAACAGCCTGCGGCTCTTGTCGAAGTCGAAGGCTTGCTCTTCCAGCGTCTCGGGGTCCCATTCGCTGCGCCCCGGCGCGAAGAAGTCGCCGCCGTAGACGTGCAGGGCCGAGGTCATCTTGCCGATCGGGTTGGTCACGGAATGGATGACCTCGCGGCCCAGGGCCACCGCGGTGCCGCACGTCAGGGCCTGCGCGCCGGCCGCCTCGATCGCGCCCGGCGTCCGGCGCCAGAAGATGTTGTCCTCGCGGCCCGCGTAGAGGCCGATCACCGCCCACATGTTGTGATTGTGCGGCATCAGGGTCATGAGGGGCGCCCAGGTGAAGTTGATGATCGTCAGGTCGGGGCCCTGGTACAGCTTCTCGAAGCCGGCTTCCCGAGGCTCGCCCAAGGCGGCGAAGACGCTGGAGGGCTCCGAGACGGCCTTCGCGACCACCTCGCGCACGGCCTTGTGGCAGTCGCCTTCCGCCCGCGCCGACCGGCAATCCTCGATAAATCTCCCGAGCTCGAACATGCTTGCGTCCAATCGATGGGAACCCTCAGCAGGTGTAGTTCATGGCCAGGCGCCCGCCGTCGACGTAGATGGTCTCGCCCGTGACGTAGCTCGCCTTGGCGCTGGCCAGGAAGGCCACGACCTCTGCGATCTCCTCCGGGGTGCCGACCCGTTTCAGCGGCGTCCGCGAAAGCACCGTCTTCATGGCGTCCGGGTTGGCGTTCACGCCGGCCATCATCTCGGTGTCGATGGAACCGGGCCCGACCGCGTTGATCCGGATGTCGTAGGGCGCGAGCGCCAGCGCCGCGGCCTTGGTCAGCTGCATCACGCCGCCCTTGGACGCGCAGTAGGCGGCGATGCTCGGGATCGCGACCTGGGCGTTGATCGACGACATGTTGACGATCGAGCCCGCGATCTTCCTGGCGACCATCGCCCTCGCGGCGCGCTGCACCGCCAGGAAGGTGCCCGTCAGGTTGACGTCGATCACGCGCTGGAACTGCTCGAGCGAGGTCTCCAGGAAGTCGCCGGGCGCCGCGATGCCGGCGTTGTTCACCAGGATCGAGACGGCGCCGACCTCGGCCTCGATCCGATCGAAAAGGGCGGCGGTCTGCGCCGGGTCGCCCATGTCGCAGGCCAGTCCGACCGTGCCGCCGCCCAGTTTTTCGGCGGCCGCCTCGACGCCCTCGGCGTTGATGTCGGCCAGCACGACGCGCGCGCCGTCCCTGGCGATGGCCGCGCCGCAGGCGTATCCGATGCCTTGGGCGCCGCCGGTGATCAGGGCGATGGGTGTCTCGTTCATGTCGCCTCCCGTCTACTGCCCAAAGATGTTAACGCCGGTGACACCCCCCTCCCTAACCCGCGCGCAGCGCCGCGCATACGCGCCCCACAAGGGGGGAGGGGAGTCTCCAAGCGGATCAGCTCGTCACTCCCTCCCCCTCGATGGGGGAGGGTCGGGGAGGGGGTGGCTCTCCGATTTGTGCACGTCAGCACTGGTCGTCTTCCTCGAGGCCGTAGTCGGCCTTGGCCTGCGCCGCGCTGATGTAGCCGGCGGCCAGGTCGGCGCGCACCTTGTCCCTGGGGCGGTCCGCGGGATCGCCGTAGCCGCCCCCGCCGGGCAGGCCGAGAACCAGGCGGGCGCCGTCGGGTACCTTCTGGCGCCCCTTGCCGCGCAGCTTCGTGCCGTCGGCCAGGGCGACCAGGCCGGGGGCGCCGGCGCCTCCGCCGGCCCGCCCGCGGGCCGGGTTCTCGATCCGGTCGAACATCGCGTTGAAGTGGAACTCGTAGCCGTCGCGCGGCTCGATCTCGATGGTCTGGCCCAGGCCGCCGCGATGGGCTCCGGCGCCGCCGGAGCCTTCGCGAAGGTCCTTGCGCCAGATGACGATCGGGCCGACCTGCTCGGTGGCCTCGATGCTCATCGTCTTGACGCCGGACGGGAAGGCCGTGGCCGAGAGCCCGTCCAGGCCGGGCCGGGCGCCGGTCCCGCCCGAGTTGAACAGCAGCATCTCGGCGCCCGGCAGCGCGGAGGCGGGGTCGGCCGGGCGCGCGCTGATCTGGATGTTCCAGAGCGCGCTGGCGCCCTCCGCCGGGACCCGCTCGGGCACGCAGCGGTGCAGGGCGCCGAGCACCACGTCGGGCACGAAATGCCCCAGGACGTGACGCACCGAGACCGGGGCCGGCCGCTTTGCGTTGAGGATGCAGCCTTCCGGCGCCGTCACCTCGAAGGGCTCGAGCGAGCCGGTGTTGTTCGGCACCTCGGGGGCGATGGCGCACTTCAGTCCGTAGCAGGCGTAGGCACGGGTGTAGACCATGGGCACGTTGACGCCGAGGGCGCTCATCCCGCTGGTGCCGGCGAAGTCCGCGACCAGGATGTCGCCCTCGATCCGCAGCCGGACCTTCATCTCGACCGGCGCGTCGTAGCCGTCGACCCGCATCTCGTTGTGATAGTCGCCCGGCGGCAAGGCCGCGATGCAGTCGCGGGTCGCCTTGCGGCTGGTGTCGATGATGAAGTCGGCCAGGCCCTGGAGGTCGTCGATCCGGAACTCGGTCATCATCTCCTGCAGCCGCCGGTCGCCGGCCGCGTTGCAGGCCTCCAGCGAGTAGAGGTCGCCGACCACCGCGTCGGGCGCACGCACGTTGGCGCGGACGAAGCGCAGGACCTCGGCCGAGACCTTGCCCCGGTCCCGGAACCTCGTGATCGGGATCAGCAGGCCCTCTTCGTAGACGTCGTTCGCGTCGGGGCCGAAGCCGCGCCCGCCGATGTCGACCACGTGCGCGGTGCAGGCGAAGAATCCCACGTGCCGGCCCTTGCGGAAGGCCGGCGTGACCATGGTCACGTCGTGCAGGTGCCCGGTGCCCAGCCAGGGATCGTTGGTCAGGTAGACGTCGCCGTCGCAGACGTTGTCGCGGCCGATCTCCTCGATGAAGTGCAGGACGCTCTCGGCCATCGCGTTGACGTGGCCCGGGGTGCCGGTCACGGCCTGGGCCATCATCCTGCCGTCGAGGTCGAAGAGGCCCGCCGAGAGATCGCCCGCCTCGCGCACCGAGGTGGAGAAGGCCGTCCGGATCAGCGTCGTGGCCTGCTCCTCGACCACGGCGATCAGCCGGCTCCACATGATTTGGTAGTCGATGGAAGCGCTGCTCACCCCGCGACGTCCTTTCGCTGCAAGAGAAGCGAGCCGTCGTCCTGTCCGGTCACGACGTAGCCCGAGGTCACGATGGTCGTGGTCTCGTCCTCGACCACGACCGCGGGCCCCTCGACCGTCGCGCCGGGGCCGAGCTCCGATCTGCGGACCTCGGCGGCCTGCACGGTCTCCCGCCGCGCCGCGTCGAAGAACGCGCGGGCGCCGTTCGAGGGCAGGGCCTCGCCCGCGGTGATCCGGGTGACGCCGGGCACAGCCGGCAGGCGCGAGGCGACGGTGATCGACCAGTTGGTGACCTCGATCCCGAGCCCCTCGATGAGCTGGCCGAAGAGCCGATGGTAGGAGTCCTCGAAGGCCGCCTTCAGCTTCGCGGTGTCGCCGGGGGCGAAGGGCCGGTAGGGCAGGGCGACGGGAATCTCCCAGCCTTGCCCGGCGTAGCGCATCATCGCGGTCATCTTGGCCTCGGTCTCGGCGCCGCCCGGGCCGGCGGCGACGAAGCCCAGGGCCTCCGCCTCCAGGGCCGCGAGCTGCGCGTTCACGGCCTCCGCGTCGAAGGCGTCCAGCCTCTGGAACAGGCCCTTCGCCGCCTCGTAGGAGAAGGGCGCCTTGAGGAAGCCGACGGCCGATCCGACGCCGGCGGCGGGCGGGATGATCAGTGCGGCGATGCCCAGCTTCTCGCAGAGCCGGCAGGCGTGCAGCGGCGCGCCGCCGCCGAAGGCGACCATGGTGAAGGCCTCGACGTCCCGGCCGTTCTCGACGGTGTGAACGCGGGCCGCGTTGGCCATGTTCTCGTCCACCATCTCGGTGACGCCGAAGGCGGCGGCCGCCGGGCCCAGCCCGGTTTCCTCCGACAGCTCCGTCCTCAACGCGCTTTCGGCCAAGGCCGCGGACAGCGGGATGGCACCGCCGGCGAAGTTGTCGGGATCGAGCCGGCCCAGGATCAGGTTGGCGTCGGTCACCGTGGGCTTGTCGCCGCCGCGCCGGTAGCAGGCGGGGCCGGGCTCGGAGCCGGCGCTGCGCGGGCCGACCCGGATCTGTCCCATGCCGTCGACCCGTGCGATGGAGCCGCCGCCGGCGCCGATCTCGACCATCTCGACCACCGGGGTCGAGACCGGCATCCCCGATCCCTTCTTGAAGCGGTAGGTCCGCGCCACCTCGAAGGTGTTCGCGGTCTTGGGCCTGCCGTCCTCGATCAGGCAGATCTTCGCCGTCGTGCCGCCCATGTCGAAGGACAGCACCTTGTCCAGACGGTGCGCCCGGGCGAACTGGGCGGCGAAGATCGCGCCGCCGGCGGGGCCCGACTCGAGCAGCCGGACCGGCTGCTCGGCGGCGGTCTCGACGCTGATCAGGCCGCCGCCGGAGTGCATCATGAAGACCGGTGCCGTCACCTCCTGCGCCCGCAGCCGCGAAACGAGGCGGCCCAGGTAGTCGGCCACCATCGGCTGCACGTAGGCGTTCGCGATCACCGTGTTGAAGCGCTCGAACTCGCGCATCTGCGGGGAGATTACCGAGGAGAGCGACAGCGAGAGCTCGGGCGCCGCGGCACGCAGCGCCGCGGCTACCTGCCGCTCGTGCGCGGGGTTGGCGTAGGCGTGGATGAAGCCGATCGCGACCGCCTCGTAGCCGCCCGCCAGGACGGTCGCGACCAGCGCTTCCAGCTCGGCCGAATCGAGCGGCAGGAGGACCGAGCCGTCCGCGGCGACCCGCTCGTTCAGGGTGTAGCGGTGCTGGCGCGCGACCAGCGGCCTGGGCAGCTCGAGGTTCAGGTCGTACTGCTCGAAGCGGTTCTCCGAGCGCATCTCGACGACGTCGCGGAAGCCTTCGGTGGTCACGAAGGCCAGCCTGGCGCCGCGGCGCTGGATCAGCGCATTGGTGACCAGGGTCGTGCCGTGGATGACCTGGCCGATCTCGGCCATCGCGACGCCGGCGCCCTCGGCGGCCTTCCGGAGGCCGTCGAGGATCGCCTGCTCGGGCCGGGCATAGTCGGTCAGGACCTTGCAGGTGGACAGGCCGCCGGGGTGCTCCAGCGCGACGTCCGTGAAGGTCCCGCCGATGTCGACGCCGGCGCGCACCTGTCCCGCTTGCTCTGGGGGCCCGTGCTCTGGGCCCGCGTGTTCTGGGCCCGCGTGCTCTGGGCCCGCGTGCTCTGGGGAAGCCGTCATCGCGCCGCGCCCCGTATCACAGGCTCTTCACGAGCTGATTGGCCGTGAAGGCCAGCTGGTAGAGGCGCGACATGACCGGGGCCGAGGGGACGCGGTTCGGCTCCGAGATCGGCAGCGGCAGGTCCTCTTCCTTGCCGCCCGCCAGCAGATCGGCCATGGCCTTGCCGAAGATCGTGCCCGGCGTGATACCGCGGCCGTTGTAGCCGATGGGGGTGTAGAGCCCCTCCGCCAGCCTGTGGATGCGCGGCAGGTGGTCGGGGGTCATGGCGATCCGCCCGTGCCAGCAATGCTCGAACGCGACCTTGCCGAGATCCGGGAAGAGGCGCCCCAGGGTCCGTTCGGCCCAGCGGCGGGACAGGCCCGTGATGCCGCCGACCAGCGTTCCCATCGAGCCGATGATGAGCCGTCCGCAGGCATCGCGGCGCAGCGAGAACATGATCGGGCCGGTGTCCCACAGCCCCTGGCCGCCGCTCAGGATGGAGCGGCCGCGGTCGCCCAGGGGCGCGGTCGCCAGCTGGAAGAAGTGGATCAAGGTGAAGGTCTTCTTAAGCCCGGGCCAGAGGTCGTCCGAATAGGCGTTGGTGCCCAGGACGACCGACTTCGCGGTGACCGCGCCGCGATCGGTCTCCACGACCCATCTGTCGCCGTCGCGGCGGAGCTTCCGTGCCGTGACGCCGGTGGCGACCTTCGCGCCGGCGCCCTGCGCCGCGCGCGCCAGGCCCCGGACATATCCCATCGGGTTGATCGTGCCCGCCCGGCGGTCGACCAGCCCGCCGTGGAAGCACCGGCTGCCGATCAGCTCCGCGGCCTCCTCGCGCGACAGCAGCTCGACCGGCGCGCCGAGGCGATGCCATTCCTCGGCGCGGCGGGCGAGGTCCGCATAGCCTTTCGGCGAGTGGGCGGCGTGGATGGTCCCGGTCCGGGTGACCTCGCAGCGGATCTGGTGCCGCTCGATCAGCGACTGGACGTAGCCCGGCGCTTCGCCCAGCACCTTGACGAGGGCCGCGCCGCGCGCCTCGCCCAGGCGGCGGCGCACGTCCTGCGGCGGCAGCCACAGGCCGGCGTTGACCAGCCCGACGTTGCGGCCCGATCCGCCGTAGCCGATCTGCCGCGCCTCCAGCACGAGGCAGTCGATGCCGCGCTCGGCGGCGTGCAGGGCGGTCGAGAGCCCGGTGAAGCCGCCGCCGACGATCGCGAGATCGGTCGCGGTGTCGCCGTCCAGGGGCGACGACAGGTCGGCTTCCTGCGCCGACATTTCCCACAGCGAAATCGCCGGTGCTCCTGCCATAATGTCAGCCGTCCAGTTCGCTGGTGACGCGATTCCCGGCAGAGCCTGTAAGCTCGGCTTTTGACCACCTGCGCAAGCTTGAAGGAAGAAAGCTAATGTGTCAATATATGATATTATTGTTCTATATATCAGAATAAGGAGAGGGGCCGTGCGCGAGCTCAAGACATCGGTGGCGGAGATGGTCGAGGCGGCGCGGGCCCGGATCGAAGAGATCGAGACCGAGGACGCCCTGGCCATGCTCGACGATCCCTCGGTCGTCTTCGTCGACCTTCGGGACGTGCGCGAGCGGCAGCGCTCGGGCTACATCCCGGGGAGCTTCCACTGTCCCCGCGGCATGGCCGAGTTCTGGGTGGATCCGAAGAGTCCCTACTTCAAGGACATCTTCGGGCAGGACAAGACCTTCGTTTTCCACTGCGCTTCGGGCTGGCGCTCGGCTCTGACCGTCGCGACGCTTCAGGACATGGGCTTCGAGGCCGCCCATCTGAAGGAGGGATTCGGGAACTGGGAGAAGCACGGCGGCCCGGTGGCGTTCCCCGAGCCCAGGGAAGGGACGGCGGGCGCTCCGGGGCCGAAGCCGCCTCGGTGCGACTGAGGCCGCTCACTCATCCATATCCGAGCGTCAAGCCCGGGACGCTTCCGAGGCGCCCCTCTCACAATTGTGAGTTGCGCCCTGCGCGGGATTCGCTAGCCTGTCTCTTAAGAATAATTCTAAGTTTTGCGATGGCGCGGCACGCCTCGGAGTTCGTGAGAAGCGCAGCCGATCCCGGGCCCAGGCCAAGCTCCCGTCACGGTGCTTGACGAGAGCTGGCCCCGGGCATGGCAGGGTGGAGGGCATGCGTGTTCGCGTCGAGCCGACATCTCGAACCTGCGCGCAAACAGGAGAGCGTAATTCCAATGCTACGACGAGCGATACCCCTGGTCGCCATCCCGGCGACCGTACTGTCCCTGCTGGTCGCGCTGGCCGCGGTCAGCCCGGCTTCCGCCGAGGGCGAGCCGAAGTCGAACCAGTTCTGGTGGCCTGAGCAACTCGACCTCAAGCCCCTTCGCCAGCACGCCGCCGAGTCCGATCCCATGGGCGACGGCTTCGACTATGCCGAAGCGTTCAAGAGCCTCGACCTGGAGGCCGTGAAGCGGGACATCGAGACGGTGCTGACGACCTCGCAGGACTGGTGGCCCGCGGACTACGGCCACTACGGGCCTTTGATGATCCGCATGGCCTGGCACAGCGCGGGCACCTATCGGGTGGCCGACGGCCGTGGCGGCGCACGCGGCGGTCAACAGCGCTTCGACCCGCTCAACAGCTGGCCCGACAACGCCAACCTGGACAAGGCGCGGCGTCTGCTCTGGCCGGTCAAGCAGAAGTACGGCCGGAAGCTCTCCTGGGCCGACCTGATGGTCCTGACCGGCAACGTCGCGCTGGAATCCATGGGTTTCAAGACCTTCGGCTTCGCCGGCGGGCGCGAGGACGACTGGGAGCCCGACCTGGTCTACTGGGGCCCCGAGACCAAGTTCCTCGCCGACGAGCGCTACAGCGGCGACCGGGAGCTGCAGCAGCCGCTCGGCGCGGTGCAGATGGGCCTGATCTACGTCAACCCGGAAGGCCCCAACGGCAACCCGGACCCGCTCGCGGCCGCCAAGGACATTCGCGAGACCTTCGGCCGCATGGCGATGAACGACGAGGAGACCGTCGCGCTCATCGCCGGCGGGCATACCTTCGGCAAGGCCCACGGCGCCGCCGATGCCGCCAAGTGCCTGGGCGTCGAGCCCGCGGCCGCGGGCCTCGAGCAGCAGGGCTTCGGCTGGGCGAACGAGTGCGGCAGCGGCAAGGCCGGCGACACGATCACCAGCGGGCTGGAAGGTGCCTGGTCCGCCAATCCGATCGCCTGGACCACCCAGTACCTGGACAACCTCTTCGCCTTCGAGTGGGTGCAGACCAAGAGCCCGGCCGGCGCGGTCCAGTGGATTCCCAAGGACGGCGCCGCGGCGGACCTCGTCCCGGATGCCCACGATCCCTCGAAGTTCCATGCCCCGATCATGTTCACCACCGACCTGTCGCTGAAGGTCGACCCGATCTACCGCGAGATCGCGCAGCGCTTCCAGGAGAACCCGGAGGCGTTCGAGGACGCCTTCGCCCGGGCCTGGTTCAAGCTGACCCACCGCGACATGGGCCCGCGGGCGCGCTATCTCGGCGCCGAGGTGCCCGACGAGGAGCTGCTCTGGCAGGACCCCGTCCCCGCGGTCGACCACGACCTGATCGACGCGGCGGACGTCACGGCGCTGAAGTCCGAGATCCTCGACTCGGGCCTGACCACGGCCGAGCTGGTCCGGACCGCCTGGGCCTCGGCCTCGACCTTCCGCGGCACGGATCTGCGCGGCGGCGCCAACGGCGCGCGCCTCCGCCTCGAGCCGCAGAAGGACTGGCCGGCCAACGACCCCGACGAGCTCGCCAAGGTCCTTGCGCGCCTGGAGAAGATCCAGCAGGACTTCAACGGCGCGCAGTCGGGCGGCAAGCGGGTCTCGCTCGCCGACGTCATCGTCCTCGGCGGCGCTGCGGCCGTCGAGCAGGCGGCGAAGGCGGCCGGGCACGACGTCCAGGTCCCCTTCACCCCGGGCCGCACCGACGCGTCGCAGGCGCAGACCGACGTCGCCTCCTTCGCCGTGCTCGAGCCGACCGCCGACGGCTTCCGGAACTTCTTCGGCGAGGGCAACCGCAGGTCGCCGGCTGAGATGCTGGTCGACCGGGCGAGTCTCCTGACCCTGAGCGTCCCCGAGATGACGGTCCTGGTCGGCGGCATGCGGGCGCTGAACGCCAACTTCGCGCAGTCGAAGCACGGCGTGTTCACCGACCGGCCGGGGACCTTGAGCAACGACTTCTTCGTCAACCTGCTCGACATGTCCACGGCCTGGACCAAGTCCTCCACGTCCGAGGGCCTCTACCAGGGCCGCGACCGCACGTCGGGCGAGATCAAGTGGACGGCCACGCCGGTCGACCTCATCTTCGGGTCGAACGCCGAGCTGCGCGCCGTCGCGGAAGTCTATGCAGCCGACGACGCGGGCGAGAAGTTCGTGCGTGACTTTATCGAGGCTTGGATCAAGGTGATGAATCTCGATCGGTTCGACCTTGCCTGAGCCTGCGGAAAGGCACTCGAACGCTGCCGATGCACGGCGGCGTTCGAGCGTCCGCTCCCGGCCGGGCGCGAAGGCGTCTGATCGGGCAGTGCTGTAGCAAGCAAACCCCGTTCACTTGATTCCAATTGAACGGCGTTTGCTTCTAGTGTGATTCAACAAGTTAGTGTCCCTTTGATTCTGCAATTCGCTCTCGCGAATTTCAGAATCAAAGGGACACTAGAGGTCCTGCAAGGACTCCGAGACCTCGTCGGCCGCGTGCAGCACCAGCGCGCCGATCTCCGCGTCGCGGCCCTCGGTCAGGTTGACGTCGGGCACGGAGACGCCGATGGCCGCGACGGGCTGTCCGTTGGGCAGGCGCACGACCGCGCCGAAGCTGAAGATGCGCTCGCGAAACTCGCCGGTATCGACGGCATAGCCGCGTTCCCGGGTCTCCGCGACGTCGGCGTCCAGGCGCTTGATGGAGGTGATCGTCCTGTCGGTGAACTTGGTCAGGCGGCCGCGCATCTGATCGCGCAGGCGGTCGTAGTCCGCCGCCAGCAGGGCCTTCCCGGTGCCCACGCAGTGTATCGGCGCGCTGCCGCCGACCGGGTTCCACGACCGGATGGGCTTGGTGCTCTCGATCTTGTCGATGTAGATGACGGAGAAGAGGTCGGGCACGGCGAGGTAGATCGTCTCTCCGGTCTCCCGCGAAAGCATCCGCATCTGCGGCGCGGCGATCTTCGGCAGGTCCAGGTTCTCGATGACCGAGAGACCGACCTGCCAGACCTTCATCGTCGCGGAGTAGGACTTGGATTCCGAGTTGCGGACGTAGCCCAGCGCCGTCAGCGTCCGCAGGAGGCGGAAGGTGTTGGACTTGGTGAGCTCGAGCTCGCGCGACAGCTCGGTCACGCCCTTCCCGGACTTGGACCGCGCCAGCGCCTCCAGGACCTGCAGCCCCTTGGACAGGGTCGAGTCCACACGGACCGGACGCTCCGCTTTCGTGCTGTCGGGCTTCGCCTTCAAGGAGACCGCTTTCATGCGCTGAAGCTCACGGCTCCGTCCTATCAAACCGGCCCTGGCCGGGCAATGTCCGTCATGTACCGTCTCCGGCAAAGGGAGGGTCGAAGGCCTTCACCGGCGGCAGGCGGCCTTCGAACCTCCGGACCTCCACGAAGGCCGACTGCGCGGCCGGGCCTTGGGACAGGCGCGACGTGCGCAGGTCGTGGGTCAGCACGTTGGGATTGCCGTGCCGGTCGAGGTGGTAGGGATCGGAAAGATCGGGGTCGTACCAGGCGCCGGTCCAGAGGAAGACGCTTCCCGGGCGGATGTCCTCGGTCACCACGGCGCCGGCCAGGCAGCGCCCGCGCGCGTTCAGGACCATGACCACGTCGCCGTCGGCGATGCCGCGGCCGGCGGCGTCCTGCGGATTGATCAGGATCGGCTCCCGGCCCTGGATCTTGCGGCTCATGCTGAAGGCGCCGCTGTCGTACTGGCTGTGCAGCCGGGTCTCGGGCTGGCCCGAGAGGAGGTGCAGGGGATGGTCCTGGGCTGCGGCCGTTCCCCAGTCGCGCGGCGGCAGCCAGGTCGGATGCCCGGGGCAGTCGTCGTAGCCGAAGCCGGCGATGGTCTCGGAAGCGAGCTCGATCCGGCCGCTGGGAGTCGCCAGCGGATGCGCCTCGGGATCCGCCCGGAAATCGGAGAGGTAGACGGCGTCCGGCGCCGGATCGTCGAAATGCAGGATGTCGCCCCGCAGGAAGGCGTCCCAGTCGGGCAGGTCGAAGCCGCGCGCGGCGGCGCGCGTGCGCATCTCGGCCCACATCTCCTCCTGCCAGGCTTCGGCGCTCAGCCCCCGGCTGAAGCCGCTGCCGAGCGCGAGGCGGCGCTCCAGCTCGGCGAAGATCTCGAACTCGCAGCGCGCCTCGCCCGGCGGCGTCACCGCCTTGGGCATGGGGATGAGGGCGTTGTCCTGGCTGCCCGCGCCGAAGTCGCTGCGCTCCTGCGGCGCCGCGACGGGCAGCACGATGTCGGCGTGGCGGGCCGAGGCGGTCCAGCCGATCTCGTTGACGATGATGGTCTCCGGCCGCTGGAAGGCCCGGCGGAGCCGGTTGAGGTCCTGGTGGTGGTGGAAGGGATTGCCGCCGGCCCACCAGACCATGCGGATGTCGGGAAAGCGGCGGCGCTGGCCGTTGTAGTCGTAGGTGCCGCCCGGGTTCAGCAGCATCTCCGACAGCATGGCCACCGGCACGAAGGCCTCGACCGGGTTCTCCCCCTGGGGAAAGGCCGGCCAGTGCAGCGGCCGGTCCATGGTGCCGATGCTGTCGTCCGCGCCGTAGCCGATGCCGAAGCCGCCGCCCGGCAGCCCGATCTGGCCCAGCATCGCGGCCAGGACCACGGTCATCCAGAGCGGCTGCTCGCCGTGGTCCGCCCGCTGCAGCCCCGCCGCCGTGCAGATGAGCGTCCGCCCGGCGGCCATGTGGCGCGCCAGGCGGCGCAGCCGCTCCGCCGGCAGGCCGGATTGCGCGGCCGCCCAGTCGGCGTCCTTCGCCACGCCGTCGATCTCGCCCCGCAGGTAGGCCGCGACGGTCCCGAAGCCGACGGTATAGCGGGCCAGGAAGTCCGCGTCGTGCAGGCCTTCCGACAGCAGGGTGTGCGCGAGTCCCATCATGACGGCCGTGTCCGAGCCGGGGCGGGGCGGGAGCCATTCCGCCTTCAGCGCCTCGGCGGCGTCGCTGCAGAGCGGGCTGACGTTGACGAACTCGACGCCCGCCTCGGCGCAGGCCGTGATCTCCCGGCGCAGCCGGTGCCGCCCGACGCCGCCGCCGGAGACCTGGGCGTTGCGCAGCGGGATGCCGCCGAACATCACGACCAGCCGGCCTTCGCGGGCGATCACGCGCCACCGGGTCGCCTGCTTCACGTGGTCGCGGAAGCTGCCCACGATGTGGGGCAACAGCACCAGGGCCGCGTTGTAGCTGTAGTTGCCCTCGGAGCGCACGAAGCCGCCGGCCGCGTTGAGGAAGCGCTTGAGCTGGCTCTGGGCGTGGTGGAAGCGCCCGGCGCTGGCCCAGCCGTAGGAGCCGGCGAAGATCGCTTCGTTGCCGTGGGCCGTCCGGATGCGGGTCAGTTCCCCGGCGACCAGGCTCAGCGCTTCGTCCCAGCTCACCTCGACGAAGGGCTCGGCGCCCCTTTCGCCGGCGCGTGCCAGCGGGCCGTGCTCCAGATAGCCGCGCCGTACCGCGGGGCGGCGCACGCGGGCGCTGCCGGCGAGTCCGTCCGGGATGTTCTCGTTGATCCGCGAGGGGCTGGGGTCGTCCGGATGCGGCCGGACCGCGATCAACCGCCCCTCCGACAGCTCCGCCAGGCCCACGCCCCAGTGGCTGGAGGTCAGGTGGAGGTTCTGGTCGGCGGGGGAGTCAGGCATCGGAGTTTGTGCTGTTATACAAAATAATCATACCATATACTGACACTATAAGATCAAGGTGTCATCCCTCGTCAGGGCTCCAGGGAAGTGAACGCTCGGTGTCTCCGGTCGACGATACCCTAACCAACGCGCTGGCCCATCTGGGGCGCGGCCCGGCGGTCAGCGGCCGCTCGGTCAACCTGCCGATCGACCAGGCCTCGACCCTGCTGTTCGACAGGCTCGCCGCCTTCGAGGCGGCGCGCGCGGCCCGCTACGAGCAGGGCACCCTCTATTACGGCCGCTACGGCACGCCGGCCAGCTTCGCGCTCGAACGGACGATGGCGGCGATCGAGGGCGGGCACGGCTGCATCTCCGTCTCGGCCGGCCTGACGGCGGTCACCCTGGCCCTCACCGGCGCGGCGAAGGCGGGCGCCCATGTCCTCGTGGCCGACAACGTCTACGAGCCGACCCGCGGCTTCTGCGACGACATCCTCTGCCGCTATGGCGTCGAGGTCGGCTACTTCGATCCGATGATCGGGGAGGGACTCGCCGACCTCTTCCGCCCCGACACCGCCGCGGTGATGTTCGAGGCGCCCGGCTCCGGAACCTTCGAGGTCCCCGACATCCCGGCCATCGCGCGGGTCGCCCGCGAGCGCGGCGCGGTCTCGATCCTCGACGGGACCTGGGCCACGCCGGTGTTCTGCCGGCCTCTGGAACTGGGCGTCGACGTCGTGGTCCACTCCGGATCGAAGTACATCGGCGGCCATGCCGACGCGATGATCGGCTTCATCGTCTGCAACGAGGCCAGCTATGCGCCGATGCGCAAGGCCGTGCTGGCCTTCGGCGACCGGGCCGGGTCCCTGGACGTCTTCCTCGCCCTGCGGGGACTGCGGACGCTCGAGATGCGGATGAAGCAGGCGCAGAGCGCCGGCATGGCGGTCGCGCGCTGGCTGGCGGAGCAGCCGCAGACCCTCGCGATGCGGCATCCCGCCTTCCCGGACTGCCCCGGGCACGCGCAGTGGCGGCGCGACTTCAGCGGCGCCTCCGGCCTGTTCAGCGTCCTCTTCAAGCCCTGCAGCGATGCCCAGCTTCATGCCTTCGTGGATGCCCTGGACCTCTTCGGAGTCGGCGTGAGCTGGGGCGGCTTCGAAAGCCTGGTCCTGCCGGTCAAGCCCAAGCGCACGGCGAAGCCCTGGACCGCCGAGGGCCGTCTGGTCCGCTTCGGCATCGGGCAGGAGAGCACCGAGAGCCTCGTCGAGGACCTCGCCCAGGCACTGCCGAAGCTCGGCTAGCACGCGAAAGGGCATCACCGCATGCACAACAAGATCGACCACTTCACCATCGGCGCCCCCGGCCTGGACCAGGGGCTGGCCGCCTTGCGGGACGCCCTCGGGGTCACCGTGCCGCCGGGCGGCAAGCATCCGGCGATGAGCACGCACAACCGCGTCATGCGGACGGGCGGGGAGAGCTTCCTGGAGCTGATCGCGGTCGATCCCGAGGCGCCGCCGCCCGGACGCGTCCGCTGGTTCACCCTGGACGATCCGGCGACCCAGGCCCGCCTCGCCGTGCGGCCGCGCGCCCTCTGCTGGGTGGTCGGCACCGACGATCTGGACGCGGTCGTCTCGCAGAGCCCGGTCGATCTGGGCGAGGTCCTGCCGCTCTCCCGGGGCGGCCTCTCCTGGCGCCTGACCGTGCCGCGGGACGGCAGCCTTCCCGAAGGCGGCCTGATCCCCGCCTTCATCGAATGGTCCCCGGGCGCGCACCCCAGCAGCAACATGCAGGACCTCGGCGTCGCCCTGAAAGCCGTGAGGCTCAGCCATCCCGAGCCGGACCGGCTGGGCGAGGTCCTGGGGGCGCTGCAGGTCGACCATCTTGCCGAGCTGGCCGGAGGCCCGCGCGGCCTGTCCTTCGTCGTCGAGACGCCCCTGGGCGAGGTGACCCTCGACTGACTCCCTCAGCGGGCGATCACCGTCATCCGGCGCTTCAGATACGCGCCGTACTGGCTCAGGGAGAAGATGAAGCTCCAGTAGATCAGGCCGACGAAGGCGTAGACCTCGATGTAGTAGGGCGCCCATTCCCCCGTGCCGAAGGCCGCGTTGGCCGAGGCCAGGATGTCGAAGAAGCCGATGATGATCACGATGGCCGTCTCCTTGAAGGTGACCACGACCATGTTGATCGTCCCGGGCAGCGCGTGCCGGAAGACCTGAGGCAGTACGATCGAGCTCAGGATCCGCCAGTAGGACAGGCCGAGCGCCTGGCCCGCCTCGTATTGTCCCTTGTCGATCGCCTGAAAGCCGCCGCGGAAGACCTCCGCCTGATAGCAGGCGAAGAACAGGGCGAAGGCGATGACGACGCGCCAGATCTTGTCGCCGTGCAGCCACTCGGGCAGCAGGATCGGGATCACGACGGCGGCGGTGAACAGCGTCGCGAGCAAGGGCAGCGAGCGGACGAAGTCGATCAGGATCGAGACGCCGTAGGTGATCACCGGCAGCTTCGAACGCCGGGCCAGCGCCAGGACCAGGCCCAGTGGCATGCCGATCAGCACGACCGAGGAGAAGAGGAACAGCGTCAGGGAGAGTCCGCCCCATTGGTCGGTCGTGACCTGCCGGAGGCCGATGGGGCTGCCCTCCATCAGCAGGTAGTAGGTGCCGAAGCCGGTGATCCAGAGCAGGGAAAGGCGCCGTGCCGACCAGAGGAACGGCAGGCAGGACAGGATCACGGTCAGGACGATCGCGCCGCAGGCGAGGGTCGATCGCCAGTGCAGGTCGAAGGGGTAGAGACCGAAGAGGATCAGGCGATGCCTCGCGGCGATCACCGACCAGCAGGCGCCGCGCGCCTCGGGGCATTGGTCGACGGCCTCCGCGCTCCAGACCGCGCTGATCACCGCCCAGTCCAGCACGAGGTAGGCGACGTAGAGCACCAGGGCGACGAACAGGACGCTGGTCCCGCTGTCGAAGGCCGAGCCGAAGGCCCGCCGTTTCAGCCAATGCCAAGCGGTGCCGAGCGGGCTGGGTGGAGTGACCGCTAGCTGTGCCATCTCAATGGCCTTTCAGGCGCAGGCGCCCATTGATCAGGTTGACGAGCTGCGCGAGGGAGAAGTTGATCAGCAGGAAGGTCGCCATGAGGATGCCGATCAGCTCCAGGGTCTGACCCGACTGCGTGATCGAGGTCGAGACGATCATGAAGAGGTCGCTGAATCCGATGGCCACGCCGATCGTGGTCGCCTTCATGAGGAAGACCCACTGGTTGCCCAGCGGCGGGATGATGGTGCGCAGCGCCATCGGCATCTTGATCTTCAGCCAGATCACGTGCCTGGGCAGACCGAGCGCGTCCCCGGCCTCGACGAGTCCGCGCGGCACTTCCTTGAGGCCACCCTGCACGACTTCGGCGATGTAGGCGGCGCCGTAGAGCGTGATGGCCACGATCATGGCGGCCAGCTCGACCGACAGCTCCACGCCGCCGACGAAGCGCAGCCCCTTCAGCGCCGGATAGCTGATCAGCCCTTCGCCTTCCGGCGCCAGGGTCACGGCCGCGGCGGCGCTGGCGGCGGCGACCAGCGCGATCCAGGTCAGGACCTTCTTCCCTGCGTTCCCGGCCCTGGAGCGCGCCAGGACGACGGCTGCGAGCACGGCGAAGACCAGCAGCCCGAGCGCGGCGAGCGGCGGGATGTTCAGGCCGGGAATCATCATGCCGCGGTTCGACAGAAAGGCCAGGTCCAGGACCGACATCGCCTGCCGCGGTCCGGGCAGGTGAATCATGACCGCGTACCAGAACACGAGCTGGAGGATCAGCGGCACGTTGCGGAAGAGCTGGATGAAGATGGCGGCGGAGGAGCGGATCGCCAGGTTCCTGGCGTCACGGGCCGTGCCCACGGCGAAGCCGAGCAGCGTCGCCAGGAGGATCGAGACCGCGCCCAGGAACAGCGTGTTCAGGAACCCGATGAACAGGGTCCAGCGGTAGCTGTCGTCGATCGAGCGCTCGATCAGCGAGAAGGAATAGGACCAGCCGGTGGCACGGTCCAGGAAGGCGAAGCCGCTCGACAGCCCCATCTCGTCCAGGTTGGTGCGGGCGCTGGAGATCGCGCCGGCGACCACGACGACGGCCAGGGCGAGAAAGGCCGTCTGGACCAGGAGGCCCTTGGCGTCGAGCTTTCGCGGCGGAGCGGTCTGGGCCATTGGCGCGCCCCTTCCGTAGGAGAGGCCACCCGGAGGCGGCCGCTCCTGGGTTCCGGTCTAGTCGAGGATCGGCGCGTAGAGGACGCCGCCGTGGCTCCAGAGGTTGTTCAGGCCACGCTCGAGCTTGTAGGGCGACTGCGCACCGAGGTTGCGGTCGTAGATCTCGGCGAAGTTGCCGACCGCGGCGATCATCTCGCGGGCCCAGGTCTCGCGCAGGCCCAGGCGCTCGCCGATGCCCGGGGTGCTGCCGAGCAGGCGTGCGACCGTCGGGTTGGTCGGCTTGGCCGCCATCTCGCTCACGTTGGCCTTGGTCACGCCGTGCTCCTCGGCGAGCAGCAGGGCGGCGATCATCCAGTTGGTGATGTCGACGAAGTCCTCGTCGCCCTGGCGCATCGCGGCGGCGATCGGCTCGCTCGAAAGCTGGTCGTCGAGGATGATGTGCTTCTCGGGGTTCTCGATCTCGGTCGCGCGCAGCACCGCCAGGTTCGGCCCCCAGCCCGCGAAGGCGTCGCAGCGGTTCGCCAGATAGGCGGTGCGCAGCTCGGCCGCCTTCTCGTAGGACACCATGGTGTGCTCCACGCCCAGCGTCTTCAGATAGTCGGCGACGATCCGCTCGACCGTCGTGCCGGCCTCGACGCAGACGGTGCCGCCGCCGAGCTCGGAGGCCTGGGTGATGCCGAGGTCGGCGTGCGCCATGAGCTGCGTGCCGCCGAAGAAGTAGGGCAGGCTGAACTGCAGGCCGAGCTCGGTGTCCCGGCCCATCGTCCAGCCGGTCGCCTTGATGATGATGTCGACGTCGCCCGACTGCAGCGCGGGAAAGCGCTGCGCCCAGCTCAGCGGCACGATCTGCACCTTGCCGGGGTCGCCCAGGAGCGCGGTGGTCATGGCCCGGCAGAGGTCGATGTCCAGGCCTTTCCACTCGTTCCTGTCGTTGACCTCGACGAAGCCGAAGTAGCTGCCGTTGTGGCCGCTGCACAGCAGCGTCCCGCGTTCCTTGATGGTCTTGACCGTCGCGCTTTCGGCCTTGACCGCGCTCGGCAGGGCCAGCGCGCAGGCCAAGGCCGCAACAAGAAATCTCGTCCCTTTGGTCATGGGTCCCTCCGCTGTTCACATTGTTCTGTATATCGATACAGTTGTGCTAAAATGCGATATAATGACATTGCCGCCGGCCTGTCAATCAAATTGTGGAGCCGGTTGATATGTGCGGCCTTGGAGTCTTGGATCGGGCCGGAGGAACGATTGACGCCCTGGCAGGACCTGGAAAGGCGACCGCTGGAAAACCGGCGGTGCTCCCGTCTGGATGCAGGGCAACGACGACCGCTCAAGCGCCTGTTCGACGGTGTAGCTGCCCTTGAGACCGGATGTCCGCAAACCCGCGGCCAGCTCGGCATCGCCCGCCAGGAACACGCCCGAGGCGTCGATAAGCCGAACACCGCCCCCCTGGCGGCCGACGATACGGCGTCGACGGGGGCGGATTCCGCGGTCGGGGGCAACGTTCTCGCGAACGATTCGGACCCCGACGGCGATCCGCTCACCGTGGTCGCGGTCAACGGCAACGCCGGCGCCGTGGGCTCGCCCGTGACCCTGGCTTCGGGGGCGATCCTCGTCCTCAACGCCGACGGCACCTACAGCTACGACCCGAACGGCCGGTTCGACGGTCTGGAGACGGGCGAGACGGCCACGGACAGCTTCGCCTACACGGTCTCCGACGGAAGCGGCGGCAGCACGACCGCGAACGTCACCGTGGCGGTCGAGGGCGAGGACGAGGAGCAGAAGTCCACCGGGGGCAAGCAGCGATTGGGGAAGAGCTCGAAGATGGGCCAGCGTGATGCTCGGCGGTTGCTCATCCTTGGTGCCATGGCTGTGGTGCAATGGGCCTCCCGGAAAGGTGTGCCCAACGGCTCTTGGCCTGCCCGCATGATGGCCAAGAAGCCACGCATGCTGGTGGCAATCGCCCTGGCCAAATCGCCCTGGCCAACAAGATGGCGCGGGGAATCTGGGCAACGCTGATGAAACAAGAGGATTACCGGAATCCGGCGATGGTGCCTGCATGAACACTCAGCAGCGCACCTGAAGCCGGTAAGTCGGAGATGTGAGGAAGGCAAGAACCGCATGGGCAAAACAAGTTCAAGCGCCACAACCGCGAACTCAGGTTCCTGCGCAACCGTCTCGGTCGCCTGGTGCGCGACATCCGACGCAAGACCCAAGGCGACGAGAAGCTCCAGGAACTCTTGGCCGTTCCCCTATCACGGGCCGACCAGGTGCGCCACCAAAGGCAGCGCCAGCGCGGCTGGAAGCTCTACAGTGACCTGTTCCCCCGTATCCGGGTCATGAGGCAAGTCCTTGGGAGGCTTGGCAGGCAAGATGCGGCACTTCCCGCTCGTCCCAGCGCCCGTTCTTCGTCGTTTTCTGGATCGTGGTTTCCACTAAAACCGGTGTCCTTATAGCTGCATATCTTTGCTCTTTTTTTGGGCGGTCGTCGGGCATGCAGATTTCATCGCGGCCGCCGCCATTGGCCTTCTGCAGACGGCGTCCTCGCGCTGCGTGATCTCATCTAAAACGAGATCTCGATCTGAGAAGCGATGGAAGTTTCTGTAAGACTGAATAAAGGAAACGACCGATGACTCGCTTGTCTGGCGTACGAGCGTGACTGAAAATCTTCGTTCGATTGGGCGTGGAAAAGGCACAGGCCTTAGTCACGAAAGTGGACTTTTGCGGCAGATTAAATTAAGGAACGCGTCCTCGCTTTCCGTCTGGCAGAGAGTTGACCGATATGGAGAATGGTGCCCCGTGGGGGAAGTTCGGCGACGGCGAAAGTCATCACCTGGCTCATCATTGCGCCGATGTCGCGGCATGTTTTGAAGCTCTGATATCACTGCCGGTGGTGCGTGCCAGACTGGAACGGGCGGCGGGGACATCGCTGTCGTCCACCCATACTGCGCGCCTCGCGGTGCTTGCCTTCCTGCACGACTGCGGCAAGCTCCATCCCGGCTTTCAGGCCAAGGGCTGGCCGCAGGGCGATTGGAACGACGTGCGGCACGGGCACGTGCGCGAAGGCGCGGCGGTTTTCCGGTGTGAAGCGCCGGAGACCATCGCCAGGAACCTGTATCTCGAAAAGCTGATCGAATGGGGTGTTGACGAGCATCTTCTTTTCTCTGTTCTCGCCCATCATGGCCGCCCCTTTGAACCGGATCCCGTCGCGGGCAAGCGGTGGCGAAGCGTTCCGCAGCGCGGCTATGATCCCGTTGCCGCTTCCGCCGAAATTGGCGCCATGGTCCGCCGCTGGTTCGCGGCGGCCTTCGTGGCGGACGACGAGCCGCTGCCGGCAAGGCCGGATTTCCAGCACCTCCTGTGCGGCCTCGTCTCGCTCGCCGATTGGTTGGGCTCCGCGCGCGACGTCTTCGCTTTCGCTCCGGCGCTCGATCCCGATTACATGGATGAGGCCCGCCGGAAGGCGCGCCGGGCGGTCGCGGAGATCGGCGTCGATGTCCGTCACTTGCGGCGGCTGACGGCAGGGCGGGCCGATTTCCCCACGCTCACCGGGGGCAGACAGCCGCGCGCCCAGCAACAGCTTGTCGGTGACTATCCGCTCGAGGAGCTGCTCGTGATCCTGGAAGCCGAGACCGGGTCCGGCAAGACCGAGGCCGCGCTCTGGCGCTTCGCTCGCCTGTTCGAGGCGGGATTGGTCGACAGTCTCTACTTCGCCCTGCCCACGCGCGCCGCGGCCATCCAGATTCAGCGACGGGTGAACGACGCCATGAAGCGCCTGTTCGGCGGCGGCGCGCCGGAGACGGTTCTGGCCGTGCCAGGCTATCTCAGGGCGGGCGAGGCGGAGGGACGGCGGCTGCCCGACTGGAAGGTGCGCTGGGATGACGACGACGGCGCCGACGAGGCGCGGCTCCTGGCCCGCTGGGCGGCGGAAAGCGCCAAGCGCGCGCTCGCCGCGACGGTTGCCGTGGGGACGGTCGATCAGGCCATGCTCGCGGCCCTGCAGGTCAAGCACGCGCATCTGCGCGCCGCGGCGCTGTCGCGCAGTCTCCTGGTCATCGACGAGGTGCACGCCTCCGACCGCTACATGACCGGGGTGCAGACCCACTTGCTCAGGATGCATCTCGGGCGCGGCGGCCACGCCATGCTGATGTCCGCCACCCTGGGCTCGGTGGCGCGGGCGAGATGGCAGGGGGCACATAAGGCACCGTCCTTTGAAGAAGCGGTGGCGGCGCCCTATCCGGTTGTCTGGGGCAAAGACGCAACCGCGCCTTGCTCCAGCACCACGGCTCCAGAGCAAAAAGCTGTCACCATGGCGCTCGTGCCCACCATGGCGGCGGAGACGGCAGCCCGCTTGGCCATCGAGGCGGCGCAAGCCGGCGCGCGGGTGCTGGCCATCCGCAATACGGTGGCCGAAGCCATCGCCACCTTCGAGGCCGTGCGTCAGGCCGGGGCCGAGGACTTGCTCTTGGAGGCGGCGGACGGTCCGGCGCTCCACCACGGCCGCTTCGCGCCGGAGGATCGCCGGCTGCTCGACGCGGCGGTGGAGGCCGCCCTTTCGCCCGATGATCGTAAGGCTGGTGGATGCATCGTCATCGGCACACAAACGCTCGAACAAAGCTTAGACATCGATGCCGATTATTTGCTCACCGACCTGTGCCCCGTCGACGTTCTCCTTCAACGGATCGGCAGGCTGCATCGCCATTCCATCGACCGCCCGAGCGGATTCGACCGTGCCCAATGCCATGTCATGGTGCCAGAAGAAGGTCTGGAGCACTTACTCGAACCGAGATTCATCAACGGGCTCGGAGCCTGGGAGAAACACGGCGTCATCAACGGTATTTATCTCGATGTATCCGTTCTTGAGCTGACCCGACGCCTCATTGAAAACCATCCAGAATGGTCCCTTCCCGAGAAGAATCGGTTTCTCGTCGAAAGCGCGACACATCCCGAACGGATCGAAACATTGCGCAGCGCCTTCAGCCAGAAGTGGAAGACTTATTCGGACCGCGTCTATGGCAAGGGCAGGGCTGAGGCCGGCGCAGCCAAGCTCATCGCAGTGCAATTCAATACACCTTTCGCCGATGTGCGCTTTCCCGAC
>JAKSBE010000473.1 GCA_022361275.1 Kiloniellales bacterium
GCCGGCGACGTCCGGCTCGACGGCCGCAGCCTCCTGCACCTGCCGCCTGAGGCGCGCGACGTCGGCATGGCCTTCCAGAACTTCGCGCTCTATCCGCACCTGGACGCCTTCCGGAACATCGCCAGCCCGCTCAAGGCTCAGGGCCTGGGCGCGGAGGAGGTCCGCCGCCGCGTGCAGGCGGTGGCCGAACTGCTCAAGATCGACCACGTGCTCTCGCACCTGCCCAAGGCGCTGTCCAACGGCCAGAAGCAGCGCACCTCGCTGGCGCGCTCCCTGGTCCGCGAGCCGAAGCTGCTGCTGCTCGACGATCCGCTGCGCAACGTCGACGCCAAGCTGCGCTACGAGATGCGCCTGGAGCTGCCGCGGATCCTGAAGCAGGCCGGGGTGACCGTGCTCTACGTCACCCAGGACTACAAGGAGGCCATGGCCCTGGGCGACCGGGTCGCGGTCCTGACCGGCGGCGGCGTCACCCAGCTCGACACGCCGGCGCGGATCTACAGCGATCCGGTCTCCTCGGAGGTCGCGCGGCTCTTCGGCGACCCGACCATCAACCTGCTGCCGGCGCGGCCCGCGGCGGCGGGCGCGGGCGCTGCGGTCGAGATCGCCGGGGGCCGTTTCCCGCTGCCCGGCCTGCCGTCGGCGGCGCTCGGCCGGGACTGCCTGATCGGCATCCGTCCGGAGCACATCCGGGTCGCTATGGAGCGGAGGGAAGGGGCCTTGCCTGCGGAGCTGGACGCGGTGACGCCGCTCAACGTCCGTTCGGTCCTGCTGCTTAAGACCGGTGACGGCGGCGAGCTGCTCGCCTCCTGCCCGGAACGGGAGGCCGCGCGCTTCCCCCGCGGCCACCGCGCGGTCTGGATCGACATCGAGGCTGCGCAGCTCCTGGTCTTCGACGCCGAAAGCGGCGCGCGCCTGGGCGGAGCGGCGCCATGACGGCGCGGTGCGCTTGGGAGAGGGGATTGCGATGGCCGGCCTGACGCTCGACCGGGTGACCAAGGTCTACGAGACCCGGCGCCGCGGCGGCGTGCTGGCCGTCGATGCCGTCGACATGGCGGTCGAGGACGGCGAGATCGTCGGCCTGCTGGGCAGCTCCGGCTGCGGCAAGACCTCGACCCTGCGCATGGTCGCCGGCTTCGAGACGGTGACCGAGGGCGAGATCCGGATCGGCGGGCGGCGGATCAACGACCTGCCGCCGGCCAAGCGCAACGTCGCCATGGCTTTCGAGGGCTACGCGCTCTATCCGCCGCTCAGGATCCGCGACAACATCGCCTTCGGCCTGCTGCGCGACCGGCGGCCCAAGGCCGAGGTCGCGGCCCGGGTGGCCGAGGTCGCGGCCCTGCTCGAGATCGGCGACCTGCTGGAACGCTACCCGCCCTCGCTCTCCGGCGGCGAGCAGCAGCGCGTGAGCCTGGCCCGCGCCCTGGCCCGTTCGGCCGACCTTCACCTGCTCGACGAGCCGATGTCGCAGCTCGAACCGCAGCTGCGGGCGATCCTGCGCGCCCGGATCAAGGACTGGCTGATCAGCCACAAGATGACCACGGTCTTCGTGACCCACGACCAGACCGAGGCGATCGCCCTGGCCGACCGCATCGCGGTCATGGAGGCGGGCGTGCTGCAGCAGTTCGCCGCCCCGGCCGAGCTCAAGGAGCGGCCGGCCAACCTCTTCGTCGCCGGCTTCATCGGCGAGCCGCCGATGAACCTCTTCAAGGCGAGCGTCGATCGCTCCGGCGCGCAGCCGCTCCTGGTCGTCGAGGACGCGGCGGGCCGCCGCGCCTTCGACCTGCCGCTGCCCGACCTGCCGCTCGCCGACGGCCAGCGCCTCTACCTGGGTATCCGGCCGCATCGCATCGGCTTCGGCGGCGGCGGGATCAGCGCCAGGGTCCTGTCGAACCACTGGCTGGGCGACCAGACCCATCTCGGCCTGGAGGTCGGCGGCCTGGCCCTGACCGGCGTCGCCGACGGCGCCGTCGAGGCGCGGCCGGGCGGCGAGATCGCGGTCGAGCTGCCGGCCGCCAGCCTGCACGTCTTCGAGCCCGAGAGCGGCCGGGCGATCGCCCACGGCGCGCGCCTCGCCGGGGCCGACCGGGGCGCCGCGGCATGAGCGGCGACCTGCTCATCGGCATCGATGCCGGCACCTCGATGAACAAGGCCGTGGCCTTCGACCTGGACGGCCGCCAGATCGCGGTGGCCGCGCTGCGCAACCGCTACGACGAGCCCGGCGGCGGCGTGGTCGAGCAGGACATGGCCCGGACCTGGGACGACAGCGCCCGGGCCCTGCGGCAACTGGCGGCGCAGGTGCCGGGGCTGGCGTCGCGGGCGGTCGCCCTGGCGGTAACCGGCCAGGGCGACGGCACCTGGCTGATCGACCGGGCCGGGGCGCCGGTCGCCCCGGCCTGGCTCTGGCTCGACAGCCGGGCCGCCGGGATCGTCGCCGAGGCCGAGGCCGCGGGCGTCCGCGCCGAGATCTTCCGCTTCACCGGCTGCGGCCTCAACGCCTGCAACCAGAGCGCCCAGCTCGCCTGGCTGAAGCGCGTGCGGCCGGAGGTCCTGGCCGCGGCCGCCACGGCCTTCCACTGCAAGGACTGGCTCTACTTCAGGCTGACCGACGAGCGGGCGACCGATCCCTCGGAGGGCAGCTTCACCTTCGGCGACTTCCGCAGCCGCAGCTACCGGGACGAGGTCCTGGCGGCCCTCGACATCGCCGATCTGAAGCCGCTGCTGCCGCCCATGCTCGATGGCAGCGCGGCGACCCATCCCCTGACGGCGGAAGCGGCCGCGGCGACCGGGCTGCCGCAGGGCCTGCCGGTGTCGCTCGGCTACCTGGACGTGATCTGCACCGGCCTGGGTGCCGGGCTCTACGATCCCGACCGGCCGGCGGGCTGCTCCATCGTCGGCTCGACCTCCATGCACATGCGCTTCTTCGACCGGGCCCGGGCGATCGAGCTGCCGGCAGAGCCGAGCGGCTATACCATGCCCTTTCCGGTGCCCGGCAGCGTCGCCCGGATACAGTCCAACATGGCGGCGACCCTCAACATCGACTGGGTCGTCCGGCTCGCCTGCGAGGCCGCCGCCAGCCTAGGCCATGAGGTCGATCCCAAGGACGCGCTCGGCCGCCTCGACGCCCGTGTGCCGGAGGCGCAGGCCGGGGCGGCGCTCTACCATCCCTACATCCACGAGGCCGGCGAGCGCGGGCCCTTCGTCGACGTCGCGGCGCGGGCCCAGTTCCTCGGGCTCTCGACCAAGGTCGGCTTTCTCGATCTCCTGCGCAGCGTCTACGAGGGCCTCGCCTTCGCGGCGCGGGACTGCTACGCCGCGATCGGCGCGCCGCCGGCCGAGATCCGCATGGCCGGCGGTGCCGCGCGCTCGACGGCGCTGAAGACCATCTTCGCCAGCGCCCTGGAGGTGCCGATTCGCGAGGTGAACCGGGAGGAAGCGGGCGCCGCCGGTGCCGCCATGATGGCGGCCGTTGCTATCGGCGCCCAGCCGGACATGGCCCGGGCCTTCCGGACCTGGGTCGCGCCTTGCCTCGGCGAGCGCATCCTGCCGGAGGCCGACCTGGCGAAGCGCTACCGGCAGCTCTTTCCCCTTTACCTCCAGGCGCGCCGGGCCATGCCGCCGCTCTGGCAGGGCCTGGCCAGACTGCGCCAAGAGGAGACGAGGGCGCCATGACGACACGGGTTGCGATCTGCGGCGACCTCTTCATGCGGGCCGAGTTCTTCGCGGCAGCGCTGCGGGACGCCGTGCCGAGCGGCCTCGATCTAAGCTCGATGGAGCTGCCCTGGCCCGACCGGCCGATGCACCACGGCTACGAGGCGGGCGACCTTTCCGGGCTCAAGGAGTTCATGGGCGCGCCGGAGGAGATCGCGGCCTTCGTGGAGGGTGCGGAGGTCTTCGTCAATCACCTCGCGCCGGTGACCGCGGGCATGCTTGCGCGCCTGCCCCAGCTCGGCTTGATCGCGGTCAGCCGGGGCGGGCCGGTCAACATCGACATGGCGGCGGCGCGCGACCGCGGCGTCAAGGTGGTCAACGCGCCGGGCCGCAACGCCTCGGCCGTGGCCGAGTTCACCATCGGGGCGATCCTGGCCGAGACGCGCCTGATCCGCGCCGGCCACGAGAGCCTGCGCCAGGGCGACTGGCGCGGCGACCTCTACCGCGCCGACGCCACCGGCGAGGAGCTCTCGGCCCTGACCGTCGGCCTGATCGGCTACGGCCAGATCGGCCGGCGGGTGGTGCCGCTGCTGCTGCCCTTCGGCTGCCGGATCCTGGTCGACGACCCCTACGTCGCGCTCAGCGCCGAGCACCGGGCCGCGGGGGTCGAGGCCGTCGACCTGGACCGGCTGCTCGCCGAGTCCGACGTTGTCAGCCTGCACGCCCGGGTCACCGAGGAGACCAAGGGCTTCCTCGGCGCGCCGCAGTTCGCCCGGATGAAGCGCGGCGCCTACTTCATCAACACCGCGCGCGGCCCGATGGTGGACTATCCCGCGCTTTACGAAGCGCTACGCGACGGCCGTCTCAGGGGCGCCATGCTGGAGACCTTCTGGCAGGAGCCGCCGCCGCCCGAGGCGCCGCTGCTGAAGCTGCCCAACGTCACCCTGACCCCGCACATCGCCGGCGCCTCGCTGACCACGGTCAGGGCCGCGGCCAGGATGATGGCCGAGGAGGTGCGCCGCCACCTCGCCGGCGAAGAGCCCCTGAACCCATGTTGAGCAGATCCCTGTTGAACCGAACCCGCCCAGACTGGAGGAAGAGCCGAGCATGACCGCACCCAAGATCACGAAGGAGGAATTGGCGCGCCGCCAGGCCGTCGTCGAGGCCTGCCGCTGGATGAACGCCTCTGGCCTCAACCAGGGCACCTCGGGCAACATCTCGATCCGCGACGGCGAAAGGATGCTGATCACGCCCTCCGGTCTGCCCTACGACCGGATGAAGGCCGAGGATCTGGTGCCCATGCCCCTGGAGGGCGAGTACGGCGCCTACGAGGGCGAGCTGACCCCCTCCAGCGAGTGGCGCTTCCACCTGGACATCCTGTGCGCCAAGCCGGAGGTCGGCGCCGTGGTCCACACCCACAGCACCTACGCGACGACCCTGGCCATCGCCGGCCGCGAGATCCCCGCCTGCCACTACATGATCGCGGCCGCCGGCGGGCCGACGATCCGCTGCGCGCCCTATGCGACCTACGGCACCGCGGAGCTCTCCGCCAACGCGCTTGCCGCCCTCGAGGGCCGGACCTGCTGCCTGCTGGCCAACCACGGCATGATCGCCATCGGGCCGACTCTCGACAAGGCGATGTGGCTGGCGGTCGAACTGGAGACCATCGCCAGGCAGTACTACCTCTCGCTGGCGATCGGTCAGCCCAACCTCCTGTCGGACGCCGAGATCGGGCACGTCATCGAGAAGTTCAAGTCCTACGGCCCGCGGCCGCGGCCCGAAAAAGCGATTGCGTGAGCGGGACCGTCGCGTGAGCGGGGCCGTGCCGGGTGACGCTCTGTCGGAGGCGCCGCTCGATCTCCTGATCGTCGGCGGTGGGGTGAACGGGGCCGGCATCGCCCGCGACGCCGCCGGGCGGGGCCTGAAGGTCGCGCTCTGCGAGAAGGGCGACCTGGGCGAGGGGACCTCCTCGCGCTCCGGCAAGCTGATCCACGGCGGCCTGCGCTATCTGGAGCACTACGAGTTCCGCCTGGTCCGCGAGGCCCTGATCGAGCGCGAGGTGCTGCTGCGCGCGGCGCCGCACATCATCTGGCCGTTGCGCTTCGTCCTGCCGCACAGCCCGGCGCAGCGGCCGGCCTGGCTGATCCGGCTCGGGCTCTTCCTCTACGACCACCTCGGCGGGCGCCGCCTGCTGCCGCCGACCCGGACGCTGGACCTGCACGCGGCCCCGGAGGGCGCGGCGCTCAAGCCGGCCTTCCGCCGGGCCTTCGAATACTCGGACTGCTGGGTCGACGACGCGCGCCTGGTCGTCCTCAACGCGATCGATGCCGCCGAGCGCGGCGCCTGGGTCCTGCCGCGCACGGCCTGCGTCCGGGCGTGGCGCGAGGGCGGCCTCTGGCGGGCCATCTTGGAGGACCAGGACACGGGCGGACGCGTCGAGTGCCGGGCCGCCTGCCTGGTCAACGCGGCCGGGCCCTGGGTGGAGGAGGTCCTGGGCCGGGTCACCGGCGTCAACGCCGCAAGCCGCCTGCGCCTGGTCAAGGGCAGCCACATCGTGACCAGGAAGTTCTGGCCGGGCGACCAGGCCTACCTGCTGCAGAACGAAGACGGCCGGGTGATCTTCGTCAATCCCTACGAAGGCGACCTGGCGCTGATCGGCACGACCGACGTGCCCGTGGCGGGGGCGCCGGACGCGGTCGCGGTCGAGGAGGCCGAGATCGCCTATCTGCTGGCCGTGGTCGCGCGCTACTTCGAGCGTCCGCCCGCGCGCGGCGACGTCCTGCAGGCCTTCACCGGCGTGCGCCCGCTCTTCGACGACGCCGCGGAAAGCGCCTCGGCGGTGACGCGGGACTACGCCTTCGATCTGGAGCCGGCCCGGCCGACGCCCGACCAGCCGCCGATGCTGTCCATCTTCGGCGGCAAGATCACGACCTACCGCAAGCTGGCCGAGCACGCGCTGGACCGCCTGCGGCCCGTGTTCCCGCAGCTCGGCGGCGCCTGGACCTTCGGTGCGCCCTTGCCCGGCGGAGACATCGGGGCCGCGGATTTCGGGTCCTATCTGAGCGGCCTCCGGAAGACCTTTTCCTGGCTGCCGCCGGAACTGGCGGCGCACTATGCGCGGCTCTACGGGACCCGGGCCGAGCGGCTTCTGGCCGGAGCGGGCGCCCTTGCCGATCTCGGCCGGCACTTCGGCGGCCGGCTCTACGAACGCGAGGTCCGCTACCTGGTCGATCACGAGTGGGCCAGGACGGCCGAGGACATCCTCGAGCGGCGCAGCAAGCATGGCCTGCACCTCTCGGCCGAGCAGCGCGGTGCCTTCACGGCCTGGTTCGACCAGGGGGAGCGGGCGCGGAGCCCCTGACGACCATGCCTCCGGCACCCTTGTCATCGGCCGCCAGCATTGCTGGTCTTCTCGCGCGCTTCTCGCTATCTTGGCGTCCGTTGCCCCCTGGATCCCCTCCAACTCGACGTCGACAGGATGGACGGCCAAGCCAAAGGCGATAGCGGCGACGCCGGATGCGAGGCGTCGCTGATCGCGGCTCTCAAGGCCGGCGATGAAGCTGCGGCCGAGACCCTGGTCCGACGGCATGCCGCCTGGATGCTGACGGTCGCGCGTCGGCTGCTGCGGGACACGGCGCTGGCCGAGGATTGCGTCCAGGAGGCCCTGATCAACGCCCTGCGCAAGATCGCGAGCTTCGAAGGGCGCTCGAGCCTCAAGTCCTGGCTGCACCGCATCGTCGTCAATCAGGCGCTCATGAAGCTGCGGGCGGCGGGCAGGCGGAACGAATCCTCCATCGACGAGCTTCTGCCGGCCTTCGACGAGAACGCCTGCCGGATCGAGGGGCCCTGGCAGCGCCTGGCGACGCCCGACGAGATCTTCGAGCAGGCGCATCTGCGCGAGCTGATCCACAGCAAGATCGCGGAGCTCCCCGAAAGCTACCGCCTCGTCATGATCCTGCGCGACATCGAGGAGCTGAGCACGCGGGAGGTGGCCGAGACCTTGGGCATGAGCGAGGCGAACGTCAGGGTCCGCCTGCACCGGGCGCGCTCGGCCTTGAAGAAGCTGCTGGAACCCCTCCTGAAGGGCGAGTTCTGATGTCCGTCTCCATCTTCGCCCGCGCCGTCGGCGCGACCCGTCGCGCCTTTGCCGGAGGCCTCCCCAGGACTTCGCGCTGCCGGGATTTCGCAAGGCGCCTGCCGGCCTATCTGAACTCCGAACTTACGGAATGGCAGCGCCTGGCCATCGAGGTCCACATCAAGCAGTGCCGCAGCTGCCGGCAGGACCTGCTGGCGTCGTCCGCCCGCGGGTCCTCCCGCCGTCCGCTGCCGGTCTGGCTGCGCCGCCTCGAAGCCAGGGCCGCGCTGAAGGCGCGCCGCGGAAACCGCTTCGATCCGCCGATCGATGGCCTGCTCCCGGCCTTCGACGGTCAGTTCTGCCGTATCCGGGCATTCCCCAGGTCGACGCCGTCCGACGGCTCCGGCTATTCTGAGGACGGTTTGCGCAATCTTGTTACATCGCTGGCCGGTCAAGTTCCTGAGAATTACCGTATCGTCTGGCAGCTTTATGACATCGAAGACATGAGTATCAGCGAGGTGGCACAGGCCCTGGATCTGACAGAAGACACCGTGCGACGGCGGCTGCACAAGGCGAGAGCCGCCTTGACGACCCTTTGCCTGCCCCTGCTGGAAAGGCAAGAGTGATGCGCGGGATCCCGGTTCGGCGCATGGCACGGTGGATGCGCGGCATGATGCTGAACTACATGCCCTGGATGATCACCTGCCGGGAGTTCGAGGACTTCATTCTCGCCTACCTGGAAGGCGATCTGCCCGAGAAGCAGCGCTTCGTCTTCGAGCTGCACCTCAAGGTCTGCCGCGAGTGCCGGGACTATCTCGTCGCCTACCGGCGGACGATCGAGGTCTCCAAGCGCGCTTTCGAAGACCCCGACGCGCCGCTGCCGGCGAGCGTGCCCGAGGACCTGATCACCGCGGTCCTCGCCGCCAAGAAGAAATAGCCCGCGCCTTCCGCCTTTCCAGGTCCGGCCCTGTAACCCGGGGCGCGAAGCCGGCATCAATACGAGGTGCCGGGTCGAAAGCAGGACCCGTCACCGGATCTTATACCAAGGACATGGTGTGTCTGCGGCCAGGGGACTCCGTTGCGCTTTGGACAGGCTAGTTCAGGAAGCTCGACCATGCAGGAAACAGCGCTCTCGGCCTCGCCATTGCTGGCCGTTGTCGGCCTCGGCCCCTTGATCCTCGGCGTCTATGTGCGCATGGGGCAGGTCGAGGCTCAGCTGCGCGCCCTGGAAGACTCGCCCGATGCCCAGGCGATCGACCTGGTCGCCGGCTGTATGATCCGGAGCCGCAGCTGCCGCGCCGCGCTCCTGGCCTTCTGTCTCGCCGGGATCCTCGCCTCCGTTTTGACCCTGGCGAACCTGGCCGACCAGATCCTGGGCTGTTCCCGGCTCGAGCTGATGCCGATCGGCCTTCTGATCGCCTCCGGGTTCATCGCCCTCGCGCTGACCCTGGTCTTGGTCGAAGCGCTGATGTCCCTGGAGCCGGTCGAGCTCATCTCGCGGCGCAAGCTGAACGCCGCCCGCGACTCCAGCTAGTGTCCCTTTGATTCTGAAATCCGCGAGAGCGAATCGCAGAACCAAAGGGACACTAACTTGTTGAATCTCGTGTGATTCAGCTTCCAAATCTCGGCACATGAAATGTGCCGGACTTTGAGACCATCACACTAGTATCGGCTTGCACGAATCGGCATGTCACCCCCTTGATGGGGGAGGGGCGCGTCGTCAGAATCTCGCGGTGAGCTGGGTGTAGAAGAAGCTCGCGTCGCCCGAGACTCCGGCGGCGCCGGTGTCGTCGACGAAATCGCCGCCCCAGAAGTGGGCGTAGCCGAGCTGGAGCGCGACCCGGTCCAGGACCGAGACCGTTGCCGTCACGTCGAGCTCCTGTCCCACCTCGCTGCCCGAGCGTCCGCCGGGGTCGCGGCGGATGGCCGCCCCGCCGGCGTTGTAGAGGGCGTCCTGCGCGCTCTCCAGGGCGAAGCGGTGCCCCGCGAGCGAGAGCTTCAACCGTGGATGGGGCTGCAGGGAAAGCCGCAGGCTCAGGGCCTCGACGTTGCGCCGGCCGACCAGGTCGATGAAGCCGAAATAGGCGTGGGCCAGCGGAAAGAGCTGATCGAAGGTGTTGACCTCGCCGTCGTCCGGATCGTCGTCGCCGGTCGCGAGGTCATAGTAGAGCGAGAGACGGGGTTTCCAGGGCAGCAGCTCGGCGAAGTCGTAGCCGAGGCCGATCGTGAACATGCCGGCGCTGACGTCGAGCTCGGGGCCCGTCGCTGCTCCCGTCCCCGGGGCCTTCTGGTCGCCGAACTGATAGGCGCCTTCCAGCTCCCAGAACAGGCCGCCTTCCTGCCCGGCGTGCCGCGCGCCGAGGGTCCAGGTCTCGCGCTCGCCGGCGTCCTCGTCCTCCCGGTCCAGGTGTAGCGCATAGAGGTCGAGCAGCAGGTCGCGGTTCATGCGATAGGTCGCGTAGGCCCCGGCGAAGCGCGTGTCCTCGTCGCGGTCGCTGGTGGCGTCCGGCTCGATCGTGCGCGGGAAGACGAACCAGGCGCTGACGTCAAACTGCGCGCTGGTCAGACCCGCGCGTCCGCCGTCGAAGCTGCGCCGGGTGTTGCCCCAGTCCAGGGGCGAGATCAGGCGCTGGGCGCCGAAGAGCAACTCCTGACGGCCGCCGCGCAGGTGCAGATCCATGCCTTGGACGACGCCGCGGATCTCGCCGAAGCCGTTGAGCAGGTCCCAATGCACCTCCTCGGTGCCGCGCGGGGCGAAGGACTCGCCGAAGCTGCGCGCGTCGACCATCTCGCCGAAGACCCGCAGGTGCTCTCCGATCTCGAGATCCCCATAGAGGCGCAGCCGGTTCAGCAGAAAAGAGTTGTCCCGGCCGTCGAGGCGCGATTTCGCGTGGTTGTTCTCGTCGTGATACTTCAGGCGCGACTCGCCGCCGAAGGAGACCAGGAAACCCGCGCCCAGATCGATGCGCTTTGCCCGGTCGGTCTGTCGCGCCAGGACGTCGCGGGAATCCTTCGCCGGCAGGCAAGGGTCCTCGAGGAAGGAGAAGTCGTTGTCGTAGAAGGTTCCGCCATAGGCCAGGCGCGGGCTCCTCTCGGCGCAGTCCGCCGCGCGCGCTCCCTCACTCTGCGCCCAGGCGGCTTGCATGGCGGCGGCCTGCATGGCGATCAAGGTCGCGACGCCGGCGCAGAGCGCAGACGTCGCCCTGCAGGGGGCGGGCTTCACGGAAGGCGTCATGGGCTCTGGCTCCGGATCGGCGGCGAAGTCGGTCTTTTCGGGGCGATGCCCGCAGCCCGCCGAGGCCGTCGCCGCGGCTGCCTGACTCTGGATGCGGGGGCGTTGTCAGATGTTACGCGCCCGGCCTGCGGCGTCGCGCGCCCGGCCGTAACGCCGCCCAATGACCGAGCATCGAAACGGCAGCGTGGCGCGGCCCCGATCCGGTCGCGCCGTCGCGCTCGAGCCTGCGGCAGTAGAACCGCCCGGTCGGCAGCCTTTCGGAACTCACGGCATCACACCGCTTCGAGGACCATCGACATGATGACGAGATCCTACGCCCTGATCCTGGCCGCGCTGCTCCTGGCGCCGCCGGCCCTGGCCGACAGCGCGGCCCCCTTCAAGCCGGGCACGAACCGTCCGACGCCGCCGCTTTCGCCGGTGACCGAGGACATGCTCGACGACCCGGCCGAGGGGGCCTGGCTGACCCATCGCGGCGACCGCCGGGGCTGGGGCTACAGCAAGCTCGACCAGATCACCCGCGAGAACGTCCACAAGCTGCGCTATGTCTGGTCCTCCGCCGTCGACCCCCAGCGCCCGGAATCCAATCCGCTGATCCACGACGGCGTGATGTTCCTGAACCAGTCCGGCGACGTGATCCAGGCGCTGGACGCCGCCACGGGAGAGCGCTACTGGACCTATGCCCGCGCGCTCCCCGAGGGCCTGTTCCGCCTGTCCCAGGTGAACCGGAACATCGCGATCTTCGGCGACAAGGTCTTCACCGGCACCGCCGACGCGCACCTCGTGGCGCTGGACGCGCGCACCGGCGAAGTCGTCTGGGACCGCGAGATCGCCGACCACAAGGGCGGGCATCACTATTCCGGCGGCCCGATCATCGCGGACGGCAAGGTGATCGCCGGCATCTCGGGCTGCTATCTCTTCGCGCCCGGCGGCTGCTGGGTCAGCGCGCACGATCCGGACAGCGGCGAGGAGATCTGGCAGGTCAACACGATCGAGATGCCCGGCGACAACCCGACGGACAGTTGGGGCGGCGCGCCGGCCGATCGCCGCTTCGGCGGTTCGGTCTGGGTGCCGCCGACCTACGACGCGGAGACCGGCCTGCTCTACGTCGGCGTCGCCGTGGCGATCCCCTGGGGCCGGGTCCAGCGCGCCGGCCAGGGCGACCTGCTCTACACAAACTCGACCCTGGCCGTGGACGTCAAGACCGGCGCGATCCGCTGGTACCGCCAGCACCTGCCCAACGACAACCTGGACATGGACCACGCCTTCGAGCGGATCGTCGTGACCGCCGACGTCCGCCCCGATCCCGCCGCGGTGCGCTGGATCAACCCGGACGCGGCAACCGGCCGGCGCGACATCATCGTCGGCGCCTTCGGCAAGACCGGCATCGTCCAGGCCTTCGACAAGGCCAGCGGCGTGTTCCTCTGGGCGCGCGAGACGGTCGAGCAGAACGTCATCACCGAGATCGACCTCGCAACGGGGCGCCAGACCCAGAACCCGGCGCTCGCCGACAGCCGGATCGGCGAGACCGTCACCATGTGCCCGAGCTTCTACGGCGGCAAGCACTGGGCCGCCGAGGCCTACAACCCGCAGACCGGCGTCCTGGTCGTGCCGCTCAACAACTCCTGCATGAACTACACCTTGAAGGAGACCAAGGTGAACATCGGCGGCTATCACTTCTCCGCCGACTACAGCTACGCGCCCGTGCCGGGCGGCGGGGACCGGATCGGCCGGCTCGAGGCGATCGACGTCTCGACCGGGGCCACCCTCTGGACGCACGAGCAGCGCGCGCCCTTCTTCAACGCCGCCCTGGCGACGGCCGGCGGCGTCGTCTTCACGGGCGGCGTCGACGGCGTGCTGAAGGCCTTCGACGACCGGAGCGGCGAGGTCCTGTGGCGGGTCAAGCTCAACACCGGGCTCGAGAGCTATCCGGCGACCTACACGGTCGACGGCCGGCAGTACCTCGTGGTCGGCACCGGCGGGGTCGTCGGCTTCACCCAGCTGACGCCCGAGATCGAGCGGCCGCACGCCGGCTCGATCTTCGTCTTCGCGCTCGACGACGAGGACATCGACGGCACCCAACGCTGATCCCCGCCGGGCAGGGGCTCCGGCACCGCGGGGCGCCCGGTGGCGCCCCGCGCCCTGGGTCGGGATTGCTGCGGTGCAAAAAAAGCGTTGATCGCTGGCCGCTTTGCCACAAAGCTTGCGGGTCCGTTCCGAAAGGCGACCGGGAGGCGAGGCTGATGACGGCGCAGGGCGAGGGCAAGCCGGTTACGGTGCGGGAGATCCGCGGCCGCAAGGGCGGTCCGCCGCTGGTCTGCCTGACCGCCTACAGCGCCAACATGGCGCGCCTGCTCGACCCGCAGGTCGACCTGCTGCTGGTCGGTGATTCCCTGGGCATGGTGCTCTACGGCGAGGACACGACCCTGGGGGTGACGCTCGAGCAGATGATCGCCCACGGTGCTGCGGTGGCGCGGGCCGCCAGGCGGGCCTGCGTCGTCGTCGACCTGCCCTTCGGCAGCTACCAGGAGTCGCCGGCCCAGGCCTTCCGCAACGCCGCCCGGATCCTGGCCGAGACCGGCTGCACCGCGGTCAAGCTGGAGGGCGGCCGGGAGATGGCGGAGACCGTCGCCTTCCTGAGCGCGCGCGGGGTGCCGGTGCTCGGCCACGTCGGATTGATGCCGCAGAAGGTCAACGCCCTCGGCGGCTTCCGCACCCAGGGCCGGGCGGAGGCCGAGGCCGCGGCGATCCGCGCCGATGCCCTGGCGGTGGCCGAGGCCGGGGCCTTCGCCCTGGTGATCGAGGGCACGGCCGAGGCCCTGGCGCGGGAGATCACCGCCGAAGTCGGGGTCCCGACCATCGGCATCGGCGCCTCGCCGGCCTGCGACGGTCAGATCCTGGTCACCGAGGACATCCTCGGCCTGAGCGGCGATCAGGTCCCAGGCTTCGCCAAGCGCTACGCCGACCTCGGCCGGGCGGTCGAAGAGGCGGCCGCCGCCTTCGCCGAGGAGGTCCGCGCCCGCCGCTTCCCAGGGCCCGACGGGCGTGGGGGCTAGATCAAACCGCGTCTAATTGGAATCAATCAAACGCAGATCATTTGATCTATTCCATAGAGCTAAAGCAGCCCGCGTTCGAATGAACGCGGGCTGCTTTAGGCGTGGGCCCGCTTGGCCGGAGCCGGGCGGTTGGCCAGGAAGACCCTTATACCAAGGAGCCTACATCAGACCAAGCGGGGTTCAGGGGAATCTGTTGGGCGTAAAGTCATACTCAAGGTCGTTACTGCCGAATACTTCGGCCTCTATACGAATAGACTGGTCGTCGGTCGGAATTGGGGCACCGACAACCGAGAAATCCTGGTTCTCAAGGGCCGTCGCCGAGTCGAGGCCAGGCGTCTCATGGGCAATGGCTTGTGAGATCGTCTGTGTCGCCAGGACGACCGGCAGCAAGACCTTTCCGCAGAACGCGCGCTTCACGGCTTCCTCCGTCGTAAGATCGTTGCCGTAGGATACCCTCATTCAAGGTTCGACGATGTGAACTTTCGGATGCACAGAATCTTGGCTGTCCGCTGAAGGCGGATCCGGATACCTCGCTGGCCGGCAGGCCATCAGCATGGGCGGCGGACCGCGGGGGCGCCCTTTGGCTCTGCGATCAGGCCGGCCGCTGCAGCGGCTGCGTCTCGGCCGGTGCGGGCCCGGGCGCGGCCTCGACCCGGGCGGCCGGGAGCTGGATGCGGGCCAGGGTGCCGCGGCCGGGCTCGCTCTCGATCACCAGGTCGCCGCCGTGCAGCTCGACCAGGGCCTTGGCCAGGGGCAGGCCCAGGCCGGTGCCCTCGTGGCCCCGGCACATGGCGTTCTCGGCCTGGCGGAAGGGCTGCATCACCAGGGGCAGCTGCGCCGGGCTGATCCCGATCCCGGTGTCGGCCACGGTCAGCTCGAGGTCCCCGTTGTCCAGGAGCCCGGCGGCCATGGTCACCCGGCCGCCCTCGGGGGTGTACTTGATCGCGTTGGACAGCAGGTTCAGCAGGACCTGCTTGAGCCGCATGCCGTCGGCCCGGACGCGCGGCAGGCCTTCCGGGCAGCACACTTCCAGGTGCTGTCCGGCGTATTCGGCGCGCTCCTGCATCAGCCGCGCGCAGACCTCGAAGAGCTTGGCGGGCTCCAGGGCCTCCTCGTACAGGCTGAAGCTGCCGGCCTCGACCTTGGAAAGGTCCAAGAGGTCGTTGATCAGGCCCAGCAGGTGGGTGCCGCTGTCGCAGATGTTGTCGATGTAGCACTGATAGCGGGCGTTGCCGATGGGGCCGAAGATCTCCGCCTTCATCGCCTCCGAGAAGCCGATCACCGCGTTCAGCGGGGTGCGCAGCTCGTGGCTCATCTTGGCCAGGAACTCCGACTTCGCCCGGTTCGCGGCCTCGGCCTCCTCGACCGCCCAGGCCAGGCTCTCGGCCAGCTTGCGCAGTTCCTCGCGTTGCTTCTCCAGGCGTTCGCGGTTCTCCATCAGCTCGGCGAGCTGGCCGCGCAGCCGGTACTCGCTGTCGCGCAGCGCCTGCTGGGTCGCCGCCTTCTCGGTGACGTCGGTGAAGGTCTCCACCGCGCCGCCGTCGTTCAGCGGCCGGTGCATGACCTCGATCACCCGGCCGTCGGGCAGCTCCAGGAGGTAGCTGCTCTCCGCGCGGCGGCCGGCCTGCTCGAGCCGCTCCTCGATCAGGGTCTGCCACCAAGTCTCGGAGGGGGCGTTGCCGAAGCTGTGCTCGATCTGGGCGCGCATTGAGACCCCCGGCCGGATCAGGGCCTCGGGCAGGTCGAAGAGCTCGCCGTAGTGCCGGTTGCAGAGCGCCAGGCGCTGTTCGGAGTCGAAGACGCAGAGCCCCTGCGCCATCTGGGCAAGGGCGATGTCGAGCTGAGCGTTGATGCGTTCGAGCTCGAGGTTGGCGGTCTCGGCCGCGCCCCGTGCCCGCTGCAGCTCCCCCTCGCGGCGCTTGAGGTCGGTGACCTCGGTGTAGAGGCAGACGGTGCCGCCGTCCGGGGTCCTGTGCTCGTCGATCAGGATCCAGCGGCCGTCGGGCCATTGCCGCTCGACCTGGTGCGCGGGCTGGCGGTGCCTGGCCAGGCGCTTCGCCAGCCGCCGCTCGACCGTGGCCTTGTCGGCGGTCGGGTCGAGCTGCGCGATCTCGCGTTGGGCGATCTCCGCGTAGCCGGCGCCCGGCCGGGCGACCTCCTCGATGCCGCCGTAGAGCTCGAGGTAGCGGGCGTTGCAGATGACCAGCCGGTCCTCCGGATCGAAGAGGATCAGGCCCTGGGACAGGCTTTCGACGATGATCCGGCGGGTCTGCGCGGAGGCCGCGGCGGCGGCGCGCTCGGCTTCCTTGATCCGCGTGGCGTCCAGGATCACGCCGTCCCAGAGCACCGAGCCGTCGGCCCGGCGGTGCGGGCGGGCGATGGCGTGGGTCCATTTCTCCTCGCCGGCGCGGGTGATGATCTGGGCCTCGACGTCCCAGAGGGTCAGATCGCGCGAGGCCTTCAGCAGGCGCTCCCGGAAGGTCGTCTTGTAGGCCGGCCCGTGGCAGTCGAAGAGGGCGTCGGGGTTACGCAGGATCTCCTCCGGCGCGACCCCGAAGAGGTCTTTCACGCCCTCGCTGATGTAGGTGTAGCGGATGTTGCCCTCGGGGGTGACCAGACGCTGGTAGACCACGCCCGGGATGGTCCGGGCGAGGGTGGCCAGGCGCTCGTCGGCACGGCGCAGCGAGCGCTCGTTGGAGTCGTGATGGACCAGGAAGGCGGCGAGCTCGGCCAGGGCGTCGAGGACGTCGAGTTCCTCGGGCCCGGGCGCGCGCGCGGCCTCGAAGAACAGGCTGATCGATCCCAGCACCTTGCCCTCGGCGTCGCGGATCGGCCAGGCCCAGCAGGCGGCGAGCCCCACCGGCTCGGCCAGCCTGGCGAGCTCTCGCCAGCGCGGTTCCCGGGCCAGGTCCGCGACCGCGACCAGCTTGTCCCGGCAGACCGCCATGGTGAAGGGGTAGGCCGGAGCGTCGATCGGGACCTCCCGCAGCGCCCTGTGGAGACCCTCGGGCAAGCCGGGCGCTGCCGCCTGGCGCAGGGTCGCGAAGACCGGCTCCAGCAGGTGGATCGCGCAGCGGGCCGGGCGCAGGGCGGCTTCGCAGATCAGCGCCAGCTCTTCGAGCACGCTGTCCAGGGCTTCGCCCTTGGCCGAGAGCCGGAACAACGCGCCCTGGCGCCGCAGGAGCTGGACGAGCGGCGGCCCGGGCGGCTTGCCGCCGTGCGGCGCCCCGCGCGGGGCCGTGCTGCCTTTCGCCGCTCCGCCTCCCGCGTCGATCGCTGCCGAGGCCGACGACACTGGGGCCGACGACACTGGGGCCGGCTGCGGGGCCTTGTCGAAGCCGTCCTGGGATCGGTGTTGTTGCCGCATCGACCTCACGTAGCGGAACCTTGCTCGAGGCTGCCCGGGACGTCCCTGCCTCACCCGAACCAGCCGGTCGCCATGAGGGTTGGATACCCGGTGAACACAAAACCAATAACCAAAGTAGATGTGATAACTTAAGGAACCCTTAGTTACTTTCAATTATTTCTAAATAAAAGGCGAGGCAAAATATTTGTGCAAAAAATGAAAGTCATGACTGTTCACTTGGGGGCGCAGCCCTGGGTCCTGTACTCTTCCGATAAAGAAGCATTCTTCGGAGGAATTGCACGGGCAGATAGCAAGGGCCGCTGGATTTCGGAGGTGATACGCCGGTCCGGGGGCGTGCTTGTCGCCCAAAGGCTTCCGTGGTGATTGGATAGAATAACACTTTGGTAGATAAGTCTATTTAGGCCTATCTTAACTAAGGCCGGGTAAATTGCCCAAGTAACCAAATAATTTATCAGGATCTGGATGTATTATCCTAGGTTGAAGCCGCGGAACTTCATCCCGGAGGGGCAGGCTGGACAAGCCGGTCGCCCAGGCGCGGGTCGTGCAGACCACCATGGCGGCCCATCTCCGGCCCGGGCGCCCGAGGGAACAGTTCGTCGGCTTCGCCCCGCTGACGGAGCCGGTCCTGGAATCGGATCCGGCGATCGCGGCCATGACCACCTGCGACCTCGACGGCGCGCCGGTCTTCTGCCGCGGCCCCGCGAAAGCGGCGCCGCTGTTGCTGATCGGCGGGCAGGGCACCTGGGTGCCGCTGTGGTCGGGCAGCGCCGTCCCGGCCTCCGGACTCCTCTTCGCCCTGCCGACCCCGCCCGGGCAGGGGGGCCTGCCACCAGGGAGCTCGCAAGATGATGAAGCTTTTCGCGACGAAGCGGCCGGCGGCCGCGACCATCCTTTCCGCCTTCCTGCTGGCTGCGGCCTGGAGCGGTGCCGCGCGCGCGGAGCCCGGCTACAGGGCCTGGTTCACGCCGGCGGAGCAGAGCCTGCGGGCCTGGGACTTGGTCGAGGGCGAGGGCGAGGACACCCAGGTCCTGATCCGCCGCAAGGAGCCGCTCGCGACCGGGCCGGTGCTACCGGTCATGGTCATCTTTCCGCGGCCTTCCTCGGCCTACGACATCGCGATGAACAAGATCCTCGACGTCTTCGAGGGCAAGGAAATCAACGTCGAGTTCCTGCTCTACAACTTCGAGAAGGACCACGACAGCGGCAAGCGCGCCCTCAGGATCGCCGAGGAGCGGGGCTACCGCCTGATCTACGCGATGGGGTCGGAATCCACGGCCTGGCTCTGGAGCAACTACCGCGGCGGCGCGGTCCCGATCGTCTCGGTCTGCTCCAAGGACCCGGTGGTTCTGGGCCAGGCGCCCAGCTACGAGGCCGGCACCGGCACCAACTTCGCCTTCACCTCGCTGAACATGCCGATCGAAGTCCAGATGGCCTACGTGAAGGAGCTGAAGCCGGACCTCAAGAACCTCGGCATCCTGGTCAACAGC
>JAKSBE010000347.1 GCA_022361275.1 Kiloniellales bacterium
GACCCGGATCGGCTTGGGGATCTCGACGTCGATGTCGCCGTAGAAGAAGTCGCGCGGGATGTTGAGCTGGGTCGGGCCGCGCTCGGTCAGCGCCAGGTCGAAGCAGCGGCCGGTGAACTCGGCCAGGCGGTCGGGCCGGTTCACGTGGGCCTGGTACTTGGTGATCTTCTCGAAGAAGGGCAGTTGCTCGGTCTCCTGGAAGCCGCCCAGGCCCTGGGTCGCCGAGCCGGTCTCCGGGGTGATGCAGACCACCGGCGAATGGGCCCAGTAGGCCGCCGCGACGGCGGTCACGAAGTTGGTGATGCCCGGGCCGTTCTGGGCGATACAGACGCCCTGGCGGCCGGAGACACGCGAGTAGCCGTCGGCCATATGCCCGGCGCCCTGCTCGTGCTGCACCGAGATGAAGCGGATGCCGGCCGCCGGAAAGATGTCGAGCGCATCCATGTAGGCGGAGCCGACGATGCCGAAGACGTCGGTCACGCCGTGCGCGACCAGGGTCTCGACGAAGGCCTCGCTGGGCGTCATGCGGGTCATGTCTCTAGCCTCCCCAGAGATCGGACGGCCCTTCGGCGCCGGTCGGGAACCCGGACTTGCGGCGCCTCGGGCGTCAGGAAAACGGTGTCGTCGACGCTGCGGGGACGGTCCCGCGGGTACGGTCATTCTTGCGCGCGGATCGCGGGCCTGTCACCAGGCCGTCACCAGCGCCATGCTTCGGTGATAGACCAAAGCCTGGCCCCCCCATAGGTCCAGACCCGCCCTTTCCCCTGGGCCAGGGAGAGGGTCGGGCCATCGACGATCCGCGCCTTTGGCCGTTGCGAATCGCGCCGCCGCCGACTAGGGCAGCCCGTGATCGTTCGAATGCGGATAATCTACTCTAACTATATGAAATAGATCAAATTATCTGCGCTTAATCGATTCCAATCAAGCGCAGTTTGATCTAGCTTTGCGCCTGTTCGAGATCAACAGGCACAGGAAAGGAATCCAGGCATGGGTGAAATCGAGGTTGGCATGACCGGCACGGCGGCGCTCGTCGTCGAGGAGGCGCATACGGCGCCGCGGATCGGCAGCGGGCGGATCCACGTCCTGGGGACGCCGGTGATGATCAACCTGATGGAGGCCGCCGCGCTCGCCGCCGTCGAGCATCGGCTGGCGGAGGGCCACCAGAGCCTGGGCATCCATCTCGACGTCAGCCACGTCGCCGCCACGCCGGTCGGCATGCGGGTCCATGCGGTCGCCGAGGTCACGGAGGTGGCGGGCAACAAGATCGCCTTCCGGGTCGAGGCCCGCGACGAAGCGGACCTGATCGGCGAGGGCACACACCGCCGCGTCGTCGTCGAGGTCGCGCGCTTCGACAAGCGCGTCCAGGCGAAGCTCGCGGCCAAGGGATGACGGCACCCCGCCCGGCCGCCAAGCCGCGACCGCTTCAGATCGTCGTCAGCACCGCATAGACGACCAGCAGCACCGCGACGCAGGTCAGGGTGTAGGCGAGGTTCCAGCGCCAGGTCAGGGTGGCGCCGCTGTAGCCGGAGGCGCGGGCCAGCATCAGGGTGCCCGAGGCAAAGGGCGCCCCGGTGGTGCAGATCGCGGTGCCGGCGGCGATGGCGAGCGCGGCCAGGGTCGGGTCGACCGGCAGCGCGCCGAGCTCGGCGACCAGGCTGCCCAGGAAGACCGCCATGGTGATCGGGCTGAGCGCGACCTGGCCGCCGAGCAGGACCAGCACCGAGAGCCCCAGGAGGAAGAGCCAGCCGGGCAGGCTGCCGAGTTCGAGAGCGGTGGCGACCTGATCGGCCGGCACCAGGTGCGCCGCCAGGGTGCCGATGAAGCCGGCGCAAGCCAAGGAGAGGGCCTCGCGCACCGCGCCCGGCAGGGAAACGGTCGCGATCTCCTTGAGGCGCGCCGCCGCGCGGTCCAGGCGGCGCGGACCCTGCTGCGCCACGACCCAGAGGCCGAGGGTCACCGGAGCGGCGAGCATCACGCCGGTGACGATCGACACCTCGGCCAGCGAGGAGAAGCCCAGGGTCAGGCCGAAGAGCAGCCCGCAGACCGCGCCGAGCCGGCCGAAGGCGGCGCCGGGGAAATCCTGCCGCGCGAGGCTCGGCAGGCCGCCACTCGCCCGCAGGCGCCGGCGCAAGGGCCACCAGCGCAGGCTGTCCTCGGCCCAGCTGACCAGCAGCATCACCGCCGCGACGCACAGGCCGATGCCGATCATGCGGCCGGCGTCGATGCCCGGGATCAGGGTCGGCAGCACCGCCTGGGTCACCGCCGTCGGCGCCCAGACCAGGAACCAGGCGAAGCCGCGCAGGGCGGCGCTGAGCTGCCGGCGCTCGCGCACCAGGGCGATCTCGTCCGATGGCGCCTCCGGGTCGCGGCCGTGGCGCACGCCGCGCTGGATGATCGGCGCCAGCAGGCTGAGCGCCCCCAGGTTGATCAGCACGGAAAAGAGATGGCTGCCGGTGAAGACCGCGAGGAAGCGGCGGCGCGAGGGCTGCAGGGTGACGTAGCTGCCGCAGTCCAGGACCGCCGGCGAGGTCACGGCGCCCTCGCGCAGCAGGCCCATCAGCAGGATGAAACTGGCCAGGTAGAGGGCGCGGTCCAGGCCCCGCGACACCACGGCCAGGTCCTCCGGCGGTTCCGCCCAGACCAGCAGGAAGACCCCGGCGGCCACCGCCAGCAGGTAGGCCTCCCTGGCCCGGAGCGCGCGCAGGGCCAGCAGGGGCAGGCTGAGCAGCAGGGTCTTGCCGGCCAGGCCCGCGGACACCCAGCCGAGGTAGAGCTCGACCAGCTCCAGGGTCATCAGGGCAATGAGCACGGCGCCCAACAGGGGCCGGGGTGCGGTCGCGGCGGCGAGGGGATCGCCGGCCGCGGCCCCCGATCCTGAAGGCGGCGCGGCGGCGGTCATCCAGCCCGCTTCAAGCCTTCGATCGCCTCGTGCAGGGCGGAGAGGAAGGCCGAGCGATCGCGGGCCGAGAAAGCCTTGGGTCCGCCGGTGACCTGGCCCGCCTCGCGCAGCTCGGTCATGAGGTTGCGCGTCGCCAGCGCCATGCCGATGGACTCCGGCGTGAAGAGCCGGCCGTCGGGCGCGATCACGCAGGCCCCGGCCTTGACGCAGCGGCTGGCCAGCGGGACGTCGGCGGTGACGACGACGTCCTTCGGCCCGGCCCGCGCGGCGATCCAGTCGTCGGCCGCGTCCAGGGCCTCGCCGACCACCACCAGCTCGAGCCGCGGGTCCGGCGGCAGCCGCAGGAAGCTGTTGGACACGACCCGGACCGGGACGCCGTGGCGTTCGGCGACCTTGTAGACCTCCGACTTGACCGGGCAGGCGTCGGCGTCGACATAGATCCGGCAGGGGACTGGGCTCTGAGCGTCGGTCATGGATCGGGTTCCGAGGGGGCGCCGGGACGAGAGGCTTTGCAGCATGATCAAGATCACGGAAGGGATCAAACTCGATCCGGCGGAGATCGAGGAAAGCTTCATCCGCGCCTCCGGTCCCGGCGGCCAGAACGTCAACAAGGTCTCGACCGCGGTGCAGCTGCGCTTCGACCTCCGCGGCTCGCGCTCGCTGCCGGAGGCGGTCCGTACCCGCGCCTGCCGCCTGGCCGGCCGGCGGCTCAACAAGGAAGGGGTCCTGGTGATCACCGCGGCCCGCTTCCGCAGCCAGGAGCGCAACCGCGAGGACGCCCTGACCCGGCTGGTCGCCCTGCTCCGGGAAGCGGCGTGCCCGCCACGGCGGCGCCGCGCGACCCGGCCGACCCTGGCTTCGAAGAAACGCCGCCTGGCGGACAAGGCCCGCCGCGGCACGCTCAAGAAGCAGCGCCGCGCCGGACCCGACGACGCCTGAGCCCGGGCCTGCCCCGAACGGCGCGGGACTTTCGGTCCGGCCTCCGCTAGGCTTGTAGGGGAGGCCGGCCATGGCGGTTCTCACTGCGGCGCAGATCGAGTTCTTCCGGACCCGGGGCTACCTCGTCGTCGAGGATGCTGTGGAGGCCCAACTCTTGTCAGAGCTCCAGGTCGCCTTCGCCGCCCGGGTCGAGGAAAGCCGCGGCGAACGCAGCGGCCGGATCCGCAGCAAGGCATGTTTCGACAAGCTCAGCGTGAGGAGAAGCTTCTGCGACTGCTCGCCCTCACCCACGCGTAGCGCCGGGCTGCGCCCCCTGTCGAAGGGCGGGGGCGGCCGGTCGCACGTCGTGGGCGATTTGTCAGGGCCTGCCATCGCCCTGGGTAAGATCAGTGGCAGTAGCTGAGGCCGCCGGCGCGGTTGACCGCCCAGGGCTGATCGCCGACGCCGTCGATCAGGCGCAGCAGACGGCGGCGCATCAGGTCGATCACGGCGACCTGGTCGCTGCTGCTGAGGGCGACGTAGAGCTTGGTGCCGGCCTCGGCCGAGATGCCGGTCTCCGGCGTTCCCGGCAACTCGAGCGTCTTGGCCCGATGGCCGTCCTGGAGGTCCAGGGCGACGGCCTTGCGGTGCGAGCGGCTGATCGCGAAGCCGAGGGTGTCGAACATGCCCAGGCTGACGCCCTGGACGCCCGGCGCCGCCGGCAGCCTGGCGGTCTCGCGGTGAGACCAGGTCGAGATCGAGGAGACGCTGCCGTCCAGGCCGTTGGGGATCAGGAAGAACTGGCTGTTGCTGGCGGGAAAGCCGCGCAGCGCCGGCCCGGGAAGGCGAAGCTTCGCCACCGGCTCGGCCTTGGGCAGGTCGATGACGCTGACCTCGCCGCCCTGTCCGTGCAGGGCGAGCGCCGTGCCCCCGCCCGGGGTCCGGACCAGGTCGGCGATGCCCGGCAGCCCGGCGCCCAGGTCGATCACCTGCGTCACCCGGCCCTCGGCCAGCGAGACGACGTCGATCCGGCTCTCGCGGCCGCTGGCGACGAAGAGCCGCGCGCCCTCCCGGTCGAAGACCAGGTCGCTGGGGCCAGGCAGCCCGTCGATCTCCAGCCGCAGACCCCGGCCGTCCAGGCCGGCCAGCAGCAGGCGCCCGGCCTCGGGGTCGGCGGCCGCGAGCAGGTCGCCGTCGTCGTTGAGCTGGATCAGCTCGGGCCGGAAGCCGGTTTCGATCACCTCGGCGATCCGCTTGCTCGTCAGGTCGAAGATGCTGAGGCGCCGCCGCGCCGGGTGCGCCGCGACCAGCAGGCCCAGGCTGCTCGAGAGCAGGAAGCTTTCGGGCTTGGTTGCCAGGTCGAGGCGTTCCACCACCTCGTCGCTCCGGGCGTCGATCACGGCGATCTCGGCGGAGGTCCGGTTGGCGACGAAGATGTAGCGGTCCAGTTGGTCGACCTCGATCGCCGCGGCGGGCCGGGGCGACGGCAATCCCGCCGCCAGGGCGAGCAGGGCGGAGATGGCGAAGGCGTGGGACCTACGCTTGCTCATGGTCCTCGCTTGGTTCCGCAAAGCGTGAAGGGCAACACTAAAGCAGTTTTTCAACCGAGTCCCGGGCGGTTCGGCGACCGCACGCCTTATGTGAGATCCGGCGGTACCCGGCGGCCGCCTTCTTTGCGTCTTCTCGGCCCGCCTAGAGCAGCC
>JAKSBE010000165.1 GCA_022361275.1 Kiloniellales bacterium
GGCCGCCTGCGGCCTCGGCCTGCTCCTGGGCATGCAGGGCGGCGCCCCGGCGACCGGGGAGTGGCGCCTGACCTTCGGCTCCAACTACCTGACCGACGGCATTCCGCTGGTCGTCCTGGCGCTCGGCATCTTCGCGGTGCCGGAGATCGTCGACCTGCTGCGCCGCGCCGGCGCGATCTCGGAAACCCAGCGGCTGGGCGCCGGCTGGCTGCGCGGCCTCGCCGACATGCTGCGCAACAAGTGGCTCTGCCTGCGCTGCGCCGGCCTCGGCGCGCTGGTCGGCGCCCTGCCCGGCCTGGGCGGCAACGTGGTCGACTGGATCGCCTACGGCCACGTGGTGCAGACCACCCGCGGGCCCTCGTCCTTCGGCAAGGGCGACATCCGCGGCGTCCTGGCGCCGGAGTCCGCCAACAACGCCAAGGAGGGCGGCGGCCTGATCCCGACCCTGATGTTCGGCATCCCGGGCTCCGGCTCCATGGCGGTCTTCCTCGGCGGCCTGATCCTGATCGGCTACGAGCCCGGCCCGGGCTTCGTCGAGACCAGCCTCGACGTCACCTACACCATCGTCTGGTCGCTGGCCCTGGCCAACGTGCTGGGCGCCGGGCTCTGCCTCTTCATCTCGCCCTTCGTCGCCCGCCTGACGACCATCCCCTACCACTTCCTGGCGCCCTTCATGGTGATGATCATCTGCTTCGCCGCCTACCAGGGCACGCGGCACTGGGGCGACATCATCGCGCTGGCGGCGGTCGGCATCCTGGGCATCTACATGCGCCGCTTCGGCTGGCCGCGGCCGGCGCTGCTGATCGGCTTCGTCCTGGCCGACAACGCCGAGACCTATCTCTACCAGGCGGTGCAGTTCTACGACTGGGCCTGGTTCGCCCGCCCCGGCGTCCTGATCATCGGCGCCGTCACCCTGCTGTCGATCTGGATGGGCGCACGCCGCTCGCCCGGCGCCGGAGCCGCAGCCGAGGGCGCCGGTACCGTGATCGAGCGGCGCCGGCGTCGCCCGCAACTGATCTTCGCCGGGCTGGCTGCACTCGCCCTGCTGGTCGGCCTGGTCGACAGCATCGGCCTGTCCTTCCTGGGCAGCGTCTTCCCGCTCGCGGTCAACGGGGTGATGCTGCTGCTGGCGCTGGTGGTGATCTGGAAGCTCTGGCGCGGCGGCCCCGGCGATCCGACGGTCGAGGACCAGGAGCTTACCGCGCCCGAGGGCCAGCCGGCGCCGAAGCGCTCGGCCGAGTTCTACTTCATGGCGATCCTCGGCCTGCTGGCCCTGGCCGCCCTGGTCGGCTTCTTCCTCGCCGTGGTGATCTTCTTCCTGGCCTTCATGCTCGGGATCGCCCGGGTCCGCCCGGCGACCGCGGCGGTCCTGGCCGGCGCGGCCGCCGCCTTCCTGGCGACCATGTCCCACGTCATGGTCCTGGACTTCCCGCGCGGCCTGCTCCAGTCCCTGGTCGAGCTGCCCTGGCCGTTGAGCTAGGACGGCCCCTCACCCCCCACAGCGCTGGCGCGCTGCGGGGGGCAGATCCCGCCCAGGTTACTCCAGGCCTGCAGTCTCCCGCTCCAGGAAATCGAGCAGGGTCCGGGCTGCGGGGGCCAGCGGCGCGGCCTGGCGGGTGACGATCTTCAGGCGGCTGCGCGCCCAGCTTTCGGCCAGCGGTGCGCCCTCGATGGCCAGGGCCGTCAGGTAGGGCTTGACGCTGCTCTCCCTGAGGAAGCCGACGCCGAGGCCGGATTCGACGAGGCGCCGGAGGGAATCGAAGCGGCTGACCCGGAGGCTCGGCTCCAGCGGCTTGCCCAGGGACTCGGCGGCCTGGTGCAGCATCTCGTCGATCACCCCGCCCTGGTGCAGCGAGATCACCGGATGGTCGAGGGCGGCGGTGAAGGCGACGGCCTCACCTATGGCCCGGCCGGAAAAGAGCGGATGCCCCCGGGCGGCGATCACCCAGACCGGGTCGGCGCAGAAGTCGGTCACCGCCAGGCCGGCCAAGTCTTCGGAGTCCGCGACGACGCCGAGATCGCAGTCGCCCTCCTTGACCGCGGCCACGGCCTCCGCGCTATAGAGCTCGACCAGCTCCAGCGCGATCTCCGGCCAGCGCTCCGAGGCGTCCTTCAGAAGGTCCGCCAGCCGGCCGACGATGGCCGAGGTGACGGCGGCGATCCGGACCCGGCCCCGCTGCCCCTCGGCGAAGTGCTTGAGCGCGGCGTCGAGGTCCCGGACCTGGGTCAGAAGCCGGCGGCCGTGTTGCGCGAAGACCTCGCCTGCAGGCGTCAGGACGACCCCGCGAGGCCGGCGCTCCAGCAGCGGCGCCCCGAGCGTCAGCTCCAGGTCGTGGATGCGGCGGCTGACCGCGGAAGCGGCGATGTGCTCGCGCCGGGCCGCGCCGGCGATGCTGCCGGCCTCAGCAATCGCCAAGAACAAGCGGATGGTGACGATGTCGAAGCTCTGCATGACCCCGCTGAGGCTGCGCCCTGTCCCTCTCGTCCTGCGCGGCGGCCTCGGGGTCGATTCCGGCCTGCCGCCGGAAGTCCTCCGCGAGGGCCTGCAGGGCCTCCGGCCCCCGATACTGGACGGCCTGCGCTCTTTCGCCAACGTCTATCGCGGCAATGAGCAGTCGGAAGAACTGTCGGATCGCCCGCATGGCAAACTCCATCCCAAGGAAAGGCACGCGGCCTTCACCCGCAAGATGTGCCGCCGGACGCGCCCCAACCAGCAGCGCCTGGCGAGGCCAAACATCGCAAATCGCGACGGCGGCACGCCCGTCGAGGCGACCGGAGCGGCTTGCCAGACCCCGTCGTCTGACCGCTGATTCTTCCAGCCGCATCACGCGCCTGGTCGAGTCTGCTGCCATCACAGACGAGAGGATCGCCAGACCACCGAGCCTCTGGGGCGTTCAGATGTACTTGAGGATCAATTCGGCGATCCGATCTTCGCCGAGGATCGGCGGCAGGACGGTCAGCACCTTGGCGTCGCCGTCCAGCAGGTAGATGAAGCTGCCGTGGCTGTAGATCGGCGTGCCGTCGATCATCTCGTGCAGCTTCTCGGCTTCGACCTGGAAGGCGGCGCGGGCGGCGGCGAGCTCGGCCTCGGTCCCGGTCAGGCCGAGCAGGCGCGGATGGATCTTCGGCATGGCCTCGGCCAGGGCCTCGGGGGTGTCGTTGACCGGGTCGACCGTAATCATGATCGGCTGCAGGGCCCCGGCCTTTTCGCCCAGGATGTCGAGGGCGGCGGCCAGGCGCGGCAGGGCCACCGAGCAGATCGCCTCGCAGGAGGCGTAGCCGAAGAAGATCAGCATCGGCCGGCCCGCGAAGTCCACCTCGCTGCGCCGGATCCCGGTCTGGTCGACCAGATCGAAGGCGGCCTCGATCTCGATCGGGAAGGGCAAGGCCGCTTCCGGCAGAGGCGGGCCCCCGCGAGCCTTGGCCTGGGATGCCTCCGACTGGGTTGCCTCGGACCGGGTCGCGGCGGCGTGCGCCGCGGCCTCCTCCGGGGTCTTGTGCTCGACCCCGTCGTGCGCCGCCACCGGCCCGCACGGCGACAGGAGCAGAGCGCCGGCGAGAAGGATGCTAGACAGTGGGGCACGCCGGCTCATGGGATCACTCCTCGAAGAGGTATTTCTTGAAGGCTTCGTCCTTTTCCAGCCCCAGGCCGAGGTAGCCGTCGCGTTCGATCAAGGCGTTGATCCGCGGGTCCTTGCGGAACCAGGGGCCCTTGGCCTTGGCGGCCCCGGGGTTGGCCGCGGCCCACTCCTTGGTCCAGCGGTTGGTCTTGGACCACTCGGTCTCGCCCTTCCTGCGAATCAGCTGAACTTGGTACATCTTGGCCGGCGTGTAGTCCGACAGGCCGACCAGAAGGCCGTCGACCTCCACCTCCTGATTGCAATAGGGCAGCAGGTCGAGGTTGGCGCCGGTGAAGGCCGGCTGGGTGTTCTTGTTGGCCAGGACCAGCACGCCGTCCGCCGCGCGCAGCAGACCGAGCTGGCGGCGGCCGTCGCCGCAGTTCTCCGGGCAGTCGCCGGCGACCTCGCACAAGACGTCGACCACCTTGGCCTCGAAGCGGGCCTTCTCCTGACCCAGCAGGTTCCAGTTCTTGGCCTGGCTGCCCTTGGCGAAAGGCCCCTCCTCCTCGCCCGCGGCGAAGGCGGGGCCCGAGGCCGCGATCAGCGCCAGGGCGGTGGCCAGGACTAGGCGTTTCATGGCGGCCTCCCCTACTGCTGGGGCTTGGGAATGGCGAAGGGCGGGATCACGTCGTAGTCCTCGTGGCTGAGGTTCACGAGGCCCTCGTTCGCGGTCACCTTCTCCACCACCAGGTAGTTGATGCCGTCGCGCTGGTAGAGCAGCCCGTCGGTGGTGATCAGGTCGCTCTGCACCTCGAGGATGGTGTCGCCGCCGGTGACGTGGTCGTCGCCCTCGTACTTCAGGACCATGTAGACCGTGCCGTCCTCGGCCAGCACGCCGACCGGGATCCCGCCGGCCGCGCACCAGAGCGCGCAGGTGTGGTGCGCCGAGCCGACCACGGAGTCCGGTCCGCCCATGACGCCGGAGAAATAGCACCAGGTGTCGATGACCTCGCCCTTGATCTGGACCCGCTCGCCCTGGGTCGCCGCGAGCGCGCCCGCCGGCAGCGCCAGCACGGCCGCCATCAGGCCGGTGATCAAAGCTCTCATGCCCCGCCTCCTCTGCTTGCTGTGCGCGAAGCGCAACCGGCCCGCGGCCGGACTACGCCTCAAGAGATAGCAGTTCCGGCGGTCGCGCGGAAGGAACGGCGGCCCCCCGGGGGGCCGCCCTCACGCAGACGTGTGCCGTCGTGTTCGCGCAGGCGGCCGGGGCGGCGACATCAGGTCGAAGTCGCCGGCGAGGACTCGGTCGAGGCGGCCGCTGCGCCAGTCGCGCCGGGCGTCGCGGACCAGGGGCGTCGGCGCCTCACGGTAGCGGCGGACCACGGTCGGGCCGCCCTCGCCCGCCGCCTCCAGCAGGCCCTGCGCCTGGCGCAAGAGCGCCCGGCGGCTCTCGGGCGGCGGGCCGGCGGGCTGCGGCGCCACCCGGACGTGGACGCCGACCCGCTCGAACTGCCGCGGCCGATCGCCGGGCCATTCGAAGAGGTGCAGGCCGTGCTCCCCGGCCAGCAGGCTGTGGGCTCCGAAGCCCATGACCGAGTAAACTCGGCGGAAGGCGGGCCTGTCGTCGTCCTTGTCGTCGTCCTCGACGCTCTCCAGCCTGGCCAGGCGCATGCGGCGGGCGGCGGCCCAGGCCTCGTACATCCCGGCCAGCCGCAGGGCGAAGTCCCGGGACCGCGCCCAGTCCTGGGTGCCGTCCGGGCTGGCCTCGACCAGCAGGAAGGCCTCGGAGGGCCGCTCCTCCAGGAGGTCGCGGCAGGCCGTCTCCAGCAGGAAGAGGTTCTGGGCCAGCACCGCGACCATGTTGGCCGGCACCTGGCCGCGGGGCGCGTTGCCCTCCAGGCGCCGCAGCAGCGAGCCGGCGCGGCGGCAGCCGGCGTCGACGCGGTCCAGGTACTCCGCCCGGCCCAGGGTCGCGAAGCGCTCGGGCGCGGACCAGAAGTCCGGGCGCTCCATCTCGGCCATGGCGGCGTCCTTGCGGGCCTGCCAGTCGGCCGAGGTCAGGGTCTCGTCGAGCGCGTCGTAGGCCCGGCGCAGGGCGGCCAGTTCCTCGGCGCTGCCCCGGGGATCGAGCAGGATCGCGCGCGGGTCGAGTCCGTCCGGCGCCCGTGCGGCGGGCGCCGCAGCCTCCGCTTCCGGTTCCGGCGCCGCTGCGTCGGGATCGACGAAGGTCACCTCGAGCCGCTCCTCGCCGGCCGAGACGAAGAGGAACTGGTCGCCCGCCGGCGCCTGGTGCCGGACGATGGTGATCGCCAGGGGCGACAGCAGGTAGCGCTCGATCGCCCGCTTCAGCGGCCGCGCCCCGAGGTCCGGGGTGAAGCCCTTCTCCAGCAGGAACTCGATCGCGGTCTCGTCCCACTCGACCGCCCAGCTCCGGTAGCGCAGGCCGCGCCGCTGGAAGGCCTTGACCAGCTCCTTCTGGAGGATCTCGCGCATCAGCTCGCGGCTCAGCGGCCGGAACACGACGACCCGGTCGAGCCGGTTGATGAACTCGCGCCGGAAGGCCTTGCCGACCGCGCGGCGCACCTCGCCGAGGTCGAAGCCGGGATTGCCGGCGCCGAAGCCGAGCGCCGCCCCGGTCGGGATGCGCGCGCCGAGGTTCGAGGTCAGGATGACGATGGCGTGGCGGAAGTCCGCCACCTTGCCGTTGCGGTCCGTGATCCGCGCGTCGTCGAAGACCTGGAGGAAGGTGTCCCAGACCTTGGGGTGGGCCTTCTCGAACTCGTCCAGCAGCAGGATGGAGAAGGGCTGGCGCCGGATCTGGTCGGCCAGGGACAGGCTGTGCTCCCGCTCCGACTGGCCGAGCAGCCGGTCCAGGCTGTCCTGGGTCTGGAACTCGCTCATGTCGAGGCGGATCATCCGGCGCGGGTCGCCGAAGAGCCACTCGGCCAGGGTCTTGGCGATCTCGGTCTTGCCGGTGCCGGTCGGCCCGGCGAAGAGGAAGACGCCGACCGGACGGGTCGGGTCGGTGACCCCGGCCTTCAGCATCGCCACCCTTTCGACCAGGCAGTCGACCGCCTCCTCCTGGCCCATGACCTGCTTGGACAGAAAGGCCTCGAGGCCGTCGAGGTCGAGGCCGCGGCGGTGGTCCAGCAGGCCGATCTGGAGGCCGGTCTGCGCGGCCAGGGTCACGAGGACGTCGTCCAGGTCCAGCGGCGGCCGGTCCTGCCCCGAGGCCGCCCGCAGCCGGTGCAGGGTCGCGTCCAGCAGGCCGAGCAGGTTGCCGGGCGCCGCCCGGTCGCCGAGGTACTGCTGGGTCAGGTCCCAGGCCTGGGCGACCACCTCGGGATCGCCGCCCTCGACCTCGCGCTCCAGCCAGAGCCGCCCCAGCGCCAGCGTGTCCTGCGGCGGCAGGGGCTCGACCCTGAGCGCGGCCAGGGCGGTCACCGCCTTGGGCTGCTGCTGGAGCAGCCGCTCCAGGGCCGTCGGATGGGTCTCGCCGACGATCTTCAGCTCGCCCTGCTCGACCAGGGGCAGGATCACGTCGAGCGCGGCGGTCGGGCTGTAGCGGTGGCGGCCGGACATCGCCAGGGCGTGGAACTCCGGTATGAACCAGACCACGCGGCGGTCGCCGCGGAGCTGGGCGATGACGTCCTTCAGGCGCTCCTCGAACTGGCCGATGTAGACCTGGCCCGCGACCAGGTCGTTGTGGCCCGCGGTGAAGACCACCCAGCCCTGCGCGTAGAGCCGGCGCGCCAGCTTGCGCAGGATCGCGGTCTTGCCGACGCCCGCCTCGCCCACGATCAGGCAGGACTGCGGCCGCTCGGCGAGCAGGGCCGCCTGCAGCCGGTCGACCGCCTCCAGGAGCGAGGCGTGCTCCAGGATCCGGTCCGCCGCCGCGCTGTCCGCCTTGTCCCAGAGCTGGCCGGCCGAGCGCAGCAGGCCCTGGTCGACCTCGAGCGCGCGCCAGGCCTTGTAGCTCTCCAGCAGAGGTTCCCCGAAGGCCGGGTCCAGGCCCTCCAGGAACTGCCCCAGGTCGCGCGGCTCGTCGCCGTCGAGCTTGACCTTGACGCCCTCGAAGCTGGGAACTTCGCCAGCCTCGACCCGCTGCGCGCAGAACTCCGTCAGGAAGGTGCGGGACTGGCGGTAGTCGAGGTAGCCGGCGGCGCGGGCCAGGACCTCGCCGACCAGGGGCCGGCTCGGCGGCGTCCGCCGCGCCAGGTAGCGCAGGCCGAAGAACTGCGGCCAGATGGCGATCGATCCGATACAGCCCAGCACCAGGTCCTGCTGCGCGCCTGCGTCCTCGCGCCGGGTCAAGGCCTCGAGCGCGATCGACGAGAGGATGGCGTTGTCGCCGGTGACGTAGTTGCCGAGGCTCGCCACCGTGACCTCGGGCGCCGAGAGCAGCGCTACCCCTGCCTCGAAGTCGTCGTTGTCCTCCAGGTCCGAGGGATGCGCCGTGGCGCGGTAGAACGCCGACAGGCGGGACGCGACGGCGTAGATCCCGGACCCCGCCGCCGGAGCCTCCCCGTCCTCGTCGTCGTCTTCTTCCTCGTCCGCCTCGCCCGCGCCCTCCGTCTCCTTCCCGGCCGGCGGGCCGCCGGCCGTCTCGGACCGGCCCGCGGCGCTCTTGGGCGCGGCGAAGTGGCGGCCGAGAAAGAAGAAGAGGATCGCGACGACGGGGAGTATCGCTACGAGATAGTCCACGGGCCTTCCTCCGCCGTCTGGTTCCGCCGCCGGGCGGCCGGTTTGGCCGCAGCGGATTTCTAGTTCAGTGTCGTTTCCGAAGAAAGCCGGGGAGCGGCAGGGCGCCGCCGGTCGCTAGAACTCCTGCTTCGCCGCCTGCCAGGCCTCCCGGCCCGGCACGCGAAAACTGTCCAAGAAGGCGTACTGCTCGTTGGCCAAACCAGCCTCCGGTTGGAGAGCTGGCCGATCTATACAACCTCCGGCCCGGGAATCACAGGGCCGAGCCCCGGGGGCAGCCCGGGGTCGGAACGACCGGGCCCGTTGCCAGGCCGGGCGGCGGCCTGTAGTGCTGGACGCGGGCGAGACTCTTGACGATCCCGGAGCCGAGATGGACTTGAGCTGGCTGCAGACTCCGTTGCAGGCCCTCCTGCGGCTCCAGCGGGAGGTGCAGCAGGCGCTGGGCGGCGCCTTCCGCGACGCGACCGCGAGCGAGGACGGCCTCCAGGCCGCGGTCCTGGTCCTGCTCGCCCTGGTCTTCGGGATGCTGCACGCGATCGGGCCGGGCCACGGCAAGTCGGTGATGGTGGCCTACTTCGTCGGACAGGCGGCGCCGCTGCGCCAGGGCCTGCTGTCGAGCGTCAAGCTGATCGGGGTCCACGTCGGCTCCGCGATCGTCCTGGTGCTGGCGGCGGTCGCCCTGCTCGACATCTCCTTCGGCCTGCGTCCCGCTGACTTCCCGCTGGTGCGCCGGATCAGCTACGCCGGCATCGCCGCCGTCGGGCTCTTCCTGCTGGTCCAGGCGCTGCGCGGCGCGCCCGGCCGGTCCCACGCCAGGGGCGGCGGCCTGCTGCCCTACGTCGTCGGCCTCTCGCCCTGCCCGCTGACCACGATCATGATGCTGGCCGCGGTCGGCACCGGGGCGATCGTCCTCGGCCTGATCGTCTCGGTCGCCATGGCGCTGGGCATGGTGGTGACGGTCAGCGCCTTCGCGCTGCTGGCCATCCTGGCGCGGCGCCGGCTGCTCGCGGTCTTCGAGCGGCACCGGGCGCGCATCGCGAGGATCGGCCGCGGCTTCGAGGTCTTCGGCGCCCTGGCGGTGACGGCGCTCGGCCTGCTGCTGCTGGCCGGGGAACTGGCCTGAGGTGGCGGGCGGCGCCGCAAGCCTGTCGCCGCTGGCCGAGCCCGGCTTCCGGCGGCTCTTCGCGGCCCAGGTGGTCGCCCTGATCGGCACCGGGCTCTCGACCGTCGCGCTGGCGCTGCTCGCCTACGACCTCGCCGGCGGTCAGGCCGGCCGCGTCCTCGGCACCGCCCTCGCCCTCAAGATGGTCGCCTACGTCCTGGTCGCGCCGATCGTCGGCGGCCTCGCGCAGCACCTGCCGCGCCGGGCGCTGCTGGTTGCGCTCGACCTGGCCCGCGCGGGGCTGATCGCCTGTTTGCCCTTCGTGACCGAGATCTGGCAGGTCTTCGCCCTGATCTTCCTCCTCAACGCCTGCTCGGCCGGCTTCACGCCGAGCTTCCA
>JAKSBE010000560.1 GCA_022361275.1 Kiloniellales bacterium
CCCTAAACCCTCGGCCCATGTCGGCTCCCTCTCAAAGCGCCCTGGCCGAGGGCCTGATCCGGGACTTCGCGGCGCAGCAGCCGTTCCGGGCCGGTTCCTTCATCGTCACGATCTACGGCGACGCGGTCGCGCCGCGCGGCGGCACTCTCGCGCTGGTCAGCCTTCTGGCCCTGATGTCCGAGGTCGACGCCAGCGAGAGCCTGGTCCGCACCGCGGTCTCCCGTCTCGCCGCGGAGGGCTGGCTCAGCGGCCGACGCCGCGGCCGCAACAGCTTCTACAGCCTGACCGAGACCGGTAGCCGGCGCTTCGAGGAGGCGACCCGCCGGATCTACCTCGGCGCGCCTGTGGCCTGGACCGGGTCCTGGGAGGTCGTCCTGCTGCCTGGCGGCCCCGGCAACGGCCGCGAGGCCCTGCGCAAGTCTCTGCGCTGGCTGGGTTTCGGCCAGGCCGGGCCGGCGGTGATGATCCATCCGCAGCCCGACCGCGCGGCCCTGGCCGAGGTGCTGGCCCAGCCCGGTGCGGCCGAGGCGGCCCTGCTGATCTCGGGGAGCGCCGGCATCTCCGACAAGGCGGACGCGCTGAAGCGCCTGGTGGCCGAGAGCTGGGATCTCGAGGCCCTGGCCGCGGGCTACCGCGCCTTTCTCTCGCGATTTGGCCCCTTGGCTTCGGCCCTGTCCGAAGGCTGCAGTCTCTCGCCGCTGAAGTGTCTCCTGGTGCGGCTGCTGCTGATCCATGCCTACCGCAAGGTGATCCTTCGGGACCCGGCCCTTCCGGCGGTGCTGCTTCCGGAGGACTGGCCGGGACGCGATGCACAGGCTCTGTGCCACCTTATCTACGCGACGGTGGTCCAGGGCGCGGAGGCCTGGGTCACCGAGAACCTGCGGCGGGACGACGGCCCCCTGCCGCCCGCCGGCGAGGGTTTCTGGTCGCGCTTCGGCGGATTGAGCCCGCAAGGCCGCTGATGCCAGCCCCCTCGTTTCGCCCAAACATCACAAGGATTCATTGCTTTTCGGGTGATTTTGTGCCATATGCTATGGCAGGGCCGCTGGCGGCGGCGACACAGCCATCGGGAGTGACCGCGCGCATGTACACGCAAGGGCTGGACATCAAGCCTGGCGACAAGGCGATTCCCCTGGAAACCGGGACCTCCGAGGCGGAGCGGCGCTTTCAGGGCCGGATCGATCGCGACGAGCGGATCGAGCCCAAGGACTGGATGCCCGCGGGCTATCGCAAGACGCTGATCCGTCAGATCTCGCAGCATGCCCATTCCGAGGTCGTCGGCATGCTGCCGGAGGGCAACTGGATCGCCCGGGCGCCGACCCTGCGCCGCAAGGCGGTGCTGCTGGCCAAGGTCCAGGACGAGGCCGGCCACGGCCTCTATCTCTACGGCGCCGCCGAGACGCTCGGCGTGTCCCGGGCCGAACTGGTCGAGCAGCTTTTGAGTGGCAAGGCGAAGTACTCCAGCATCTTCAACTACCCGACCACCACCTGGGCGGACATCGGGGCGATCGGCTGGCTGGTCGACGGCGCCGCGATCATGAACCAGATCCCGCTCTGCCGCTGCTCCTACGGGCCCTATGCCCGGGCCATGATCCGGATCTGCAAGGAAGAGAGCTTTCACCAGCGCCAGGGCTACGAGATCATGCTCGCGCTCTCGCGCGGCAGCGACGAACAACGGGCCATGGCTCAGGATGCGCTGGACCGCTGGTGGTGGCCCTCGCTGATGATGTTCGGGCCCAGCGACAAGGAGTCGGCGCACTCGGCGCAGTCCATGCGCTGGGGCATCAAGCGGATCTCCAACGACGACCTGCGCCAGAAGTTCGTCGACGTCACCGTGCCCCAGGCCAGGTACCTGGGCCTCGTGGTGCCTGATCCCGACCTCGCCTGGAACGAGGCGCGGGGCCACTACGACTTCGGGCCGATCGACTGGGAGGAGCTGAAGCAGGTGATCTCCGGCAACGGGCCCTGCAACAAGGCGCGGATGAAGGCGCGCCGCGACGCCCATGCCGAGGGCGCCTGGGTGCGCGAGGCGGCCCTGGCCCATGCCGAGAAGCGCCGCGCCCGGGCCCTCAGGAAGGCCGGCTGAGGACGGCGGAGGAGACGATCCCATGAGTTCACACGACTGGCCGCTCTACGAGGTCTTCATCCGCTCCCGCAACGGCCTCAGCCACAAGCACGTCGGCAGCCTGCACGCCGCCGACGCCGGGATGGCCCTGGAGAACGCGCGCGACGTCTACACGCGCCGCGCCGAAGGGGTCAGCATCTGGGTCGTGCCTTCGGCCGAGATCGTCGCCTCGGACCCGGAGGAGAAGGACGCCTTCTTCGAGCCGACGGCGGACAAGATCTACCGCCACCCGACCTTCTACGACATCCCCGACGACGTGAAGAACATCTGAGCGCCAGAGGCCGAGGATGACCGAGACCGCCAAGGATCAGCTCTTCGAGTACCTGCTCAGGCTGGGCGACAGCAGCCTGATCCTCGGCCAGCGCCTGTCGGAGTGGTGCGGCCACGGCCCGGAGCTGGAAGAGGACATCGCGCTGATCAACGTCGCGCTCGACCTGATCGGCCAGGCGCGCAGCCTCCTGACCTACGCCGGCGAAGTGGAGGGCAGGGGCCGCGACGAGGACGCGCTGGCCTTCCTGCGCGACGGCACGGACTACCGCAACCTGCTGCTGGTCGAACAGCCCAACCAGGACTTCGCCTACACCATCGCCCGGCAGTTCCTCTTCGACGCCTTCCATCTCGAGCTGCAGCAGGCACTGACGGGCTCCCGGGACGCGCGGCTCGCCGCCATCGCCGGCAAGTCCGTGAAGGAGGTGACCTACCACCTGCGCCACAGCTCGGAATGGCTGATCCGCCTCGGCGACGGCACGCCGCTCAGCCACGACAAGATGCAGACGGCGCTCGACGACCTCTGGATGTACAGCGGCGAGATGTTCGAGATGGACGGCTTGGAAACCGCGCTGGCCGAGGCCGGAGTCGCGCCGGACCGCACCGCGTTGCGCCCGGCCTGGGAGGCGCGGATGGCCGCGGTGATCGAGGAAGCCACCCTGCAGCGCCCCGACGACGGCTGGATGCAGAGCGGCGGCCTGCGCGGCCGGCACAGCGAGCACCTGGGCCACATCCTGGCCGAGATGCAGCACCTGCAGCGCGCCCATCCGGGAGCCGCGTGGTGACCGCGCCGCGCCCGGATTCGGATTCGGCGCCCAGGGTTCCGGCGTCCGCGGGCCCGATCGGCCCCAGAACCGCCGAGGAGGCCGAGATCTGGAAGCTGCTGGAGGACGTCACCGATCCCGAGATCCCGGTTCTGACGGTGGCGGACCTCGGCGTGCTGCGCGAGGTCAGAATCGAGGCCGGAGTGGTCGAGGTGGTGATCACGCCGACCTATTCCGGCTGTCCGGCCATGAACACCATCGAGTCGGACATCCGGCGCCGGCTCCAGGACGCTGGTCACCCCGATGTCAAAGTCACCACCGTGCTGGCGCCGGCCTGGACCACCGACTGGCTGAGCGAGGCCGGCCGGGCCAAGCTCGCGGCCTTCGGGATCGCGCCGCCGGCCGAGACCAGCGGCAGCAAGCGCGCGCTCTTCGGCGACTCGCCCGTCATCGCCTGTCCGCATTGCGGCTCGCAGAACACCGAATGCGTGAGCCAGTTCGGCTCGACCGCCTGCAAGGCACAGTACCGCTGCCGCGCCTGCCTGGAGCCCTTCGACTACTTCAAGTGCATCTGAGCGGCGTCGCCCGCAACTGTCCGAAAAGGCCCGAGGTCCCATGGCCCGTTTTCACGCCCTGAAGATCGCCGACGTCGTCCGCGAGACCGAGGACGCGGTGGTCGTCGCCTTCGAGCTTCCGGCCGAGCTGGCCGAGGACTACGCCTTCGTGCAGGGCCAGCACCTCACCCTGCGCCGCGAGATCGACGGCGAGGATCTCCGGCGCAGCTACTCGATCTGCAACGGCGTCGACGAGGACCGGCTTGCGATCGCGATCAAGAAGGTCGAGGGCGGGCGCTTCTCGAGCTTCGCCAACGATTCGCTGAAGCCCGGCGACACCCTCGAGGTCATGACTCCGACCGGGTCCTTCCACACGCCCTTGGATCCGGCCCAGGCCAAGACCTACGTCGCCTTTGCCGCGGGCAGCGGTATCACGCCGATCGCCTCGATCATCAAGACCGCCCTGGCGCGCGAGCCCGAGAGCCGCGTCCTGCTGTTCTACGGCAACCGCAGCGTGGCCTCGATCATCTTCCGCGAGGCCTTGGAGGACCTGAAGGACCGCTACCTGGAGCGCTTCTCGCTGTACCACGTGCTCAGCCGGGAGAAGCAGGAGGTCGAGCTTTTCAACGGCCGCCTCGACGCCGCCAAGGCCGAGGCGTTGGTCGCCGCCTTCTGTCCGGCCGAATCCATCGACGAGGCCTTCATCTGCGGCCCCGGGACGATGATCGAGGCGGTGAGCGGCAAGCTGATGGAGCTCGGCCTGCCGGAGGCCAGGATCCACTTCGAACTCTTTACGACGGACGTCGAGGTTGCGCCGGAACTGCACCCGATCCAGCACGGAAAGATCGAGGGGAGTGGCGCCTCCGCCGAGATCACCGTGATCCTCGACGGAGTGCGAACCCGCTTCGAGCTGCCCTATGACGGCGAGAGCCTGCTCGATGCCGCGCTGAAGGAAGGCCTCGACCTGCCGTTTTCCTGCAAGGGCGGGGTCTGCTCGACCTGCCGGGCCAAGGTCGTCGAGGGCAAGGTGGACATGGCGGTGAACTACGCCCTGGAGGACGCCGAGGTCGCGGCCGGCTTCGTCCTGACCTGCCAGTCGCACCCGCTGACCGACACCGTCGTCCTCGATTACGACGAGGCGTGAGGCTTCGTCTCGGGGGATGTCCTCAGCAGGTTTCGTCGCCCGTCGAGCTGATCAGGATGCAGTGGCTGTCGCGTCGGTAGGGGGTGAAGGTGCCGATGTAAAGATCGCCGCTTCGCGGCTTCGACACGCTTTGCCCGCCGTCGTCCGGACCCCTGCCGATATGGCCTTGCGGCGTCGGGTCGCCGGCAAAGCCCCAGGTCGCGGTGTAGGGATCGATCCAGTAGTTGCCGTTGGGCACCGGGCCGCCGGCGAGGTTGTCGAGCATCGAGAGTTGCTTGGCCGTCAGAGCCTGGCCGTTGACGATGACCAGGCGTTGCTCGGCGCCGGCGTCCATGGCCGCGAGGCCGACCAGGAAGGCGATCATCGCCAAGGTCAGGGCGAGACGTCCCAGGGTCGGTCGTTTTTCCGTGCGCATCTTCGTCTCCGTTCGGCGGCCGTCAGCCGGCCCGCAGTCAAGTCCGATCCGGCTCGCAAGCGGGACCACCCTCTGAATTAAGCCGCGACGACCAAGAGTTATGTGGGAATTCGCACAAGCATGCCCTTGAGCCAGGGCCCCTCACGCCCGGCCGCGGCCCCCGAAGAAGGACGGCCGGCCTCTGGTGAGGCCGGCCGAGTCTTGGCACGGTCTGGCGGGAGGTTCGACGAGAGGGAGGCGGAAGGCCGTTGCTGTCATACTGCTTTCCACCTCGCTGTCTCGCATAGGAGATGGCGCCGTGCGGCCTGCCGGAAAGTGACGGCCGTCACAGTTCCGGCACTTCGCCGCGCGCCGCCCGCCCTATTGCCGGGTTCTGAGTGGAGAGAGCTGAACGATGGCGATGGCCAGCAGCGGCGCCAGCAGCGTGATCAGGGCGACGGTGATCAGCAGCCAGCCGAGCTCGCCGTACTCGGCGGCGACCTCGACGGCGCCGGTCGCCCGGTCGACGACCTCGCGCGTCACCACGTAGATCTGATTCAGGTACTTGGTGCCGAGTTCACGTACCGAAAGGGCGAGATTGGTGAAGGAGGCCATGACCGCGAAGAACGTCGCCTTCAGGTGAGGGGGCGCGTTCTTGGCGATCCAGGCCAGCAAGGGGATCATCGAGATCTGGGCGAGCGGCGATTCGATGGTGGTGTCCAGGATCGCGATGAAGCGCGCATCGACGATCCCGCCGCTCCAGCCGGCGGTCCACTCGTGCAGGCCGTAGTAGAGCCCGATGTTGGGCAGCGAGAGCAGGCCGGCGGCGATGGTCAGCAAGGCGACGACATAGGCGATGGAACGGCGCGCCATCAGCGGCCGCAGGACCACCATGCCGACCAGGGCCAGGCCCGATGTGATCAGCGCGAGGACGGCGAGGAACTGCTGATCGAAGCCGAGCACATCGATCTCGAACCAGGTCGCGCCGGCGCCGGGCAGGGGCACGGCGCGGAAGACGAAGATGATGACCGCGGTGCCGATCAGGGCCTTTCTGACCCCGGCCTCCAGCTCCACGATCAGCCGGCTCATCAGAAAGATCACGATCGCCATCGAACCGGCGAACACGATCTCCTGGGCGAAGGGTACCTGGCCGAGGCCGATGGTCAGGGTGAAGGCGGCGAAGCCGAGGCCGCCACCGAGGATCCACCAGTTGGGCCGGGTCTCGCCCGCGGGCTGGAACAGCAGCCGTTGGATCCTGAACTCGTCGACGCCCCGGCGGCGCATGCTCCTTGCGCGCAGGCGCAGAGTGAGCTGACCCAGAAGGACGCCGGTCACCGAGATCGCCGGAATGCCGAGCGCGAGAAGGTAGATCCTGGCGTAGATCCTCGTCTTCTCGGCCTCCGACATCGCCTCGACCCCGGCGAACATGAAGATGTTGAGCGCAGAGACCACGGCTAGGCCGCTGATGATCGCGAAGCGGCCGAGGGTCTGCATCGTGGTGTGCATGGCCTTGATCTCGGCCTCTGGATAGGGCCGGCCCTCGGCATCCGCGCTCGGCACCGCCTCCACGGTCATGGCGTCGGCGACCGTGTCCTGGACCACGTAGCCGGTCGGCGACAGAAGCGCGGCGGTTACGTACCAGCTCTCGATCGCCATGAAGCCGGTCATCCAGTCGGTATGCGCGATCAGGCCGTACATGATGCCGATCGAAAGCGCGATCAGCGCAGCGCCCAGATAGACCAGGAGGGCCTTCCAGCGCCACAGCAGGTCCACCATGTGGCCGAGCGGCATCTTCAGTGCCCAGGGAATCCCGGCCCAGAACGCCAGCCCGGCCAGAAAGGCGGCCGAGAGGCCGAGGTACTCCTTGATGAAGAAGGTGCCGACGATGGCGGTCAGCCCGGAGATCCCGGCGGCGCAATAGACGAGCAGGGGCGGCAGGTAGGACCAGCGCAGCTGCCGCGCCAGGTCGAGAAAGGTCGCGTCGAACCAGCGCCAGAGGAGCGGGGCTGTCATGGCCGCGCCATTCCGTGCCGGCGTCCGGGCGCTGCCCGGACGGGAGCCGTGCCTTCCGGGCCGGGACGGCGGGTCACCCGAGGGTCCGCCGATCACTTCAGGTACTTCGGATCGAGCGGTTCGGCCGTCTTGTCCGGATTGATCCAGAAGACGTGCCCGCGCAGGTCGTCGGGCAGCGTCCCGTGCTCCGAAAGGTCGAAGGTGTAGTCGACGGTACCGCCCTCGCCATCGGCGCGCTGCGCCCCGATATAGAGCGCGCCGTGGCGGACCGCGTAGACCATCTTCGTGATCCGCTCGCCCGGCGGGTTGTCCAGCGTGATCTTCAGCGTCTTGTCCTCGAAGCGCACCTCGGCCTTGTAGCGCGCCAGCTCCTCTTGGCTGAGGTCGGACGTGATCGTCTCGCAGGCGAAGAGGAGGAGGCAGGCAAGGACGGCGGAAAGCTGCTTCATGGTCTTCCAACTGCTGTAAAGCCGACTCGATGGCTATTGACCGAGAATTGGTCGGCTGAGTCAAACGAAGGCCTTTCGCCCTGCGGCCGGGACTTTCGCCGGAAAAATCTTTTCTTGCCTCAGGCCGCCGGCTTCGGTGGATTGAGGCCACTGTTGTCGGACCCGCGCTTGGGAGAGTGACCCCAGGGACCGCAACGGGGGTGAAGACGGACTCGGGCGCGAGGGGGCAGCATGGCTGCGACACGGTTCGGCATCGGACAACCGGTCAGGCGCGTGGAGGACCAACGCTTCCTCACCGGCCAGGGCCGCTATCTCGATGATATCGACTTCGAAGGCCAGCTCCGGGCCCGGATCCTGCGTTCGCCCTATGCCCACGCCGAGATCCGCGGGATCGACGTCACGGCGGCAGCCGCTGTTCCGGGCGTCGCCGCGGTCCTGACCGGGGCCGAGGTCGCGGCCGACGGCCTGGGCGACATTCCGCCCGGGGCCTTGGTCACCAATCGGGACGGCAGCGCCAACTACGTTCCTTCGCGCCCTGCCCTGGCACGGGAGCGGGTGCGTTTCGTCGGCGAGCCAGTGGCGCTGGTCCTTGCCGAGAGCCTTGAGGCGGCGCGCGACGCGGTGGAGCAGATCGTCGTCGACTACGCCGAGCTGCCGCCGGTGGTCGCGACCGAAGAGGCCCTCGGGCCCGAGGCGCCCCAGATCTATCCGGAGGCGCCGAACAACCTCTGCATGGACTGGGAGAAGGGCGACGAGGCGGCGACCGAGGCCGCCTTCGCGGCGGCGGCCCGTGTCGTCGCGCTGGACCACGTCAACAGCCGGGTGGTGGTCAACCCGATCGAGCCGCGCGGCTGTATCGGGCTCTGGGACCCGGAGCGCGAGGGCTACACGCTCTACAATGCCGGCCAGGCGGTCCACGGCATCGCGCGCATGCTGGCGACGGCCGTGTTCAAGACCACGCCGGACAAGCTGCGGGTGATCTCGCCCGACGTCGGCGGCGGCTTCGGCACCAAGAACTTCGTCTACCCGGAGCTGGCCCTGGTGCTCTGGGCCGCCCGGCGGCTCGGCCGTCCGGTCAAGTGGATCGCCGAGCGGACCGAGGGCTTCGTGAGCGATACCCAGGGCCGCGACCACGTGATGCGGGCGGAGCTGGCGCTGGCCGCCGACGGCCGCTTTCTGGCCCTGCGCGTGACCTCGACCGCCAACGTCGGCGCCTACGTCTCCACCTTCGGCGCCATGATCCCGACCAATCCGGTCGCGGTCGTGCTCGGCGGCGTCTACGACATCCCGGCGGTTCACTACCGGGTCAAGGGGGTCTTTACCAACACCGTGCCGGTCGACGCCTACCGGGGCGCCGGCCGGCCCGAGGCGTCCTACGCCATCGAGCGCCTGGTCGATCTCGCCGCGCTCCAGCTCGGCGTGGATCCGCTCGAGCTGCGCCGCCGGAACTTCATCAAGCCGGAGGCCATGCCCTACACCACGGGCGTCGGCAGCGTCCTCGACTGCGGCGAGTTCGAGCGGATTCTGGACCGGGTCCTCGAGACCTCGGAGCAGGCGGGCTTCGCGGCGCGCCGGCGGGAGTCCGAGGGCAGGGGCCGCCTGCGCGGGCGCGGCTTCGCCTGCTACTTCGAGGCGACCCTGGGCCAGCCCCGCGAGAAGACCGAGGTCCGTTTCGAGGAGGACGGCGGCGTCACCGTGCTGGCCGGCACCATGTCGAACGGCCAGGGCCACGAGACCACCTACGCCCAGATCCTGCACCAGCGCCTGGGCCTCGACTTCGAGCGCATCCGCTTCCAGCAGGGCGACACCGGCCAGATCGCGGTCGGCGGCGGCCACGGCGGCTCGCGCTCGATGCAGCTCGGCGGCAGTGCCCTGCTCGCCGCCGCGGATATCATCGAGGAGAAGGCCAAGCGGCTGGCGGGCCATCTCTTCGAAGCCGCGCCCGCCGACATCGAGCTGGCCGAGGGCGCCTGCCGGGTGGTCGGCACGGACCTCAAGATCAGCCTGCCCGAACTCGCCCGGATCGCCCGGGACCCGGCGCGCCTGCCGGCGGGCATCGAGCCGGGACTGGACGCCCTCGGCGGCTATGAGCGGCAGGCCAATACCTTCCCAAACGGCGCCCATGTCGCCGAGGTCGAGATCGATCCCGAAACCGGCGCCGTACGGCTCGTCGCCTACCACGTGGTCGACGACTTCGGCACCTTGCTCAACCCCATGATCACCGCCGGCCAGGTCCACGGTGGCGTCGCCCAGGGCGTGGGGCAGGCGTTGCTGGAGCAGACGGTCTTCGACCGTGAAAGCGGACAACTGCTCTCCGGGTCCTTCATGGACTACTGCATGCCTCGGGCCGACGATCTGCCGGCGATCGAGGTCGTCTTCGAGCCCGTGCCGACCGCGACCAACCCGCTCGGCGTCAAGGGCTGCGGCGAGGCCGGCTGCATCGGTGCCTTGCCGGCCGTCATGAATGCGGTGGTCGACGCGCTCGCGCCTTACGGAATCCGTCATCTCGACATGCCGGCGACTCCGGAACGGGTCTGGAACGCGATCCGGGCGGCCTCCCGCGCCGCGGAGTGACAAGCTAAACCTAGCGATTTCAATGGACTGCGGCCGAGGTCCCTGCGCTCCGTTAACGTTCCGAAGGGAGACTCTTCCCGCCAAAGGGGTTAGAGTGCTTGAAGTCAAACGCAACTTCCGGGTATTTGCCTGGACTTGACGGCAGCTCTGGGAGGATCTTGTCGCGGCAGTACCATTCTCCGGTCCTGCGTCGCTCCGCCCCGATGCGGATGGAGGCCTTGCCCATGGGTGAGGCCGACCTTGAGGCGACGGAGGGGCGGAGTGCCGCCGGACATATCTTCAATTCGAGGGGGGATCTGCTTTGGCTCAAACGCCGGGCCAGGGGCAGCGGATGACGGTACCGACGGGCGAGGCGCCGGTTCGGCGGCTGAAGGCGACCATCATCGGTGATCTGGTCGGCTACAGCCGCTTGATCGAGAAAGACGACCTCGGCACGCTTGACCGGATCGCCGCGCTCAAGCGTGGCGTGATTCAGCCGCAGCTCGAGGGCTTCCGGGCCTGGACGCGCTGGTCGGCGGGCGACCGGCTTCTGGCGCTCTTCGACAGCGTCGTCGATGCCGTCGAATGCGCCTGCCGGATCCAGAACGCCCTGGCCGCCAAGAACCAGGAGCTTCCCGGCAAGGAAGCCGTTCATATGCGGATCGGCATAAGCTTCGGGGACGTGATCCTCGAGGAGGACGATGCCGCCGGAGAAAGCGTCAATATAGCGGCCCGCCTCGAAGGTCTCTGCGAAGCGGGCGGGCTCGCGATCTCGGAATCCGCCTATCTGGAAGTGCATCACAAGGTCCCCTTGGCCTACGAAGACTATGGGGAGCGCCGCCTCAAGAACTTGGCCGAGCCGGTTCGGGTCTACCGGGTCCGCGCCAGGGACATCGGTCAACGCAGCACCCCCGACGTCTACTTCCGGGTCCGTGCCCGGCAGCGCTGGCGCCGTCTGTTCACCGTGCCGAGACTGGGCTTCGCCAGCCTCTTCCTGCTGCTGGTCGGGGCCCTGGTCCTGATGATGCAGGCCGGGAACCTGGGGCGTTTCTGGCCATCCGGCGCGACCCTGCAGGAGAATGCCATCGCCGTGCTGCCCTTCGAGAACCTCAACAGGGACCCGGCTCAGGACCACATCGCCCGCGGCATTGCGACCGATCTCATCATCGATCTCTCCGGTGTCGAGGCCGCCTCCGTCGTCGCCCGCAGCTCCTCCTTCCGCTATGAGGGACGGCCGGTGGACCTGCGGGAGGTCGCCGATATGCTCGGCGTCAAATACGTGGTCGACGGGACGGTGCTGCGGGTCGCGGACAACATCCGGGTCAACGTCTCCTTGATCGATGCCCGTTCGGAGCGGCAAGTCTGGGCCTCCCGCTTCGACGGCCGCACGGCGGAACTCTTTCAGTTTCAAAGCCAGATGGCCTTGAAGGTGCTCGAGGCGCTGAAGATCAACATCGCTCGGGTCGAGCCGGCCACGCAGCGGCCGCCGCCGGACTTCGCCGTCACCGACGTGTTCTACGAGGCCCGGGAGGCCTATTACCGGGACGACCCGGGCCAGCTCGCAACCGCGCGCCGGCTGCTCGAGCAGATTCTTCAGGCAGATCCGGGCTTCAAGGCCGCGCACGCCTATCTGGCGGCGATCTTCTGGGCCGGCTTCGACGAGGACTGGGCGAGGCGGCTCAATCTGACGGCGCAGCAGAGCCTCGATCTGGCCTGGCGGCATCTCGAGGAGTCCCTGAAGGACTCGCTGCCGCTGACCTATCAGGTCCAGGCGCGCATGCTGGCCTGGGAAGGCGACTTCGATGCGGCCCTTCAGGCGGCGGAAAACGCCCTGAGCCTCGGCCCCAACGATCCCGTCAGCCGGCTGACGATGGGCATGATGCTGATCTACACGGGCAGGCCCGAGGACGCCCTGCGTTACCTCGAGCGCGCTGCCGGGTCGGATCCTCTTAACCTCGCCGACTATCTATTCTGGGAAGGCATGGCGCGCTATCTTGCCGGCGATTTTTCGGAGGCTGAACGAGTCTTGAGACAATCCGTCGAGATCAACAAGAACGACGACTGGGGCCATCTGGTTCTCGCGGCGGCGCTCGGTCAACAGGGCAAGCAGGGCGACGCCCGGCAAGCCCTGGAGATCGTGCAGACCCTGCGGCGCGAAGCCGGCGCCTCGGTCTATGGGCTGCGCGACGTCAAGCACTGGGCGTTCCAGAGCGGGGCCGATCGCCGCCGGCTTTGCGAGGGCCTGGCCAAGGCGGGCCTGCCGGGGACCTGCGAATGAAGGCCGCCTGCAGGCTCCTGCCGGCCTTGCTGCTGGTGCTGGCCGCGACGGTCTTCGACCGCCCGGCGAAGGCGGCGGGCGCCCTCGACCGGGTCTTCGAGCGCGGCAAGATCGTGGTCGCGATCAATGATGACTATGCGCCGCTGTCTTTTCGCGACGGGGAGGGCCGTTGGCGCGGCTTCGACGTCGCGGTCGCCAGCGAGATCGCCAAGCGCCTCGGGGTCGGGGTGGAGTTCGTCACGCCGCCCTGGGAACTGGTGGTCTCGGGGCGCTGGCGCGGGCGCTGGGAGATCGCCGTGAACTCGATGGCGGCGACCAAGCCGCGCGCCAGGAACCTCGATTTCGCCGTGGCCTATTACTTCGCGCCGGTCCGCGCCGCGGTGTTCAAGGACGACGGCCGCTTCCAGAGCGTCGAGGATCTCCACGGCAAGGTGATCGGGGTTTGTACCGGCTGCAGCTACGAGAATTACCTTCTGGGCCGGCTCGACATCATCGAGAGCTTCGACCCCCAGCCGGCCTTGGCCCTGCGGCAGGTCGAGGCCCGCGCCTTCGCCGACGAATGGGCGGCCGTCGAGGCCCTCGGCCCGGAATCCGGGGACGGCATCGATGCGGTCATCGCTTCGGAGCCGACCTTGACCGCGATGCTGAAGGACGACTACCCGGTCCGCCTGCTGGACGGCCAGGTCTTCAACGAACCGCTGGCGATCGCCGCCGAGAAGGGCCAGTTCGCCATGGTCGCGCGGGTGAAGGAGATCCTGCGGGAGATGCGCGCCGACGGCACGCTCAAGCGGCTGTCGATGGAATGGTTCGGCGTCGATTACAGCCAGCCGGCAGCTCTCAATTGACCGAACGCTGGCGGCGATGATCTCGGAGCAAGAGGTTTCGATCCCGGCGGTCCCGCTCGACCGCGAGGTCTTCGGCCATATCGAAGGCAGCCTGCGGCCGCTGCTGGCCAACGATGCCTGGCCCCTGCGCTTCGCGGTGACGCGCAGCGACAGCCAGTCCTTCCATTGCGAGATCGGCACCCTGGCGCTGTCCGAGCTCGCCGCCGGCCGCAGGCCGGCCTCGATCTTCGAGTTCCTGCCGCGCCGGGCGCGGCGTGAGGACCGTTTCGTCACCGTCTTCCTGGTGCCGACCGGGATCGGCGCCGAGATCGGCGGCCATTCCGGTGACGCCACGCCCGCGGCGCAGCTCCTGGCCGCGGCCAGCGATGTCCTGATCACCCACCCGAATGTCCTGAACGCCGCCGACATCAACGAGATGTCACCGGACATGCTCTATGTCGAGGGCAGCGTGATCTCGCGCCTGATGATGGGCGGGATCGGGCTGGTGCCGGTCCGCGCCAACCGCGTCCTCGCGGTGATCGGCCCGCACGAGGATCAGGTCTTCGTCGAGAGCGCGATCAACATCTGCAACGCCGCACGGGTTTCGGCCGGCATCGACGTGGTCAAGGCGGTGCTGCTGAGGGAGCCGCTCGAGATGATCTCGAGCTACAGCGTCGGCGGGCGGGCGGTCGGCTCGATCGAAGGCTTCGGCGCGCTCTGTGCCGCCATTGACGCCCAACTCGGCAGCTTCGACGCCCTCGCGATCTCCTCCAGAGTCGAGGTTTCGCGGGATTTGCACGACCGTTACTTCCACGATCTGGCGGTGGTCAATCCCTACGGTGGCGTCGAGGCCATGCTGACCCATGCGGTCTCCAGCCTCTACGACCTGCCCTCGGCCCACGCGCCGATGTACGAGGACTGGGAGACCTGGGACCAGAGCGCCGGGATCATGGACCCGCGGGTGGCTGCCGAGGGAGTCTCGGTGCCCTTCTTCTTTTCCGTGCTCAAGGGCCTGAGGCGCAGTCCGCGCATCGTCGCCCTCGATCCGGGCGGCCAGGCCCAGAGCGATGCGCTCACGGTGGCCGACGTCGACTGCCTGGTCCTGCCCGAGGGCTGCCTCGGCCTGCCGGTCATGGCCGCCGTCGCCCAGGGCATACCTGTGATCTACGTGCGCGACCGCGAGAACCTGGC
>JAKSBE010000437.1 GCA_022361275.1 Kiloniellales bacterium
ATTTCGGTCGATCGGCAGCTCGAAGCGCTGCGGGCGGTCTTGGACGGCTGACCGGCCGGGTCAGCAGGTGCGGCAGGGCTCGGTCGGCAGGCCGCTGCGCAGCCAGCCCGGGCCGTCGGCCCGATTGCCGAAAAACCCCTCCCGGACATTCAGCACCTGGGTGAAGCCCGCTGCCCTCAGGGCCCGGCTGGCCGCGGTCGAGCGGGCGCCGGTGGCGCAGATCACGGCGATCGGCTGATCCCGCCGCCCGCCCAGCCGTTCGCGGATCGCCGCGACGAAGCCCGGAAGACCCTCGGCACCGTGAATCGTGACCGCCTCGGCGCCCTGCGGCAGGCCGCTCTTGCGCCATTCCTGGGGCGAGCGGACGTCGACCAATGTCAGATCACCGCTACGGGCGCCGTCCAGGGCCTTGCGGGCGCTGATCGTCTCCTCCGCCGCAAGCCCGACGCGCGGGTTCAGCGCCGCCACGAGAGCAGCCACCCCGGCCAGGGCGAACAGGCGGCGCCTCGACGGCCCGGTGCCGCGCGGCGCGATCTCATCTCGCCCAGGGAGGCGGGGATATTCGGCTGGCGCGTGTTCCATGAGGCGATCCTAGCGCCGCCGCCGGCGGCCGAACAGGCCTTTCCCCATCAGGCCCTTACGGCTTTCCCGCACCCGAGACACCCCGCACCCGAGAGAAGAGGGCAGGTACCTCCGGTCCGAGGATAATCCTAATTGTCTAGGATTGGCCTATCCCGAAAGATCAGAAACCGTATCAGCGTTAAACCGGGGTTAAGAAAAGCGTTGCAGAATCACCCGCGCTCGTGGAAGGCGACTCCGTCCGGGTCGGGGCCGGCTTCCGCCCATGAACTCAGCCCATGAACTCAGGCAGACGCCGGACGACCAGATGGCACATAGACTCACCAAAGAAGACGTCGCCCGCCTCGTGGCGGATGGTTCGGACGAGGCCCGGGCCGAGACGGCCGGCAAGGTCGCCGCCGACTTCGCCGACGGCGAGCTGACCGAGGCGGAACGGGAGCAGGCCGAGGCGATCTTCCGGCTGATGGCCCAGGACGTCTCGGTCCGGGTCCGCGAATCCCTGTCCAAGAACCTGCAGGCCGCCGGCGACCTGTCCCACGACGTCGCCTTGAAGCTGGCGCAGGACGTGACCTCCGTGGCGCTGCCGATCCTCAGGTCTTCCGAGGTTCTGACGGACGAGGATCTGATCGACATCATCCAGAGCCAGGACGCGGAAAAGCAGACCGCCATCGCGCAGCGCCCGAGCGTGTCCTCCCAGGTCGCCGACAGCCTGATCGACACCGGCAACGAGAAGGCGGTGGCCCGCCTGGTCGCCAACGAGGGCGCAGAGCTGACCGAGCAGTCCTTCGATCGGGTCATGGTCGAGTACAGCGAGAGCGAGGCCGTCTCCGATTCGCTCTCCAGGCGCAGCAACATGCCGGTCGAGGTGGCCGAGCGCGTGGTCAACGCGATCTCGGAGCGGCTCGAGGAGTTCCTGCTCAAGGAAGGCAATCTCAGTTCCGACAAGATCTGCAACCTGATCATGCAGACCCGCGAACGAGCCACCGTCGATCTGGTCGCCAGCGGCCGGGCGGCCTCCGATATCGAGACCCTGGTCGGACAGCTTCACAGGAAAGGCCGGCTGTCGTCCTCGCTGATCCTTCGCGCGCTCTGTATGGGCGATCTCGCCTTCTTCGAGGCGGCCATGGCCTGCCTGGCCAAGGTGCCGGTCAAGAACGCCAGGCTGCTGATCCACGACGAGGGGGCTCTCGGTCTTCAGTCGCTCTACCTCAAGGCCGGCCTGCCGGAGAAGCTGTTCCCGGCGATCCGGGTCGCGGTGGACGTCATCCACGAGACCGACTACGACCTCGGGAACAACGACCGCGAGCGTTTCATCTCGCGGATGCTGTCGCGCATCCTGACCCAGTACGACGACCTGGCGGCAGACGACCTCGACTACCTGATGGACAAGCTGAACCAGCTTGCCGCCTGACGGCGGCGGATTGGCGACCCCGCGGACGGCGGCGCGGCCCTCGGGCGGCGCCGCCGTTCGTTTCAACCGCCGATCTTGACCTATTCCAAGAGTCCAGGGCGCGATCATGCTCCATGGCAGGTCGCCCGGGCCCTTCCACAGCCGATAGTCCGGCCGGAGGGCCTGGAGCGAGGCGTTCGGCCGTTGCCACGGCCCCCTGTCACGGCCCCCTGTCACGGTCCCGGTCACGGCCCCGGTCAAGGCGCCGCTTCCGGCTCCTCCTTGGGCACGCGGAACCATTCGAAGAGCGCCTCCAGGCCGCCGCGGGAGGCCTCGTCGGCGGTGAAGGCGACGACCAGCCAGACCACGACCGTCGCGCCGCCGACCAGCATAAGCGCGGTCTTGGGGTCGAGCCCGCTGCGCGCCTCCAAGGCCTCGACAAGCTTTCGGTAGAGGTTCCCGAAGCGCAGCCGCAGAAGGATGCCGACGGCCACGAAGGCCAGGAGGGCGGCTATGGCCCAGAACGACATGCGTGGTGCCCGCTGCGGCCCCGCCTATGCGGTTCCGCCGTCGCGCAGCAGGGCCAGCAGCGCCGACGCGCTACGCAGCAGCCGAGCGTCCTCGCTGCGCGGGCCGACGAGCTGCACCCCCATCGGCAGGCCGGAGCTTCCGGTAAAGACCGGCAGGCTGACCGCCGGCGTGCCCAGGAAGGTCCACATCGTACAGAAGGCCGGATTGCCGGTCGCTTCCAGCCCCGACGGCGCCTCGCCCGGTGCCGGGGCGGTCAGGATGGCGTCGAAGTTCTCGAAGATCTCGGCCAGGCCGTCGTAGAGCACCTCCCGCCATTCGAGCGCCCGGTTGTAGTCGATCGCGGTGACCGATCGCCCTTCCTCGATCAAGGCGGCGAGCTGCGGGCTGATCCCCTCCCTGCCACGCTCGTAGTAGGGCTGCAGGTTCTTGGCGAGATCGGCGCACATGATGCTGCGGTGGCTGGGCAGGGCGCGGTCGTAGAGCGCCGGCAGGTCGACGCGCTCGCAGTCCGCGCCCAGGTGATCGGCCAGTTCCGAGAGGGCGGCGGTCATGTCGTCCTCCGCCTGTTCCCAGACCGGCGTCTTGACGAAGGCGAAGCGCGGCGGCAGCGGTGGCGCCTCCCGCGCGACGTCGAGCAGCCCGGGCGCGGGCAAAGGGCGCATGTCGCGGTCGCTGGAGTCATAGGCCATCAGCACCTCGGCCAGGAGCGCGGCGTCCTCGACCGTCGTGGCCATCACGCCCATGGTGTCGAGCGGCCGCGAGAGGGTCAGGACGCCATGCCGGGAGATTCGCCCATGGCTCGGCTTGAAGCCGACGACCCCGCAGAAGGACGCGGGCCGGATGACCGAGCCGTTGGTCTGGCTGGCGATCGCCAAGGGCGCCATACCGGCGGCGACGGCGGCGGCCGAGCCGCTCGACGAGCCGCCCGGCGTGTGCTTGAGGTGGTGCGGATTGGCGGTCTTGCCCGGCGCATACATCGCGAACTCGGTGGTCACGCTCTTGCCCAGGACGACCGCGCCCGCCTGCCGCAACAGGCTCACCAGGGTCGCGTCGGTCTCCGGCCGGCGGCCGCGCAGCAGGGCGGAGCCGTTCTCGGTCGGCAGGTCCGCGGTGTCGACGATGTCCTTGACCGCGACCGGCAGGCCGTGCAGCGGGCCGAGCGGCAATCCCCGGCCGCGCAACTGGTCGAGGGTCCGGGCCTGGGCCAGGGCGTGGTCCGGATCGAGATGGGCCCAGGCGCCGATCTCGCCGTCGACCTCGTCGATGCGGGCAAGATAGGCCTGGACCAGGGCTTCCGCCGTGATCTCGCCGGCCGCCAGCTTCCCGCGAAGGCTCACGCCGCTTTCGCGAATGAGGTCCATGGCACGCCTCCCTTTCCGGCCCGTTGCCCGCCGCTAGTTCTCGCCCTCGAAGTGGCTGCCGCCTTGGCGTATCTCGCGCCAGATGAAGTAGACCGCGATGTAGACGACGACGATGATCACGAACCAGAGGTCGGGCTCCGCGACGAAGGAGATCACGACGCCCAGGAAGGCGATCAGGGCGAGGACGGAGGCTCCGGCGACGATCTTGTCCAGCATGGCTTCGGCTCTCCCTGCGCTCACTTGCCGTAGGCTGCCTCGGGCAGCCACAGCGCGATCTCGGGGAAGATGTAGAGGATGAGCATGGCCAGGAACACCATGGACAGGAAGGGGAGAACGCCCTTGAAGATCTCGATCAGCTTGATGTGCGGCGGTGCCACGCCCTTCAGATAGTAGGCCGCCATGGCCATGGGCGGCGTCAGGAAGGAGGTCTGCAGGTTGAGCGCGACCAGGATGCCGAAGAACAGGGGGTCGATGCCGAAGTAAGGCAGCATCGGCAGGAAGATCGGCACGAAGATGATGATGATCTCCGACCATTCCAGCGGCCAACCCAGCAGGAAGATGATGAGCTGGGCCATGATCAGGAACATCACCGGGGTGAGGTTCATGCCGAGGACCCAATGCTCGATCAGGTCGTGTCCGCCCAGGTAGGAGAAGACCGAGGAGAAGGTCCAGGAGCCGACGAAGAGCCAGCAGACCATGGCCGAGGTGCGGACCGAAAGGTAAACCGACTCCTGCAGGCCCTGCTTGTCGATCACCCGCCAGGCCAGCCAGCCGAAGGCACCGAGGTAGAAGCCGGTGTCGAAAGCCCACCAGTTCAGCTCGTGGAAGAGGAAGAACTCCTGGTTGTCGTAGCGGATCAGGGCGACGTAGAGAGCCGCGCCGGCCAGGCCGATCAGCGCGCCGCGGCCGGCGAAGTCGAACATCGGCACCAGAGCCGGGTTGCGCGGCTGGATCCAGCTCAGAACCGGCAGGCCGTGGCCGCCGAAGCGGACCAGCAGGGCGATCAACAGGCTCGGCAAGATGGCGGCGCCGAAACCGAACGGCAGGGAGCGCTCCTCGGGCATCGGTAGGCCGAAGACACCGTTGGCCAGAAGCCGCAGCGCGAAGTAGGCGAGGTAGCCGAGGCCCGAGGTCACGGCGCCGACCCCCAGGGCGTAGAGCCAGGGGTTCACCTCGGGGGCGCCGCTGCGCATCCACTCCGGCGTCAAGCTGCCGTCGCGGATCGCGGCGATGCGGTAGGCGATCGCGAGCAGCAGGCCGCCGATGGCGCCCATGGACGCGGCCTCCGAGGGCGTCGCCAGGCCGAAGAGGATCGCCCCCAGCACCGAGAGGATCAGGAAGGCCAGCGGAAAGAAGGAGGTCATCATGTCGATGACGACCTGCCGGGTCGTCACCTCGCCGATGTCCTCCTCGCGCGGCTTCGGCGCCAGGCTCGGCTTGAGGAGCGACAGCCCGACCACGTAGACCATGTAGAGGCCGGCCAGCAGGAAGCCCGGCAGGATCGCGCCGGCGTAGAGCCGTACCACGGAGACGTTGGCGGCCGCGGCGTAGACGATCAGCATGATCGACGGCGGGATGAGGATGCCCAGGCAGCCGCCGGCACAGATCACGCCGGCTGCGAAGGAGGTGTTGTAGCGGGCCTTCAGCATGGCCGGGAAGGCCAGCATGCCCATCAGGGTCACCACGGCGCCGACGATTCCGGTCGCGGTCGCGAAGAGCGAGCAGGTCGCAAGCGCGGCAATCGCCATCGAGCCGGGCAGGCGCCGGGCGGCGATCTGCAAGGTGTGGAAGAGACGGTTGACGATGTTCGCCCGCTCGACGATGTAGCCCATGAAGAGGAACAGGGGCACGGCGACCAGGACGTCGTTCGCCATCACCGAGTAGGTCTGGTTGACCAGCAGATCGAAGATCCGGTTGTCGAAGACCGACTGCATGCGCTCGGCGTCGTAGTAGGCGTAGTAGCCGAAGAAGATCCCCATCGCCATGAGGGTGATCCAGATCGGGAAGCCCAGGAGGATCGACAGAATGAAGATCCCGAGCATCAGGACGGCGACTTCGGGATTGGTCATTGGCCGCCTCCCGGCTTCGGCTGTTCGGTCAGCCCGCTGCCTTGGCGGGCTTCTTCTTCATGCTGATGCAGGAGGACCCTCTCCATCTCCTCGACGTCCTCGAGATGGGCGGGCCAGGCGCCGGTGCGCATGCAGATGATGCAGCGGCAGACCTGGGCGAGGCCCTGGAGGAACAGCAACCCGCCGGCGACCGGAATGATGGTCTTGAACTGGAAGATCGGCACGTTGGCCGGGCTCATCACGCTGACTTCGTTGTAGAACCAGGAATCGTTGGCGTAGTCGGCGCCGGCGATGATCAGGGCCAGGACGCCTGGAAAGAAGAACAGGAAGTAGAGGACGAACTCGACGATCGCCTGGGTGCGCGGCTTCCACAGCCGGTAGATGACGTCGCCGCGCACGTGACCGTCGCGCGACAGCGTATAGGCGCCGGCCATCATGAACAGCGTGCCGTACATCATGTAGCTGATGTCGAAGGCCCAGGCGGTCGGATCCCTGAGGGCGTAGCGGACGAAGACCTCGTAGCCGACCCCGAAGGTCAGGAGAAGGATGCACCAGGAGAAGGTCTTGCCGACCCAGGCCGTCAACAAGTCAACTACGAAGATAAAGCGAGTCATTCGCCGCCCCGGAGTAGGTCAAGCGTGGAAAGGAACGCAGGTGGGGCGGCGCCCAGTCGCGCCGCCCCGTTTCCGGTGAAGAAGACGTCGAGCCTGCGATCCGCCCGATCAGGCGGGTAGCTTGCCCGGGAAGTAGTGCTCGTAGGCGAGCTTGTAGTCGGCCGAGTTGACCAGGTCGTAGAAGGCGACCCGCTCCGACCAGGCCCTCTGGCTCTCGACGACCTTCTTGAAGAAGGGGTCCTTGTTCAGCCGTGTCAGGGTCTTGTCCCAGGATTCGAGCTGGGCCTTCATGATCGAGGTGTCGGTGCGGTAGACGTTCACGCCGTTCTCGTTGATCAGCTTCTGCAGATCCCTGGAGTAGGTGTCCATGGCGAAGCCGTAGTTGGCCGTGTTCGCCGCCTCGGCCGCATGCTCCAGGATCGCCTGGTGCTCTGCCGGCAGGCTCTCGAAGCGATCTTTGTTGAACATGATCTCGAAGAACTCGGCCGCCTGGTGGTAGCTGCCCATGTGGTAGTGCTTCGAGACGTCCTGGGCGCCGAACTGGCTGTCGGCCGTCGGGTTGTTGAACTCGAAGGCCTCGATGACGCCCTTCTCCAGGGCCGGCATGATCTCGCCGCCCGGCAGCTGGGTCACCTTCAGGCCCATGCCCTGCATGATCTCCGTGGCCAGACCGACCGTCCGGTACTTGAGGCCCTTCAGATCGTCCGCGCTGCTGACCTTCTTCTTGAACCAGCCGAGCGGCTGGGTCGGCATCGGCATGGCGAAGAAGCCGACGATATTCAGCTTGAGCTGGTCCTGCACGAGCTCCCGGTAGAGCTCCTTGCCGCCGCCGAAGTGGATCCAGGCCAGGATCTGCGAGGCGTTGCAGCCGAAGACCGGGCCGGTGCCGAAGAGCGACGCGGCCTTGTTCTTGCCGTACCAATAGGCGGTCACCGAGTGGGCGCCGTCGAGGACGCCCTTGTGGCAGGCGTCCTGCACCTGGAAAGCCTTCACCACCGCGCCGGTCGGCAGGTAGTCGACCTTCAGGCGGCCGCCGGCCATCTTCTCGACACGCTCGACGTATTGCTTCGCCATGTCGGTGAAGACGTTCTTGGCGGGCCAGGAGCCCTGCATCTTCAGGGTCACCGTCTGCGCGCGCGAGACGTTGGGCATGGCGATGGTCGTCGCGGCGCCCGCGGTCACCGCGGCGGCGCCAGTCAGGAAGCGCCGCCGGCCGGCGGCATACTTACTTGTCTTGGACGTTTCCGTCATCTCGCTTTTTCCTCCCAGTTTACCAGTCGATCCCTTTGAGGATATCGGCTGGGACGTATCGCCGGCCTGGCGATGCGTCGCTGCCTCACCCTACGCCCCCGCCAACCTCTTTGAATCTGGATTGCCAGAGCTAAAGACGTACCAAAACGATACTATGCCTTCACCTACAAGTGTAGGGCCGATTTTCCGGCCCCGGCTGCATCGGCGCCGTCGCGTTTTCAGGCGCGGCACCGTTAGGCCGGCGCTTTCTTCCGATTGGGTCAATGTCTTGGCGGTGAATGCCCCCAGCGGGCTTTCGGCGCGTGTTTCGGAGGCCTGCGTCCAGGCGCGTCGGCGGCACCGAGGGCCAGTGGGCAGATCCCGGCGTTAACTATAAATGCCATCGATTCAAAATAAATTTGCCTTAAAACGAGAAAAAATGGTAAATACGCCGTTAATGGAATTTGATCCGGAGGCTTGGGAGGCGATGAAGCTGAGATCAATAAGATCTTTTACCTCGGTGTCTTCGCTGGCGGCGAGCCTGCTGATCGCGGCGGCGGCCGTCCCGGCCGCGGACTCCGTTGCGACCCGGGAGAACGGCGCCAAGCTCGTCACGGTGCAGTTGCCGCAGGTTTCGCAAGTCTCGCCGCTGCGGGTGCATCGCGGCAGCGCCAGCGAGACCGTGGCCTTCGTTGCCTCGCCCGAGGCCGTCGTTCCGGAGGTCTTGGTCTTGCGCGGGACGACGGAGCCCGAGGAGCCGCCCGCGCCCCGGCTTCCGGCGCCTCGGCTTCCGACGGCGCAGCTTTCGGCCTCTTCCGGCCGCGATCTCTGGTTCTACGATCCCGAGGGCGAGACCCTGCGGGCCTGCCGGCTGTTCAAGGCCTCGGTCGTCGGCCGCTACAAGATCCGCTGCTTCGAGCGTCGCCTGCACTAAGGGATACCGGCGAAGCGCAACACGCTGATACGAGCTGCGCCGCAACCGTCCACACCGCCGGCGCGCTCCTTGCCCTCCGATGATTGCCTAGAGGTCCCAGCTTGTCCCCGTTCGTCTGAACGGGGACAAGCTGCTCCGCGCATTTCGGAATCGGGACACCAGGTTTGGCTGAGTCCCAGGTCGTCCGGTCCTTGGTATCAGGCGGCGGGAGACCGCCGCCGGCGCAGGGCTTCCGGGGCCGGGGCTTCGACCGAAGCCGGATCGATGCACCGTTCGGCGGGCAGGATTACCGTGACCACGGTGCCATGGTCGAGCTCGCTCTCGATCTCGAAGCGGCCGTCGTGCATCTCGACCAACCGCTTCGCCAAGGGCAGGCCCAGCCCCGTGCCCTCGTAACGGCGTGACAGATCGCTGTCGACCTGGCCGAAGGCCTCCATCGCCCGCGGCAGATCCTCTTTCGACATGCCGATCCCGGTATCCGCGACGGCGAGCCAAACCTCGCCCTCGGGGCTGCAGTCGGCGCGTACCGTGACCGTCCCGCCTTCCGGCGTGAACTTCACGGCGTTGGTCAGGAGGTTGAGCAGGACCTGCTTCATGCTGCGCTCGTCCGCCAGGATCAGCGGCAGGTCGTAGGGCAGATCCGCGCTCAGGGTCAGGCGGCCGATGCGGGCGCGCTCGCGCACGAAGCGGAGCGCCGAGGTGACGATCTTGGGCAGGGAGACCGGCTCCTCGTGCAGCGTGAACTTGCCGGCCTCGATCTTGGAGACGTCGAGGATGTCGTTGATCAGGGACAGCAGATGGCGCCCGCTGTCGTGGATGTCCTTGGCGTACTCGCGATAGCGCGAGTCCCCGGTCGGCCCGAAGGTCTCGTTGCGGATCATTTCGGAGAAGCCGATCACGGCGTTGAGCGGCGTCCGCAGCTCGTGGCTGACATTGGCCAGGAAGCTCGACTTCGCCCGGCTGGCGATCTCCGCCTCTTCCTTGGCGATGGTCATCGCCAGGGCGGCTTCCTTGACCTCCGTGATGTCCAGCATGGCGCCATGCAGGTACTGTGCCTCGTCGTCGCGGGGCGGGATGGTCACCAGGATGCGCACCCAGACCGTGCGGCCGTCTTCGGACAGCATGCGGCACTCGAAGGCCCGGTCTTCTCCCAGCTCGATGGCCTTGCGGCATTGGGTGAGCGTCCGGGCGCGGTCGGCGGCGTGGATGTGCTCGATCCAGAAGCGCTCCTGGTACCAGTCCTCCACGGCATAGCCCAGGAGCTTGGCCGCCTGCGGCCCGACGTAGGTGAAGCGGAGGTCCTGCGGCTCGGCCTCGAAGAGCACGACGTTGGTGGTTTCCACGAGCTGCCGGTAGCGCTCCTCGCTGGTGGAGAGCTCGCGGGTCTTCTGGGTGACCTGGCGGCTGACCTCCTCGTGGCGCTGCTCGAGGTCCTGCGCCCGCAGGATCGTGTAGCGGGCCAGAAGCAGCAGGAGCACGGTGATCAGGATGCCCACGGAGAAGGCGATCAGGGTGATCTCGGGCTTGATCTCCAGGAGCGACAGCTGCTTGGTGACCTGAAGGACCAGGGTCCGCTCGCCCAGGTAGATGCGGTAGGTCCGGCTCAGGGTGTTCGCCGAGGCCAAGGGCAGGCGCTGCCCGGGCTCCGCGGCCTTCCGGTAGAGCGTCCGCTCCCTCTCCGGCACGCTGTCGTCGTCGGCCATGAGCGTGACCGAGAGGTCTGCGGTCAGCATGTCGCTGTCGAACAGCAGAGCCGGGTTGATCCGGACCGCGACCAGCCCGGTGACGTTGCTGCGCCGTTCCTCGGCGTCGAGCGGGGTGTCCCGGCCGCGGTAGATCGCCCGGAACAGCCAATAGCGCTTGCGGCCGTTCGGCCCGAAGACCAGCCCGGCCATTGCGGACTGGCCGGTCACGATGGCCCGCTCCACGCCTTCGCGCAGCTTGGGGTCCGAAAGGAAGTCGAAGCCGAGCAGGTCCTGGTTGTTGCGCTTGAGAGGCTGTAGCAGCTGGACCGGGGCGTAGAGGTCCCGATCTTCCGCCGGCACCAGATCGCCGTCCTGCATCTCGGTGATAGGGATCGGGCGTTCGTAGCGCACCATCATCTCGTCCTCGAACAGCCTCCGGTTTGTCTCGAGGGGCGTATAGATGGCCGCGTCGATGTTCGGTGCACGCTTCAGCAGTTCGTCGGTCATGATCCCGAATTCGTAGGATTCGACGAAGGCGGAGGCATGGAACAGGGTGGCGAGACCGTGGACGATCTCGACCGAGCGGGTGAGACGCTGGTTGATCAGCGCCTTGATCTCTTCCGCCGTGGCGTCGAAGGCGGTCTCGTTCAGGTTGGACATATGGGTGAAGGCCAGCAGGACCAGGATCGCGGTGAACCCCAGTCCCAGGACGGTCGCTGCGATGTAGTGCAGGGGGCGCGAGGTGGTCCCGCAGAGCCCGTCCGCCCCGCCGATCTTCGGCGACGCGCCGTGGATCGGTTCCCGCGTCATCGTCCGGTCTCCGTCCGCGGCGGAAGCCTCGGCGGCCATCGCTTGCGTGAACAAGCTTCACGTCTTGCAGCCGCGATGACCATGGGCTGTCGCCGTCCTCCACGCTTTGCCGATCCTCGGGCCCTTCGCCGCAAGGCGGGGCGCCGTCGGATCGGTCCGGCCGCCGCTCCAAGCCGGATTTGCCTTGGCCAGGACCCCCGGGAATCCCGAGTTCCGGACGGTTCAAGACTGAGCGAAAATCCTTAACGACTTGCTAAGTGTTAAGTCTGCTTAAAGGATTCGGAGATCCTGAGCGGGCCTCCAGCCGGACGTTGCCAAGCGGCCTGGAGCGGGCTATAACCCCGGCGCTTCGGGGAGTAGCTCAGCCTGGTAGAGCACCACGTTCGGGACGTGGGGGCCGGAGGTTCAAATCCTCTCTCCCCGACCAGGTTTTACGAGGCACCTTGCGGAGATCGCCGATATCGGTCTCGGGGGCAGGTGGTTCCGGAGTTTTCGGAACTTCGGGGCCTGCCCAGGCATCGGTGTCATTTGCCGCACCGCTACGCCGTTTTCGGGATTTGCCGACGGAACGAGGGGTCTAGGCTCGACTCTCGCCACGCCAGACGAGTTTGAGCATGCAACCATCGCGAAGAGGCGGAAAGCCTAAGGCGCGCGACCCGGCGGCCACGGTCGTCTTCGAGGCCGCGCAGCTCCGCCACCCCACGAACCAGGCCGCCTACGTCTACTGGGATCGGATCCGCGCCGGGCGGGCCATGCCGTCCCGGGCCGATCTGGATCCTGCGGACATCCGCACGATCCTGCCTTGCGTGTTCCTGCTCGATGTCGCGCAGGACCCGCTCGACTTCCGCTACCGCCTGATCGGAACGAAGATGGCGAGCCATCTGAATCGGAACCTCACCGGCTCCTGGATGAGCGACCTTCCGCATCAGCGGCCGCCCAGCCGGATCTGGTCCGCCTGTGCCAGGGTCGTGGAGACGCGGGTGCCGATATCCAGCGACACCCCCTATGTCGGGAAGCACCACGCGTACAAGGAGACGGAAGACCTGATCCTGCCGTTGTCGGCGGACGGCGAGACGGTCAACATGCTCTTCGTCACAGCCGATTTCCTGTCCTGATACCCCCTGCTCCGCTGACCTCGCCTTGGTGCCTCTAAACCGTCGACGTAGAGCGGGATTCGGACCTGCTCTATCTAGCTGATCCGCCGCAAGCTCTGTTCCAGGGTCTCGGCGAGCGCCGCCTTGACCGCGCTCTCGGCGAAGGTGTCGAGGGTCTCCAGGGCCGCCCGGCCATAGCTGCGGGCCCGCTCCATGGCGTCGGCCAGCGCGCCATGCCGCTGCATCAGCGCGAGGGCCTTTTCCAGGTCGGCATCGTTCTGATCCTGCTCTTCGATGCAGCGCCGCCAGAAGCCGCGCTCGCCCTCGTCGCCGCGGGCAAAGGCCAGGACCACCGGCAGCGTCACCTTGCCGTCGCGGAAGTCGTCGCCGACCGCCTTGCCCAACTTGCCCTGGTCCGCGTTGTAGTCCAGAACGTCGTCGATCAGCTGGAAGGCCATGCCGAAGTTCAGTCCGAAGCGGCGCAAGGCCTCTTCCTCGGCCTCCGGGCGTTCGGCGACCACCGCGCCGACCTGGCAGGCTGCGGCGAAAAGCGCCGCGGTCTTCGAGCGGATGACGTCCAGATAGGTCGCCTCGTCGGTCGAGGTGTCGTTGGCGGTCATCAGCTGCTGAACCTCGCCCTCGGCGATCACCGCAGAGGCGTCGGAGAGGATCTTGAGGATCTTCAGCGAGCCGTCCTCCACCATCAGCTGGAAGGCCCGGCTGAACAGGAAATCGCCGACCAGAACGCTGGCCTTGTTGCCCCAGACCGCATTTGCGGTCGCCAGGCCGCGGCGCAGGCCGCTGTCGTCGACCACGTCGTCGTGGAGCAGGGTCGCGGTATGGATGAACTCGACGCAGGCGGCCAGGGGGATATGGCGCTGCCCCTGATAGCCGCAGAGCCGGGCCGAGGCGAGGGTCAGCATCGGCCGCAGCCGCTTGCCGCCGGCGGCGATGATGTGGCCGGCGAGCTGCGGAATCAGCGCCACCGGCGAATCCATCCGCGCCAGAATCGCCGTGTTGACGGCCGCTAGGTCGTCGCCGACAAGGCGTGCCAGGCTGTCGTCCGCGGAGCGGTTCCGCGCAGTCTTCTCAGTCGTCGCGCCGGCAGCGAATGCCAAGTCCGGTCCCCGTTTCAAGGTTGTCCCGCAGCGCCTAGCTTACCACTTGCAGCCTGAGGGTGGGCCATGTTTCCTGGCAGGATAGGTTGAACGCCGGGCCGGTCAAGCCCACTCGCTTCGAACGGCAGGGGGCAGGGGCCGCCGCGGTTCTCGAGAGGTTGTTCCGGAATGAAGGAGCTGCTGCGAAGCAACGATCTGGTGAAGATTTCCTGGCTCCGAGCGCTGCTGTCCGATTCCGGCATCCCGACCTTCGTGCTGGACGGCCACACCAGCGTCCTGGAGGGCTCGGCCGGCGCCATCCCGCGGCGGCTCTGCGTCGACGACGACGACTACATCCAGGCCCGGCGCCTGCTGGTCGAGGTCGGCGAGGAGCCCATGCCGTGACCGTCGAGGCCCGGCGTGCCGTGACCGAGGACCGGCTGTTGGCCGGGCGGGTTCGCCTGCTGCAGGCCGCGCGGGGCTACCGGGTGGCGATCGATCCGGTGATCCTGGCGGCAGCGGTGCCGGCCCGTGCGGGCGAGGCGGTGCTCGACCTCGGCTGCGGCAGCGGCGCGGCCGCGCTCTGCCTGCTGGCCCGGGTGCCCGGGGTCGCGGCCACCGGCCTGGAGTGCGATCCGGCGAGCGCCGCGCTGGCGCGGGACAACGCGGCGGCCAACGGCCACGCGGAGAGCGTCCGGATCCTGACGGGCGATCTTCTGGCACCCCCGCCGGAGTTGCGCCCGGCGCGCTTCGACCACGTCCTGCTCAACCCGCCCTACCTGGACCCGGCCCGGGCCCGCCTGCCCGAGGATCTCGACCGGCGCCGCAGCCACGGCGAGGCCTCGGCCGGCTTGGCGGACTGGCTCGACCTCGGCCTGCGCCGGCTGCGCGACGGCGGCAGCCTGAGCGTGATCCACCGGGCCGAGCGCCTGGACGAGATTCTCGCCGCCCTGGCCGGCCGCGCCGGCGGCATCGTCGTCTTTCCCCTCTGGCCGGGCGGTCCCGAGCCCAAGCCGGCGAAGCGGATCGTGGTCCGCGCGCGCAAGGGCAGCCGGGCGGCTCTGCGCCTGCATCCCGGCTTGGTGCTGCACCGGCCCGACGGCGGCTTCACCGCGGCGGCCGAGACAGTGCTGCGCGACGCGGCGCCGCTGCCGATGTAGTCCCGATTTGCGCAAGTCGGCACGAGCCCGTCCGCGCTTGGCAGCCGGGCCGGCAGTCCCCATGTAGGCGCTCATGGATATCGCGAGCCTCCTCCACCGCTGGTCCTTCGGCCGCCTGCCGGAACCGCCGCCGATCGTCACCGTGATCCGGCTGTCCGGGGTCATCGGCTCCCTCGGACCGCTGCGCAGCGGCCTGACCCTCAGTGCCCTCGCCCCGGTCATCGAGCGGGCCTTCAAGGCGCCGCGCCTCAAGGCCGTGGCCCTGCAGGTCAACTCGCCCGGCGGCTCGCCGGTGCAGTCCGCCCTGATCGCCCGGCGGATCCGCGAGCTGGCCGAGGAGAAGAAGATCCCGGTGGTGGCCTTCTGCGAGGACGCGGCAGCTTCCGGCGGCTACTGGCTGGCCTGCGCCGCCGACGAGATCTTCGCCGACGACAGCTCGATTCTCGGCTCGATCGGCGTGATTTCCGCCGGCTTCGGCTTTCCGGAACTGCTGAAGCGCTTCGGTATCGAACGCCGGCTCCACACCGCGGGCGAGCGCAAGCGCATGCTCGATCCCTTCCTTGAGGAGGACCCCAAGGACGTCACCCGGCTCAAGGCGATCCAGAAGGACATGCACGCCACCTTCATCGACACGGTGAAGGCGCGCCGCGGCGACCGGCTGAAGGGCAGCGACAAGGCGCTGTTCAGCGGCGAGTTCTGGACCGGCAAGAAGGCGCTGGAGCTCGGCTTGATCGACGGCCTCGGCCATCTGCGGGCGGTGATGCGCGAACGTTACGGCGACAAGGTGCACCTCAAGCCGGTCGACGGCGCGCGGCCCTGGTGGCGCCGCCGCCTCGGCCTCGCCGATACCCGGGGGCCGAGCCTGGCCGATGGCGCCTGGGCCGCTGACCTGCTCGCCGCCGCCGAAGAGCGCGCCTTGTGGTCGCGCTACGGGCTTTGACGGCCGGTCTCGTCGGGGCCAGGGGCTTTGGCTTGACCGGTGGCCCCACACGCTCCTAAGACTCGATCATGTTCGGGTTCTCGATCCAGAAACTGCTGATCCTCGCGGCGATCATCGGCGCCGTCTGGTGGGGCTTCAAATGGATCGCCCGCCTCGATCAGCTGCGCAAGGCCCAGGACAGATCGAAAGCTGACAAGGTCGGCGGCGGCACGCCCAGGGTCGAGGAGATGGTCGAGTGCCCGGGCTGCAAGACCTACCAGGTCCCCAAGCCGGACAAGAGCTGCAGCAACTGCGGCCGGCTGCTGTAGGGACGCCTCGGCTCCGGCTTCCGCGCTTGATTCGCCCCGGGGCCGAAGATAAGGTCTTTGCCCCGTTGTGCGCTGCAGCAATCGCGTCAGCCCCATGCCCGAGAGCCGTAAAGATCAAGCCCCGACCCTGGCCCTAACCCAGGCGCGGGCCCAGGCGAAGCGGACCTGCTTCCAGCGCCTGATCCTGACCCTGCAGGATTACTGGGCGGATCAGGGCTGCGTCATCCTGCAGCCCTACGACATGGAGGTCGGCGCCGGGACCTTCCATCCGGCGACGACCCTGCGCGCCCTGGGGCCGGAGACCTGGCGCGCGGCCTACGTCCAGCCCTCGCGGCGCCCGACCGACGGGCGCTACGGCGAGAACCCCAACCGCCTGCAGCACTATTACCAGTTCCAGGTGATCCTGAAGCCGGCGCCGGCCGACAGCCAGGAGCTCTATCTCGATTCGCTGCGCGCCCTCGGCATCGATCCCCTGGCCCACGACATCCGTTTCGTCGAGGATGACTGGGAGGCCCCGACCCTGGGGGCCTGGGGCCTGGGCTGGGAGGTCTGGTGCGACGGCATGGAGGTCACCCAGTACACCTACTTCCAGCAGGTCGGCGGCATCGACTGCGATCCGGTCTCGGTCGAGCTGACCTACGGCCTGGAACGCCTGGCGATGTACGTGCAGGGGGTCGAGAACGTCTACGACCTGGACTGGGACGGCGTGCCTCTGGACCAGGGCGGCAAGAGCTACCGCGACGTCTTCCTGCAGAACGAATGGGAGTTCTCGACCTACAACTTCGAGATCGCCTCGACCGAGGTGCTGATGCAGCACTTCGTGGATGCCGAGGCGGAGTGCGGCAAGCTCCTGAACCGCAACCATCCCCTGCCGTTGCCGGCCTATGACCACTGCATGAAGGCGAGCCACCTCTTCAACCTGCTGGATGCCCGCGGCGTGATCTCGGTGACCGAGCGCCAATCCTACATCGGCCGCATCCGTGCCCTCGCCAAGGGCTGCTGCGAAGCCTGGCTGGCCAGCCGAGAGAGGGCGTGATGGGTCTGTTTAGTTTCCCTCCGGCGCAGGCGCCATTCCCTCCCCCTCAAGGGGGGAGGGAGCCGGTTCGTGCCGTTGCAAACGCAGGATACTTGCGAACTGAGGCCAGCCATGCCTGAGCTGCTGCTGGAGATCCTGTCGGAGGAGGTGCCGGCCCGGATGCAGGCGCGGGCGGCGGCGGATCTGCGGCGCCTGGCGACCGAGGGGCTGAAGGGCGCCGGGCTCGCCTTCTCCAAGGCCGAGGTCTTCGCCACGCCGCGGCGCCTGGCACTGGTGGTCGAGGGCCTGCCGAAGCGCCAGCCCGACGTCAGCGAGGAGAAGCGCGGGCCGCGCGAAGGCGCGCCGGAGCCGGCGATCCAGGGCTTCCTCAAGGCCAACGGCCTGTCGTCCATCGACCAGGCCCGACTGCGCGAGACCGACAAGGGCAAGGTCTACTTCCTGGTCCGCGAGATCCCGGGCCGGCCGACCGCGGAGGTCCTGCCGGAGGTGATCGGCGCCGCGGTCCGCGCGCTGCCCTGGCCCAAGTCGATGCGCTGGACCGCCGGGGCCTTCCGCTGGGTACGGCCGCTGCACGCGGTGCTGGCGGTCTTCGACGGCAAGCGCCTGAAAGGCGGCATCGCGCTGGGCACGGCCGAGCTCGCATTCACCAACCGCACGCCCGGCCACCGCTTCCTGGCGCCCAAGTCCTTCGCGGTGAAGGACTTCAAGGACTACAGGGCCAAGCTTAAGGCGGCCAAGGTGATCCTCGATCCGGCCGAGCGCCAGGCGCTCATCGAGAAGAAGGCCGGCCAGTTCGCCGCCAGGCAGGGCCTGACAGTGAAACCTGACGCGGGCCTGCTGGAGGAGGTCGCCGGCCTGGTCGAGTGGCCGGTGCCGCTGCTCGGCCGCATCGACGCGGACTTTATGGACTTGCCGCCCGAGGTGCTGACCACCTCCCTGCGCAGCCACCAGAAGTACTTCGTGACCCAGGACGACAAGGGCCGCCTGGCGGACCGTTTCGTCATCGTCGCCAACATGACGACGGCCGACCGGGGCAAGGTCATCGTCGCCGGGAACGAGCGGGTGCTCCGTGCCCGGCTTTCGGACGCCCGCTTCTTCTGGGACCAGGACCGCAAGGTCAGCCTGGCCAGCCGCGCCCCGGCCCTGGAGCAGATCGTCTTCCACGCCAAGCTCGGCACCCTGGACGAGAAGGTCGACCGGATGCAGGCCCTGGCCGCCGAGATCGCCCGCCACGTCCCGGGCGCCGACCTCGACCGGGTCCGCTCGGCGTCGCGCCTCGCCAAGGCCGACCTGGTCAGCGGCATGGTCGGCGAGTTCCCCGAGCTGCAGGGCATCATGGGCCGCTACTACGCCCGCCATGACGGCGAGCACGACGAGGTCGCCGAAGCCATCGCCGAGCACTACGCGCCCCAGGGCCCCAACGACGCCTGTCCCTCGGCGCCGGTCTCGGTCTGCGTCGCCCTGGCCGACAAGATCGATTCCCTGGTCGGCTTCTTCGCGATCGACGAGAAACCGACCGGCTCCAAGGATCCCTATGCCTTGCGCCGCGCCGCCCTGGGCGTGATCCGCCTGATCGTCGAGAACAGGCTTCGTCTCCCGCTTATGGAGATCTTCGAAGCCTCCCGGAGGCTCTATCACCGCCTGGGAGAGTTCGAAGTGGCCGGACCACTGGTGGACTTCTTCGCCGAGCGCCTGAAGGTGGCCTTGCGCGATCGCGGCGTGCGTCACGACCTGATCTCGGCGGTCTTCGCGCTCGGCGGCGAGGACGATCTGCTGCGCCTGCTGGACCGGGTCGAGGCCCTGGAGGGCTTCCTCGGCAGCGACGACGGCGCCAACCTGCTGGTCGCCTACCGCCGCGCGACCAATATCGTCCGGATCGAGCAGAAGAAGGACAAGGCCAGCTACAATGGCGGCGCCCGAGCCGCCGCTCTGGCCCAGGACGAGGAGAAGAGCCTCTTCGCCGCCCTGAACCAGGCCTCGGAGACCGCCGGCGACGCGCTCTCCAGAGAGGACTTCACCGGCGCCATGGCGGCCCTGGCCGGGCTGCGGCGGCCGGTCGACGCCTTCTTCGACCATGTGACCGTCAACAGCGAGGACGCCGCCCTGCGCGAGAACCGGCTGCGCCTCCTGGCGGCCATCGGCGGCACCCTGGGACGGGTCGCCGACTTCTCCAAGATCGAGGGCTAGCTCGGTGATCCCTGTGCTGCCGTCACACAAGATGTCATGGCCGGGCTTGACCCGGCCATCCATGGTGCCGCGGCTCGATGGGGCCCGGATCAAGTCCGGGCATGACAGCGGGGCAGGAGGCTGGCTCAGGCGTCGGCGGGTCGGCGATTGACGGAACAACGGCCCTCGAAGAGGGCGACAACGGGCAGGGGAGAGCGATGACCAAGTGGGTCTATGGTTTCGGCGGGGGCCAGGCGGAAGGGCGCGCCGGGATGAAGGCGCTGCTGGGCGGCAAGGGAGCCAACCTGGCCGAGATGTCGGCGCTGGGCCTGCCGGTGCCGCCGGGCTTCACCATCACCACCGATGTCTGCACCTTCTTCAACCAGAACGGCGGGTCCTATCCCGACGGCCTGGACGCCGAGGTCGGCCGGGCGCTGGCCGCGGTCGAGGCGCAGACCGGCGCCGGTTTCGGAGACCCCGGCAACCCGCTGCTGGTCTCGGTGCGCTCGGGTGCCCGGGCCTCGATGCCGGGCATGATGGACACGGTCCTGAACCTGGGGCTGAACGACGAGACGGTCGAGGGTCTGGCCAGGCATTCCGGCGACGCCCGCTTCGCCTACGACAGCTACCGCCGCTTCATCCAGATGTTCGGCGACGTGGTGATGGGCGTGGACCACCACCTCTTCGAGGAGATCCTCGAGCTGCACAAGGAGGACCGCGGCGCCACCCTCGACACCGAGCTCTCGGCCGGGGACTGGCAGGCGGTGATCGCGGATTACAAGGCCAGGATCACCGAGGAGGCCGGGGACGCCTTCCCGCAGGAGCCGATGCAGCAGGTCTGGGCCGCGATCTCGGCGGTCTTCCGCTCCTGGTCGAACGCCCGCGCGGTGACCTATCGCAAGCTGCACAACGTTCCGGACGACTGGGGCACGGCGGTCAACGTCCAGGCCATGGTCTTCGGCAACATGGGCGAGGACTGCGCCACCGGCGTCGCCTTCACCCGCGATCCCTCGACCGGCGAGAACCTCTTCTACGGCGAATACCTGGTGAACGCCCAGGGCGAGGACGTGGTCGCCGGCATCCGTACGCCGCAGCACCTGACCCTGGCCGGCAAGCGGGCCAATCATTCCGACCTGCCGGCCATGGAAGAGGTGATGCCCGAGGTCTTCGCCCAGCTCGACGAGGTCCGCCACAAGCTGGAGCGGCACTACCGCGACATGCAGGACGTCGAATTCACGGTTCAGCGCGGCACCCTCTACATGCTGCAGACGCGCAACGGCAAGCGCACCGCCAGCGCGGCGCTGAAGATCGCCTGCGACATGTTCGACGAAGGGCTGATCACCAAGGAGGCGGCGGTGGCGCGGATCGATCCGACCTCGCTCGACCAGCTCCTGCATCCGACCCTGGACCCGGCGGCCGAGCGCCGGACCATCGCCCGCGGCCTGCCGGCCTCGCCGGGCGCCGCCTCCGGGCGCATCGTGTTCAACGCCGACGCCGCCGAGCGGCAGGCCGCGGCGGGCGAGACGGTGATCCTCTGCCGGGTCGAGACCTCGCCGGAGGACATCCACGGCATGCACGCCGCCAGGGGCATTCTGACGACGCGGGGCGGCATGACCAGCCACGCCGCCGTGGTCGCGCGCGGCATGGGCCGGCCCTGCGTCGCCGGCGCCGGCGAACTGCGCATCGACTATAAGACCGGCACCATGCGGGTCCGCGACGTCGTGCTCAACGAGGGCGACCTTGTGACCCTGGACGGCGCCACCGGCGAGGTCATGGCCGGCGAGGTGCCGACCATCGAGCCCGAGCTTTCCGGCGACTTCGCCAAGATCATGGACTGGGCCGACGAGACCCGGCGGCTCGGCGTGCGGGCCAATGCCGACACCCCGGAGGACTGCCGCATCGCGCTGCGGTTCGGCGCCGAGGGCGTCGGGCTCTGCCGGACCGAACACATGTTCTTCGACGCCGACCGCATCCTCGCGGTGCGCGAGATGATCCTGGCCGACAGCCCGCAGGGCCGGCGCAAGGCGCTGGACCGGATCCTGCCGATGCAGCGCCGGGACTTCGCCGAGATCTTCGAGATCATGCAGGGCCAGCCGGTGACCATCCGTCTGCTGGATCCGCCGCTGCACGAGTTCCTGCCGCATGCCGAGGCCGAGATGGCCGAGGTCGCCGCGGCGGCCGGGGTCTCGGTCGATCACATGCGCCAGCGGGTGATCAAGCTCTCCGAGGTCAATCCCATGCTCGGCCACCGCGGCTGCCGCCTGGGCATCACCTATCCGGAGATCTACGAGATGCAGGCCCGTGCCATCTTCGAGGCCGCGGCCCAGGTGATCAAGGACGGCGCGGCTGCGGTCGAGCCGGAGATCATGGTGCCGCTGATCGCGATCGAGAAGGAGCTCGACCTGCTCAAGGCCTTGATCGACCGGACCGCCGAGGAGGTCATGGAAGCCGCGGGCATCACCATCCCCTATATCGTCGGGACCATGATCGAGCTGCCGCGCGCCGCCCTGACCGCCGGCCGCATCGCCCGCGCGGCCGAGTTCTTCAGCTTCGGCACCAACGACCTGACCCAGACCGCCTATGGCCTGTCGCGCGACGACGCCGGCAACTTTCTGCCGGCCTACGAGGAGCGGGGCATCGTCGAGACCGATCCCTTCATCTCCATCGATCGCGACGGCGTCGGCGAGCTGGTCCGGATCGGCGTCGAGCGCGGCCGCGCCACGCGGCCCGAGATCAAGCTCGGCATCTGTGGCGAGCACGGCGGCGATCCGGCCTCGGTGACCTTCTGCCACGAGGTCGGCCTGGACTACGTCTCCTGCTCGCCCTTCCGCGTGCCGATCGCCCGTCTCGCCGCCGCCCAGGCGGAGCTGGCGGACAAAGAGTAGGCGCCGGGGCGCCGGCCGCAAGACCGCGGGGGGCTTGAGCGTCCGTCTTTCGCATCGACGGATCACCGGGCCAAGACCGGTGATGGTTAGGTGGTGCGGGATCGGCCGACACCTAGCTTGACGGTGTGCTCGGCCGGGCCGCGGCACCTATTCGTGATAGTCGATCTCGCAGGCGGTCAGACCGTGGTCGCTGGCCCGGGTGATCCGCTGGCGCAGGTCCTGGGCGTCCTCGTCGATCGACACGAGATGGGGCGAGAGGTCGACCCCGCTCTTCTGCGTCTTTGCGTTGGCCAGGAGGGCGCTCAGGAAGGTCCGATAGTCGGCCGGCGAGAGCGCTTCCTGCAGTCGCAGGAGGTAGCAATCGCATTTCTCGGCTCCGGTATCGAGAGCGCAAAGGGCGCGGAAGTCGTCCTCGTCCTGGTTGACGCCGAAAGCGACGCCGGGCAGCAGGACCGCGGCCATCAGGCCGGCCAGCGTCCATCTCATACCAAAGACCATCCTGTCTTCGTCTCCTGTCTCTCGAAGCCGCCTTCGGCCATGGTCAGGGGTCGAAGGCCTGGCGGTTGACGTCGGTGCGGAGCCCTCGAAGGCCGGCGTCGCCTTTCGGGCATCGGGTCGGGGCATAGGCCCTTGAGCCTTTGAATTGCTTCCTTTTTGCGGCGTTTTTTAGGCGCGTTTACTACTGGTCCTTGATGATCCCGCAGGTCTTGGTGGCCGGCGCGACGGCGCCGGCGATGCGCGAGCTCATCGCCGCGACCTCCTCCTCGCCCTCGGCCTGCGCGCGCATGACCTCGAGGGTCTTGGAGGGGTCCCGGGCGCTGACCACGGAGACGGTCAAGAAGGCCTGATAGTCCCTCGGCGAAAGGTTGCCCTTCAGTTCGCGCAGCAGGCAGTTGCATTGTTCGACCGGTGCGTTCTCTTCGCAGAGCGCCTGGTAGCTGGCCTCGTCTTCGGCTTGGGCCTGGGCCCCGGCAATCCCGAAGATGCCAAGCGTAAGCGCCAGGCTTGTCGTCGCCCATGGAAAGCCCTTGGTCATGGAGTGAGCCCTCGTCGTTTCCCGGTGGTGGTTGCGATGGTGACGTTAGGACCTGAGACGTACCGCCGTAGCCGCTACGGGTCGGTCGGCCGCTTTCAGGCGACGGCACTCTAGCGGCAGAGCGTGACGCGGAGCGGAGGATAATCGCGGTCTTATCTGTGACCGTTGCGTGGGCGGTCGGCGCGGCTCCTTGGTATTAGAGGGCGGAGAGCAGGCGGATGCCGAAGCCGGTCGCGGCGAGGGTGCCGAAGATCAGGCGAACCACCTGCAGAACCCGCGCCCGGGCCTGCGCTTCGGCGGCGACTTGCTGCGGGTCGCGTCGGGCCCGCTCGGCAAGCTGTTCGCGATAGACCATGCTCATGCGGGTCATGTCGCCGGCGACCGCATCCTCGTGCAGGTCGACCTTCACGGCGATCAGCAGGCCGATGACACCCAGAAGGCCCACCCCCAGCCAGTCCAGAATCGAGAAAGCGAGCAGGGCCGGGATCATGGTCACGACCGTGATCAAGGCGGCGTTGAAGGTCGGGCCCTGGGCGACCAGCCATTTCCACATCGGCGCCTCCTGTCCCGAGGAGCTTGTCCCGAGGGAAGGAGGACAGCCTATCACGTCGTCCGGATCAATCCGGCTTCGCGAAGAGCCCCATGGCCAGGCCCAGGCGGCCTTCCTCCAGCCCCCGGCCGACGTTGGCGATCATCTGCGGGAACTCCGGGCCCATGAGGAGGTGCGGTCCCAAGGCCGGTGGGCTTTCCGCCTCCGCCATCCGCGCCTGGCGCTCCCGGTTCCAAGCCAGGGCCGCCGCGGTCAGGTCGCGGAAGGCGAGCTCGTGGAACCCGGCGGCCAGTACCAGCCGGCGCAGCTCCGGCGCGGCGACCAGGAAGCTGCCGCGCGGGCTCGAGGCCCAGGGCACCGGGAAGTAGGGATCGCCGGCCGGCCCCTCGACCACGTCGTAGACCAGGAAACGCCCGCCCGGCCGGCAGGCCCGCAGGCATTCCCGGTAAAGCGCGGCCTTGTCCGGGATGTTCATCGCGGCGTGCTGGGTCCAGACCACGTCGAAGCTGTCGGCGGCAAAGGGCAGCCGGGTCGCGTCGGCGCAGAGGAAGGCCGGCGCCGCCGCCTCGGGGAGCAGGGCCGAGAGCTCTGCCGCGGTGCGGCAAAAAGCCTCGGTCAGATCGACCGCGGTGACGGCGACTCCCTGCTCCTGGGCCAGCATCCGGGCCGGCCCGCCGATGCCGCTGCCGATGTCGAGCAGGCGCTGGCCGGGGGCGAGGCCTGCCTCTGCGGCCAGCTCGCGGGTCGCTTGGTGGCCGCGCAGGTGGAACTGGTCGAGCGGCGCCAGGTCTTCCAGGCCGAGCGCGCCCGTATTCTTCCCGGCCGACTTCAAGGCGTCCAGAATCCGCGCGGTCAGCGCGCCGTGGCGGGCGTAGTGGGACGAGACGGTGCCGAGTGTGTCCTCCATCGCGGCGCAGCTTGGCACCTCCGGCCGGCCGCAGGCAAGCCGCAATGCGCACGGCCTTGACCGACTCCGGCGAAGCCGGCCAACTGCCCCTCGTGAGCGAGTCGGACCTCGAAGGCTTGAAGTCGGGTGGCAAGGCCGCCATAGCGCGCGCCCTGGGCGACCTGGAGCGCGCGCCGGAGGCCGCCGCGACCCTGGCGCTGCTCGATGCCGCCTACGCGGCGCCCGGCGGCCAGGTGCTCGGCATAACCGGCCCGCCGGGGGTCGGCAAGTCGACCTTGATCGGCGCCCTGATCCGCGCCCTGCGCGCCGGGGGCCGCAGCGTCGCCGTGATCGCCGTCGATCCTTCCTCGAAACGCTCGGGCGGCGCGCTGCTCGGCGACCGAACGCGCTTTGCCGTCGATCCCGCCGACGTCGGCGTCTTCGTGCGCTCCATGGCGGCACGGGCCCGCCTCGGTGGGCTGGCCGAACTGACCTATCCCGCGGTCATCCTGCTGCGCGGTCTCTTCGACCTGGTGATCGTCGAGACCGTCGGCGTCGGCCAGTCGGAGACCGACGTCGCCGGGGTCGCCGACACGGTGGTCTTCTGTGTCCAGCCCGGCTCGGGCGACAGCCTGCAGTTCATGAAGGCCGGGATCGTCGAGATTCCGCAGATCGCGCTGGTAACCAAGGCCGACCTGGGCGCCCCGGCCACGCGGGCGCTGGCCGACCTCAAGGGCGCTCTCGGGCTGGCGGCCTCGGACGGCGGCGTCTGGGCGGTGCGCTGCGAGGCGGTGGCGGCGGCCGAACCTGCGGACATCGCCCGCCTGCTCAAGGCGGTGGCCGCGCATCGGGCCTGGCTGGCCGAGGGCGGCCGGCTCGCGGCCGCGCGCCGGGGCCAGGCCGAAGCCTGGCTCGAAGATGCCCTGCGCGACCGCTACGGCCGCAGGGGCCTCGCCGAGGCCGGCCCGCTAACCCTCGGCGCCGGGGTGTCGCCCTTCCGCCGCCTGGCGGAGATCGAGGCGGCGCTCTGAGAACGGGTGCCCGATGGTCGTCTTGCGCCGGCCGAAGAGATTTGTTCCCCTTGTCACCACCGTCCTTCCCGCCGCCGTCGAACCGGAGACGCTCCATGACCGACAGCCCGAAACCGCCGGCGCTCGATCCGGACTCCGTGACGCCGCACGTCGGCTCGAGCTACCCCGCGCCCTTCGACGCGCCCTGTGCGGCCCGCGAGCGGCGCGCCCTCGGCGACGCGCTGGCGCTGACCCAGTTCGGGGTCAACCTCCTGACCCTGCCGCCCGGATCCTGGTCGTCCCAGCGCCATTGGCACGAGAACGAGGACGAGTTCGTCTACGTCCTGGAGGGCGAGGTGGCCCTGATCACCGACGCCGGCGAGCAGCGACTCGGACCCGGCATGGCCGCCGGTTTCCCGGCCGGCCGACGCGACGGCCACCACCTGGTGAACCGCTCGGACCGGGCGGCGCGCGTCCTGGAGGTCGGCACGCGCGCGGCGCAGGACTACGCGGAATATCCGGATGTCGACCTGACGGTGGAGATCCGCGGAGCGAGCGCCCGCTTCCTGCACAAGGACGGCGAACCCTACTGAAGCGCAACGGCGCGCTGGCCGGGCTTGATGGCGGTTCGGGTTCCGTCTATATCCTTCGAAGCGACCAACCAGCCCGAGGAGGACTTTCGATGACTGTGATTGTGTCCCGCCGGGCTGGTGGTGTGACCGCGGGCGCCTGATCTCCCAGCGAGCTCCGCGCCGCTTCCTTTCGCATCTCGATCAGCCGAGCCCTCCGCGCCAGGCCGAAGCCCCGCCGCGCAGGGTCTGACGTTCCCTTGCATCGCGCCGGACCCCCGGCGCCTCAGTTGATCGAGATCCATGACACAGGAATCCCTGACTCTGGCCGATTGCGGCTGGAACGCTTTCTTTCAAGGCCAGTTGGACATCGAGGAGACCACCGCGACGACCCCGGTTCGCGTGGTCGCCGTGCACCGCGCGGGGCTGGAGGTGCTCGGCCCCGGTTTCGCCGGCCTCCTGCCGCCCTTCTCCGCGGGCAGCGACGATCCCGAGGCCCGGGCCACGGTCGGCGACTGGCTCCTGCTGGACCGGGAGAGCCTCGGGCCCAGGCGGCGGCTCGAGCGCTCGAGCCTCTTCAAGCGCCGGGCCGCCGGGACCGCGCTGCAGGTTCAGCTCATCGCGGCCAACGTCGACACGCTCTTCGTCGTCACCTCCTGCAACCAGGACTTCAACGAAGCGCGCCTCGAGCGCTATCTGGCCCTGGCCCGGGAGGCGGAGGCCACGCCCGTCGTGGTCCTGACCAAGGCCGACCTCTGCGAAGAGCCGGCGTCCTTCGCGCGGGCGGCGGGGCGTCTGCTGCCCGGGCTGCTGGTGGAAAGCCTCGATGCGCGCGATCCGGAGGCGGTCGCGGCCTTGCGTCCCTGGTGCGGTCCGGGGCAGACCGTCGCCTTGCTGGGCTCCTCGGGGGTCGGCAAGTCGACCCTGGTCAACAGCCTGACCGGACGGGCCGATCAAAGGACCCGGGGCATCCGGGCGGACGACGACAAGGGCCGTCACACCACCACCGGCCGTTCGCTGCACCGCCTGCCCGACGGCGGCTGGCTGCTCGATACGCCGGGTCTGCGCGAGCTGCAGCTGCTCGACGTGGCTGCGGGCCTCGACGAGGTCTTCGCCGACATCGCGGAGCTGGCGCAGGTCTGCCGCTTCGCCGACTGCGGCCACGACGGCGAGCCGGGCTGCGCGGTCCAGGCGGCCATCGCGGCGGGGCGTCTGGATCCGGCGCGCCTGAAGCGACAGCGCAAGCTCCTGGCCGAGGAGGCCCGCAACTCGGAAGACGTGGCCGCGCAGAGACGGCGCTCGCGCGACTTCGGCCGGATGTACAAGGCGGTCCAGAAAGAGAAGCGGAAGCGCTATGATGGCTGACCGGACACCGGGAGCCGGCCGAAAGTAGGAGTGCCGAGGAATGCTGGAGGACCTGAGGGACAAGCGCGTCGTCGTCACCGCGGCGGCGAGCGGGATCGGGCGCGAGATCGCCGAGGGCTTTCTCGGCGCGGGCGCGCGGGTCTTCGTCTGCGATATCGAGCCCGAGGCCCTGGCGGACTTCCTCGGCAGCCACGAGGCCCTGGAGGGCCTCGTGGCCGACGTCGCCGAGCCGGTGCAGGTCGAGCGGCTCTTCGAGGCGGCCGCGGCGGCGCTGGGCGGTCTCGACGTCCTGGTCAACAACGCCGGGGTCGCCGGCCCGACCGCGCCGCTGGAGGAGGTCGCCTTCGACGACTGGCGCCGGACCCTGGCGGTCAACCTGGACGGCATGTTCCTCTGCCTGCAACGGGGCGTGCCGCTGCTCAAGGCGGCCGGGCCGGGCGGCGCCATCGTCAACCTCTCCTCGGCCGCCGGCCGCTTCGGCTTTCCCCGGCGCACGCCCTATGCCGCCTCCAAGTGGGGGGTGATCGGCCTGACCAAGTCCCTGGCGCACGAGCTGGGGCCGCACGGCATCCGGGTCAACGCGATCTGCCCCGGCGCGGTCTCCGGACCGCGCATCGACCGGGTCATCGCCGCCGAAGCGGCGGCCAGCGGCCGCGACGAGGCCGAGGTTCGGGCCAGCTACACGCAGTTCTCGGCCCTGAAGAGCTTCGTCGAGCCCGAGGACATCGCCGGCATGACGCTCTTCCTCTGCTCGGCGGCCGGGGCCAGGATCTCCGGGCAGGCGATCTCGGTCGACGCCTACACGGAGACCTTGGCCCGCTGAAGAAGGGGTATGGCCAGGGCGGCGGATCCGCCTCAGAACGCCACCTGGTTCCGGTTCGGCAGCATCATCTTCGGCAAGGCCAGACTCGGATCGAACTGGGCGATGCCGAAGATCATGTTGACGTGCATAGCGTCGTCCGAAAGCGGCGCGGCCAGCATCTCGACGAACTTGCCCGGGATGTAAACATAGGGCACCTGGGCGGAGAAAGGGCGGCGCTCCTCGACGACCCGCTGGAACAGGGACCAGATGCGGCTCGGGGGGCATTGCTTCGGAAGGTCTTGAAGGCTCTTGCCGGTGTAGTCGGCGGCCGAATGCCTGACGATCTGTGTCCCCAGCAGGCGGTAGCGGAACTCGAGCGGCTCCCGCGAGACGTTCACCAGGAACACCTGCGGCAGCAGGTCCGGGATGTCCAGAGGGTCGATGTCCGCACGCGATGGCATGTTGCGGTCACGGCGGCGCTCCTGCCAGTAGCGCAGTCCCTGATCCACGCTTCTTGCGCTCGTGTGGAAAGCTGAAGTGTTCATGCCGGAAGCGACTCTTAATCCCGGGAGACGCTTGCCGGCGTGGCTTTTGTCACAGGTTTGGGGTCGGCTCGCAGAACCTCGCTTCAGGCTTGCTCGGGCAGCGCGATCCAGTCCGGCAGCAGCGGCGTCAGCTCTGTCCCGCCGGCGAGGAGCGGACCCTTGAGGCGCTCCAGGCGCAGCAGGGCGAGGCCCTGGTCCCCGATGCTGGAGAAGACCGTGCCGGCGTCCTTGCCGTCGCAGGTGACCTGGCTGCCGGATGCGGGAGTCGGGCCCTCGAAGTGCACCGGCAGCAGGCGCTTCTTCACCAAGCCGCGGTAGCGGGTGCGCGCGGTCAGTTCCTGGCCCATGAAGCAGCCCTTGTCCCAGTCGATGCCGTGCAGCTCGTCGAAGCCGTTCTCCAGCAGGATCGCCTTCTCGACTTGCAGGTCTCGGCTGCCGTCGGGCACCCCGAGCGAGATGCGCAGGTGGTCGTAGTCGGCCCGCGTGGCCGGCGCGAAGCCCTGCAGGTTCAGGGCAGGCGGCACGTCCGACCTGATCATCACCGCCCGCGCGCCAAGCTCGCCGAGGCGCGGGTCGACCGCGACCCGGCCGCCGTCCAGGGGGGCACTCTTTCCTGCTTCGCTCGGCAGGCCCAGTCGATCCAGCGCGCCCTCGCCGAAGAAGGCCGCTACGAAGCGGGATTCGGAGACGTCCCGGACGGTGACCTTGGAGCGCAGCTTGTAGAGCGAGAGCCGCTTCTTGAGGTCTTCCAGCCGCGCCGCCTCGCAGTCCAGCAGCAGGACCTCCGGCTCGGTCTGGAAAATCGTGAACTCGTGCAGGAACTTGCCCTGGGGGGTCAGCAGCGCGGCCCAGATCGCCCGGTCTTCGTCGACCTTCTCGACGTCGTTGGTGATCAGGCCCTGGAGGAAGCTGCGGCCGTCCGGGCCTTCGACCGCGAGGACGCCGCGGTCTTCCAGGATTAGAGCTTTTGGCTGAGGCATCGACCGACTCCTACACATCGGTCCTTCGATTTGGGGCAGGTGTGAGGGTTTGGCAAGGGCCTCGTCCGACCCGCGACGGTCCGATCGGCGCTTGTCATAGGGCTGCATCCAGAGGAGGGCGCGGTCCGCGCCCGTACGTTTCGACCTGCTGATTTCTCGAGACGCCGGCGGCAGGCGCCGGCTGACCGCCGGCCTGGGGACCCCTCGGTTGGCCCTCAGACCGGGATGTCGTTGCCCGTGCTGGTGCCGAGCCACTCGCCGGCCCGGATGATGTCGACATAGGCGACCCGGATCGAGTGCAGCTTGCCGTCGATCTCCCGTTCCCAGAGGCCGAGGAAGTCGTGCAGCTTGGGGAAGTCGGGCAGGCGGTCGAGCTCCTGCCAGACGTAGGTCTGGACCATGTCCGGGTAGTCCTGCAGGTGATAGAAGATCTCAGCCGTGGTCAGGCGGTAGTCGGAGAGAGAGGGATCGGCCGTCGGCAGGTCGTCGGCGGTGTCGTCCAGTTCCTGCATCTCGAGTCTCCTTCGCACCGTGGAGAGGGCAGACCGTGGCTATGACGCTCGATGGATATGATCCCGCGAAACCACTGCCGAAGGGTTACCGGCGCTCAAAAACGCTTAACCACGATTCGGCGGATTTCCGGGGTTTTGCCGCGCCGGCACCCGAGTCGGCTGGGGTCGGGTCTGGAATTCCTCCGCATTTGGGCCGATTTGGAGTCGGAGATCGCGAGGAAGACGGTCCGGACCGATGGCGCGGTGGCGTTGTGTCCCCGACCGCGTCTTTGCTAGCCTGGTGGCCTCAGCGAAAGACGGAGGAAGACGCGAAATGACCGCCTGTATCGTCGGCTGGGCGCACACGCCCTTTGGCAAGCACGAGAGCGAGGATCCGGAATCCCTGATCGTGCGCGTCGCCGTGGAGGCCCTGGCCGATGCCGGCCTCGAGCCGGAGGAGGTCGACGAGATCGTGGTCGGCCAGTTCAACGAGGGCTTCTCGCCCCAGGCCTTTCCGTCCTCCCTGGTGCTGCAGGCCGACGAGCGCTTCCGCTTCAAGCCGGCGACCCGGGTCGAGAACGCCTGCGCCACCGGCACGGCGGCGATCCACCAAGGTCTGAAGACCATCGCGGCCAAGCGCGGCCGCTTCGTCCTGGCGGTCGGGGTCGAGAAGATGACCGGCCTGCCGGGGCCCGAGATCGGCGGCGTGCTGCTGAAGGCCTCCTACCTCAGAGAGGAGGCGGAGATCGAGGGCGGCTTCGCCGG
>JAKSBE010000228.1 GCA_022361275.1 Kiloniellales bacterium
CTAGTCGGTCAGGGCCTCGCAGGCGCGCTTGATGCGGGCGCAGGCCTCGCGCAGGGCCTCGGTCGTGGTCGCGTAGGAGATCCGGAAATAGGGCGAGAAGCCGAAGGCCTCGCCCTGGACCGCGGCCACGCCTTCGGCCTCCAGAAGGTAGGTCACGAAGTCCGTGTCCGACTTGACCGCCGTGCCGTCCGGGGTCTTCTTGCCGATGGTCCCGGCGCAGGAGGGATAGACGTAGAAGGCGCCCTCGGGCTTGTGGCACTGCAGCCCCGGGCAGGTGTTCAGCAGCTCCACGACCATGTCCCGGCGCTCCTTGAAGATCGCGTTGCGCTCGGCAATGTAGTCCTGCGGGCCCGACAGGGCCTCGACCGCGGCGGCCTGGCTGATCGAAGAGGGATTCGAGGTGCTCTGCGACTGCATCTTGGACATGGCCTTGATCAGCGCCGCCGGCCCGCCGGCGTAGCCGATCCGCCAGCCGGTCATGGCGTAGGCCTTGGAGACGCCGTTGACCGTCAGGGTGCGGTCGTAGAGCTCCGGCTCGACCTGGGCCGGGGTGACGAAGGCGAAGTCGTCGTAGACCAGGTGCTCGTACATGTCGTCGGTCATCACCCAGACCTGGGGATGGGCCTTGAGCACCTCGGTCACGGCCTTCATCTCGTCGTGGCTGTAGGCGGCGCCGGTCGGGTTCGAGGGGCTGTTGAGGATCAGCCATTTCGTCTTCGGCGTGATCGCGCTCTCCAGGTCCTCGGCGCGCAGCTTGAAACCATTGTTCTGCGCGCAGGGCACGGCGACCGGCTCGCCCTCGGCCAGGAGGACCATGTCCGGGTAGGAGACCCAGAAGGGCGCCGGGATGACCACCTCGTCGCCGGGATCCAGGGTCGCCATGAGGGCGTTGTAGAGCACCTGCTTGCCGCCGGTGCCGACGGTGATCTGCTCGGGCCCGTAATCCAGGCCGTTGTCGCGCTTGAACTTCTCGACGATCGCCGCCTTCAGGTCGGGGGTGCCGTCCACCGCCGTGTACTTGGTCTCGCCACGCTCGATGGCGGCGATCGCGGCCTGCTTGATGTTGTCCGGCGTGTCGAAGTCGGGCTCTCCGGCGCCCAGGCCGATGACGTCGCGACCGGCGGCCTTGAGCTCCCGGGCCTTCTGGGTCACCGCGATGGTCGGCGAGGGCTTGATCCGTGACAGCCGCTGCGCAATCTGGCCCATGTCCTCGCTCCTTCCGCCGTCGCCTTGGTCCTGCCGGACCCTAGCCGGGCCGGGCCGACCTTGGCAACGGCAAAGCCCCGGACACGGGCCCCCTGCGATGGGCC
>JAKSBE010000539.1 GCA_022361275.1 Kiloniellales bacterium
CCAATTCACTATGGCCCAATTCACTGGGGAGGCCGCCGCGCCGTCGAGATCATGGTCGAAGCCTATCATCTCAATGCCTTGCCGCCGGGCAAGATGCTCCAGGAGTTCGAGGTTCTACGCGTCCTCGGCGAGGGCGGCTTCGGCATCGTCTACCTGACCAAGGGCCGCTATCTGGACGATCTGGTCGCGATCAAGGAATACCTGCCCGCGCAGCTGGCGACCCGGGTCGAAGGCACCACGATCACGCCGACCTCCTCGGCCAACCACGACTTCTTCGAATGGGGCCGGCAGAAGTTCCTCGAAGAGGCGCGTATGCTGTCGCAGCTCAGCAATCCGCGGCCTCACCCGAACATCGTCGCCGTGCGCCGTTTCTTCGAGCTGCACGGCACGGCCTACATGGTCATGGACTACGAGCAGGGCGAGCCGCTGTCGGATCTGCTGTCGCGCGAGGCGCCGCTGCCGGAGGAGCGGCTGCTGGCGCTGACCGAAGCGCTGCTCGACGGCTTGGAGGCGGTTCACGCCGCGGGCATCATCCACCGCGACCTCAAGCCGAGCAACATCCTGGTCCGGGAGGACGGCTCGCCGGTGCTGCTCGACTTCGGCGCCGCGCGCCTGGCGCTCGGAGAGCGCACCCAGTCGGCCTTCAATGCCGTTTCGCCCGCCTATGCGGCACCGGAGCAGCTCATGGACTCGGAAAAGGCCGGCCCCTGGACCGACCTCTATGGGCTGGGCGCGACGCTTTACAGGGCGGTGACCGGCCGGCTGCCGCAGTCCGCCCTGGATCGTCTGGTCGCGGAGGACCACGTGCCGGCGGCAGAGCTTGCCGGGGATCGCTGCGCTCCGGGGCTGCTTCGGGCGATCGACGCGGCGCTGGCCCTCAAGCCGGAGCGGCGGCCGCAGTCGGTCGCGGCGTGGCGGGCGCTGACGAGTGCGCCGGCACCGAAGACCGAGACCGACAAGACCGTCGTGCTTGGCGCCGAGGAGCCGGCCGAAGATCCCGGCCCGGCGCCGGCCCGGCCGGCGCCAGCCCGGACGGCGGCAGATCGGACGGCGGCAGACCGGACGGCGAAGGCGCCGCGGCGGTCGGAACGGCGACGCCGCCTGGCCGCGGCGGTCGCTTTCTGCGGTCTCTTTGTCGCCCTGGGCGCGACCTTTGCCGCCTACCAGCTCGACGGCTGGGAAGACGCCGGCGAGCAGGCC
>JAKSBE010000065.1 GCA_022361275.1 Kiloniellales bacterium
CGGGCAAGGCTTTCAATACTACGGCCGGCCTTCGCCAGCGCGATGATGTGCTCCCTGAATCCCGCAGGCTACGGGCGCCTTGTTCTCGGCATCCGAACATCCTCTTTGAGAAATCAAAAAGTGTCCATCAAACCGGGGGAACTCCAAACCCCTCACGAGTTCATCTGCAAACAGTGGACAGACGACCAAGACAGATTCACACTCAATCCAATCCATCAAATGACGGGACCAAACACCTAGACCGCAGCGGCACCTTCAGGGGATCTGCGGCCCGCCAGGCCGTCCGACCCGCCCGCCGGCCGGGTCATCTCGGCGAAGCGGCGTCCGGCGTAGCGCGCGGCGAAGATCCAGACCAGGATCAGCGGCAGGGTGACCGCCGTCAGCCAGCGGACCGACTCGAAGTCCTGGAAGATCGCGGTGACGGCCAGGCTGACGCCCACCGCCAGGGCCTTGGCGAAACGCTGGACGAACATGTCGATGAAGGCCTTGGCCTTGTACTTCTCGTCCTTCGTGGTCGGCACGTAGAGCGATTCCTTGGCCGACTGGTTGATCGAGTAGCTGAAGCCGTTGTCCGCGGTGTTCAGCAGGCTGCCGAACCAGAGCATCGGCAGGATCATGAAGCCGGCCGAGCCGCCCAGGATGGCGAGCGGCAACACCAGGAGCGCGACCCCGACGCCGAAGCGGGTCATGACCAGACTGGTGAAGACGAGCTGAACGGCCAAGGCGACCACGTTGGTGATCGCGAAGACGGTCGCGAACTGCGCACCGATCGCCGGCCCTTCCAGGTAGTGCGCGATCGTGCTGGTGAACTGGAAGTCGAGGATGGTCGAGACGATCTCGTAGATCCCGACGATGGCGACGATCGCCAGAAGATAGCGCGAGCGGAAGACCAACCTGGCGCCCTCGAGCGCCGGGCTGCCGCCCCCTTCCGGACCGGGGTTGGCGGCCGCGGGCGGCGGCAGGTCCGATGCCGCGCGCGCCGCCAGGCGGCCGGCGGCGAAGGCCACCAGCAGGATCGCCAGGCCGACGCCGAAGGCGATCCAGAGCCAGCCCAGGAGGTCGACGCTGCCGATGAAGCGCGCGACCACGAGGGAGCCGACCGCGCCGCCGGTCACGCCGCCGAGCCCGACCAGGCCGTAGAGCCGCTTGGCGGCATCGGGCGTCACGCTGTCGTTCAGGAAGGCGAAGAAGGTCGCCACCATCAGCGTCGAGAAGAGGTCGCCGAAGAGGTAGAAGCTCCAGACAGTGAGATGGCCCGGGTTCTTCACGACCAGCGTGTAGGCGACGTAGCTCGCCAGGAAGAAGCCGGTGAAGATGAAGGTCAGCTGCTGCCGACGGTACCGGTTGGCCAGCCAGGAGAAGACCACCACGGCGACGAAGGCCACGACCATGTTCAGGACCTTGGCGAGCAGTTCGGCCTGGGACGCCAGCATCTGCCAGCCCAGCAGGTCGAAGCCGCTCTGGTCGTAATGCTCGATGAAGAGCGACTTCTTGATCGGCTTCAGAATCCAGAAGCTGGTGATGACCAGGAAGAAGTACCCGAACATCAGGAGCGCGAAGGGCAGCTCCGAGCGCTCGACGGTGAAGACCGCCTTCAAGGGATTGTTGGTGGTCATCGTGGGGCCTTGCACCAGGAAAAGGGGCTTTCGCCGGCCTCGGCCGGCGCAGGCAGCGCCCGGCTGCGCCGCCGGGCCCGCATCTCGCCCCCGCCAAGTCGGAAAAGCCCCGGGCTGCGGCGCGCCCGGTCGCGCCGACAGGCCAGCTCGAATCGCATCGCCCCCTCGCCGCCATCCGTGTCGGACCTTCCGTCAAGGCCCGAACCAACCGCTGCAAGCTTAAGCCGGTCCGCAAGACATGCGGTAGCACTTTAGGCCGGCCGGCCGCTGCCCGGCCTCCAGAGGTCGGGGACGGCCGCTGGTCTCGCCACTCAAAGACCCGCACCGCGCTTCAGCGGGACAGGATCTTGCTCAGAAACTCTTTGGTCCGCTCGTGCCGGGGTGCCTCGAAAAACGCCTGCGGCGCCTGCGCCTCGACGATGCGCCCCTTGTCCATGAAGGCGATCCTCTGGGCGACCCGGCGCGCGAACCCCATCTCGTGCGTGATGACGATCATGGTCCTGCCCTCCCGCGCCAGTTCGGTCAGGACGTCGAGGACCTCGGAGATCATTTCGGGGTCGAGCGCCGAGGTCGGCTCGTCGAAGAGCATGAGCTTGGGGTCCATGGCCAGGGCCCGCGCGATGGCCAGCCGCTGGCGTTGCCCGCCGGAGAGCTGCGCGGGGTGCTGTCCGGCCTTTTCGGGGATGCCGACCCGGGCAAGAAGCGCCCGCGCCTTCTCCTCGGCCGCTGCCCTCGCCATGCGGCGGACCTTCATCGGCGCCAGGGTGACGTTGCGGAGCGCCGTCAGGTGCGGATAGAGGTTGAAGTGCTGAAACACCATCCCGACCTCGGCCCGAAGCCGGCGCAGGTCGGCGGAGCGTCCGTTCACCTCGGTGCCGAGGACCGTCAGCCGTCCGGCGTCGATCGGCTCGAGCCCATTGACGCAGCGGACGAGGGTGCTCTTGCCGGAGCCGCTCGGCCCGCAGATGACCAGCACCTCGCCCCGCCGGACCGAGAGGTTGACGTCGCGCAGCACATGCAGGCCGCCGAAGTGCTTGTGTACGCCGGCGAACTCGACGACCGGCACCGCCGTTCCCGCGGCCGTTCCCCCCTGAGCATCCCGGCCCGCCGCGTCCGGAGTGACGCGCCCTTGGGAGGGTGTCGAAACGCGGGGCTCGGTGGACATCAAGGGCTTCACTCTGAAAGAAGATACTTCGGGTCGAAGCGCCGGACGAGCCAGGTCAGCAGCCAACAGCAGGTGAAATAGCCGACCGCCATGGTGAGATAGAGGGCGTAGGGCGCGAAGGAGACGTTGTTGACGATGGTGACGGCCCTGAAGAACTCGATGACGCCGATGACATAGACCAGGGAGGTCGTCTTGAAGAGCATGACGAGCTGCGCGACCAGGGCGGGAAGCATGTTGCGCAGCGCCTGGGGCAGGACGACGTAGGCGTAGGTCTGAAGAGGGCTCAGGCCGCTGGACAGGGCGCAGTCCCACTGCTCCCGGGGCACGGTGTAGAGGCCGCCCCGGATCACCTCGGCGAGGTAGGCGGCCGCCATCACGCTCAAGGCGGCGACGGCCGCCGTCCAGCTCGAGATCGCATGGCCGGTCAGCGCCGGGAAGGAGAAGAAGATCCAGAACACCACCATCAGTTCCGGTGTCGCCCGGACGACTTCGACCAACGCTATGGCGAGATGGCGTAGTCCCGGCGGCCCGTAGACCCGGGCCGCGGCGAGCGGCACGGCGGCCAAGGCGCCGAGCCCGATCGAAACCAGGGCCAGCGCCCAGGAGGTCGCAAGGCCCTTCAGGATAAAGGGCGCGCTCTCCCACACCACGGCCCAGCGCAGGTCGCGCGCCGCCCAGGCGGCCCAGAGGATCAGGGCCAGGAGGAAGAGACGCCACCACCTCTCCTTCGCGGCTGCATGCTCGACGACATCCGCTTGCCGCAGGATGGTCGCGTTCATGACGGTCTCCGCTCGAGGACCCGCTGCAGGGCGGACATGGCCAGGGCAATCAAGAGGACGATCAGGAGGTAGAGCACCGTCACGGTCGTCGATGCCTCGATGCCGCGGAAGGTCTCATGCTCGATTCTCTGGGTCATGAAGGTGAGGTCTTCGAGCGCGATGAGCATGACGACCGCCGAGTTCTTCACGATCTGGGTGTACTGCGTCGTCATCGGCGGGATCATCGCCCGCACCGCCTGCGGCAGGAGAACCGAACCGAAGATCTGCGGATAGCTCAAGCCGGAGGCCAGCGCGGCCTCGGTCTGCCCGAAGGGCAGGGAGCGCAGGCCCGCGGTGGTCACGTCGGCGATATAGGCGCTCTGGTGCAGAACCAGCACGACGATGCCGGCCGGCAGGGCGTCGAGGCCGAGCACGAAGTGCCCGAAGAAGAGCTTCACCACCACCGGGATGTTGCGCAGCCCCTCGACGTAGAGCCCGGTGAGCCGGTGCAGGAAGAAGCTCGGCAAGGCGCGGAGGCAGCCGACCGCGACGCCGACGAGGGTCGCGCCGAGCATGGCGGCGAGGGAGATCCGGACGGTGAGCCAGAAGCCGCGCAGCAGGTCGGCACGATAGTCCCAGATGATGTACCAATCAAGGTCCATGGGGCAAGGTCCATGGGGCTGCAGTCGGCCTCTGGCCGTCAGGTCGAAAAAGACGACAGGCGGCCGGGGCGTTCCGCGCCGCGCCCGGCCTCGCTGCCGCTACCAGGGATCGTTCTCCTTCGCGATCTTTTCGTAGCCCTGTTGCAGCCAGCCGCCATCCCCGAGCTTGAACGGGGGTTCGGAGGCGTAATGCTTCTTGTAGAGCTCCTGGAAGGAGCCGTCGGCCCACATTCGCTGCAATGCCCAGTTCACCCAGTCGCGCCAATCCGAATCGTTCTCCCTGAGGCCGATCGCCATGGGGTCCCGGTAGAACGCGCCGCCGATAGCGATGTTCTGCGCGCGATCGCCCAGCTTCTCGATGACGTTGCGGGCGGAGGCTTCGTCAAGCGGCATCACGTCGATCTTGCTCTGGGACAAGGCGACGACCAGTTCGGGAAGCTCCTGATACTGCTTCATCTTGGCGTCGGGAGAGTGCTCCTTCCAGACGTTGAAGAGGTTCGATCCCTGGAGCGTCCCGACGACCTTCTCCGTATTGAAGTAGTCCTTGGGGTCAAGGCTCTCCCCCTCCCGAACCATGATGATCCCCTGGTTCACGATGTAGGTGTAGGAAAAGTCGATGACCTCGTCGCGGGTCTTGGTCGGCGTGGTGGTGCCGATATCCGCATCGATCTGGCCGTTGAGCAGCAAAGGGATACGGTTCTTCGAGGTCACCTGAACGAACTGGACCTCCACCCCGAGGCGCTCGGCGAGGCTCCGGGCGAGGTCGGGACCAAAGCCGACATTGGCGCCCTGGCCGTCCACGTAGCCGACCGGCGGTATGTCGAAGCGCACACCGGCCAAGAACTTGCCGCGCTTCTGAATCTCTTCCAGGGTCGATTGCGCGAAAGCGGCGCCAGGGACCGCCGCCGCCATGAGCGGAAGTACGGCCGTGACGACCAACGACAGGACTTGAAGCCTTGATGCGGTTTTCATGTTCCCCTTTATATGCTCTGGTGCGAACTATCGATGGTACCGGACAATTGTAAATAGGTCGGCGACCAGTGCATTCCTCCAATTGATACGACAACTATTCCAAATTGTGTGATCTACCAAAGGCTGTATTATCGCCTGAGATATAGTACTTTCAAGAGAAAATACGGTGTTACCTGTTCGTGAGGCGCCTGATGGGCTCTTCGTGTTCCTGGCTGCCCGATCTGGACCAGATGGCGGGCCCGCTCTACTGGCGCATTGCAAAGGCGCTTTCGCGCGACATCCAATCCGGACGCCTCAGCGTCGGGGAGCGGCTCCCGCCGCATCGCGCCCTGGCCGAGGCCCTGGGCGTGACCGTCAACACGGTGACGAAGGCCTATGCGGAGGTGGAGCGGATCGGGCTTATCGTCAGCCGTACCGGCCGCGGCACCTACGTCAAGGGCTTCCCGGAGGAGCTGGCGGACGGCAGCGCCGAAAAGAAGGACGTCATCGATCTCAAGGCCAACGTCGTAACCGGGGGGGCATTCAACCCGGTGTTCAACAAGCTGCTGGGCACGCTGTCGCGACGCGGGTCGCTCCATGGGCTCTTGGAGTACCACCCCCACCCGGGTCTGGAACGCCATCGCGCCGCAGGTGCCCGCTGGATCGCGCAACGCGGCATCGATGCGCGGGCGGACCAAGTGATCCTGTGCAACGGTGCCCAGGAAGGCTTGATGGCGGCTCTATCCGCGGTCACGCGGCCGCACGATACGCTCCTGACCGAAAAGCTGAGCTATGCGGGCCTGCGATACATCGCCGAGGTGCTCCGACTCAACATCCGCGGCATCGACATCGACGAAGAGGGCATGATTCCCGACAAGCTTGAGGCCGCCTGCCGGAACGAAAGCGTCGCGGCGATCTTCGTCAATCCGACCAATCACAACCCGACCAACGCCTTCATGCCTCTCGACCGGCGAAGGGCCTTGGTGGAGATCGCGGAACGCGCCGGCGCCCTCGTCGTCGAGGACGACATCTTCGGCCACGTATCGGGCTACGAGGCGCCGCTGGTCACCTCCCTGGCTCCGGATCGCTGCATCTACGTCTGCGGCACCTCCAAGAGCATCGCGGCGGGCCTGAGGGTCGGCTATGTCCTGGCCCCGCCAGCGCTCGTAAAGCCGATCATCGACGCTCTCCGCGCCACCTATCTGGCGTCGCCGGCGCTGATGGCGGAAATCACGACTCTGCTGATCGAAGATGGCCACGCGAACGAGTTTGCCGCCTGGCATCGGCAAGAGTCGCGCGCACGCCAAGCACTTGCACGTGAAGCGCTCGGGCTCGACACCGGCATCGCTCTACCGAGCTATCATCTCTGGCTTCCGCTGCCGGAGCCGTGGCGCGGACCGGACTTCGCCACCGAGCTGAAGGCAAAGGGCGTGCTCGTGGCCCCCTGTGATCAGTTCGCCGTCGATCGTAGTCCGCTTCCCCATGCCGTCCGCCTCGCCCTCGGGGCCGTCGGCGGCCACGGCCGTCTGCAGGAGGGGCTGGGCATCATCGCGCAAACCCTGACCGACCGGTCGAATCGACTCCGCGGGAACAGATAAGTCTGCTAGATTGTCGTGCGACAACCTTTATATTGTCCTGCAGGATTGTTTGCATTGTACTTTTAGTCGAACGCGGCAAGATGGCGCCTTATAGCCTCAGATCCTGTTGGTGGTTTCCAGGTAGGAGTGGAAAAGGCGCCCCAATTGGCCGGCGTCGAATCAAAATCACCCCCCAAGGAGATCTGCTTTGACAAGCGACATAGGTCCCACCAGGTACGGAGGACGCGGTCGCGAGTACATCGTACCGCCAAAGCGCTATCCGGCAGGAGGCCCGGCATGACCCTCGATCTGCCCGAGTGGGATAGCTTCTGGGATCTTGCGACCCCGGAGCAGGGCGCAATCGCGATCATGGAGCTCTGCGGTTCAGGGGCCGCTTCGGCCGCGGCAGACTGCGCCGCCGTGGCCTACAAGGATCATCGAGACGAGGACTACCGCTTCTGGACGGCCGTGCTTGCCAGAGTGCGCGCGGCCGAAGGGCGGCATCTCGAGACGGCTGAGACGCGGCTCGCCATCGAACCGCTGTAGTCCGCGGGCCGGCCTTCCAGGACGCGGCGTCCGCCAAGGCCCGCAGATCCGGAAGAGCGTGACAACGACCGCGCCACGGCGCTGAGATCCGACACCCGATCTGTGCCTCGCCGGATGAAGCGAGGGGTGCGAGCAGCCGTGGAGGCATCACTTCGCGTTGGTGCTGTTGCCGCCCTTCGGCCCTGCGAGGGCGTAGCCTGCCGAGCGGACGGTGCGTATCAGGTCTCGCTTGTCGACGGACTTCAGCGCCTTGCGCAGACGGCCGACATGTATGTCGACCGTGCGCAGTCTCACATAGACGTTGTCGGGCCAGGCCGCGCTGATGAGATCCTCGCGGGAGAAGACCTGCTCCGGCGCCTGCAGGAGGTGCTGGAGGAGCTTGTACTCGATCGGCCCGAGGTGGATCTCCTTTC
>JAKSBE010000459.1 GCA_022361275.1 Kiloniellales bacterium
ATCGGTCGAAGTCGCCCATTAACCGTTTAACTACCGGTCGGCCTGGGGCCGCCGTTCTCAATCAATTCTTGAGCAAAAGGATTCAATAGAGACAAAGCTAAGCATTAGTGCTAACTTTCCGTAAATAAATAAGGCAAGGCTCTTTGGGGGCGAGACTTTGCACGGGGGGAAGTCGAAACATGTCGGATCGAAGGCCGGCGTCCGGCCTGCCTTGGCGGGCTGAGCGTCGCGGCTGCGGGCGGCGGCCGGCCGTCGTCCTCGGCAGCGGCGCGCAAGCGCGCAGGGTTGCCGAAGCCGTCGAAAGCAAACCTGAGCTCAAGCTCTCGGTGACCGACGTCCTGGAGGTCTCCGGGAGCGACGCGCTTGCCGAGATGCTGCTGCGCTTCCGGGACCATGTCGTCGTGGTCGCCCCGGAGCCGGACGAGGTGGCCTCGATCGGCAAGCTGCTGCCCGCCTTGACCGTGCTCTGGCCGAAGGTCGGCATCGTGGTTCCGACCCTCAACACCCTGATGGTCGGCAACCGGACCCCGGTCCTGCTGACCGAGGACACGATGCTCCTTTGGTCGAGAAACAGATTCTCGCAGCGCGGACCTCGGATCGCGAAGCGGGCCGTCGACATCGTCGGGAGCGCTCTCGGCATCCTGCTCTTCAGCCCTTTGTTCCTGACGATCTGGGTGTGCAATGCGCTCACCGGACAACCCGCGTTCTATGGACACAGGCGCGTCGGCCGCTTCGGCCGTTCCTTCGCCTGCCTCAAGTTCCGCACGATGACGGTCAACGCCTCCGAAGCCCTGGACGACCTCCTCGCCCGGGATCCGGACGCCCGCCGCGAGTGGCACGCGACCTACAAGCTGAAGAACGATCCCCGCGTGACCAGGCTGGGGGCCTTGCTTCGCCGGACGAGCCTCGACGAGCTGCCGCAGCTCTGGAACGTGCTCAAGGGCGACATGAGCCTCGTCGGGCCTCGGCCCATCGTGCAGGACGAGCTGCGCTACTACGGCGACCAGGCTCAAAGCTATCTCAACGTGAAGCCGGGCCTCACCGGCGTCTGGCAAGTCAGCGGCCGGAACGATACCAGCTACGACGAGCGCGTGTCCCTCGATCGATGGTACGTCTCGAACTGGTGTCTGTGGTACGACGTCGTCATCCTGTTCAAGACGCTTGGCGTCATGCTGCGGCGAAGCGGCGCCTACTGAGGCCATCCGGGCCGGCGAGGGCGGGGATGGCGTCGGGCGCAAGAGCCGGAGCGGTCCGTCCCCGGGCTTTGATCTAGGCCCGCTCGTGGAGCCGTTGCCCCGCGACGTAGGTGGCGCGCACCGCGCGGTCGTCGCCCAGGGTCATCAGCAGGAAGAGCTCCTCCGCGAGGTCGCCCGCGATGGTCTCGCGGCGGTGGGCCATGGCCGGCGTGGCGCCGGCGTCGAGGACCACGAGGTCGGCCTCCCGGCCCGGTCCCAGGCTGCCGATCTCGGCCTCGAGCCCGAGGGCGCGGGCATTGCCCAGGGTGGCAAGGTAGAAGGCCTCGAAGGGCGCGAGGTTCCGGCCCCGGAGCTGCTGGACCTTGTAGGCCTCGCCCAGGGTGCGCAGCAGGGAGTAGCTGGTGCCGCCGCCGACGTCGGTGGCGAGCCCGCAGCGCAGCGGAAAGCGCGGGTCGCGGGCCGCCTTGAGGTCGAAGAGACCGCTGCCGATGAAGAGGTTCGAGGTCGGGCAGAAGACCGCGACCGAACCGCTTTCGCTGAGCCGCCGCCGCTCCGCCGCCTTCAGGTGCAGGCAGTGCCCGAAAAGCGCGCGCGGGCCCAGCAGGCCGAAGCGGTCGTAGACGTCGGTGTAGCTCTTCGCCTCGGGGAAAAGCGCCTTCACCGTCTCGATCTCGCGCCGGTTCTCGGCCAGGTGGGTCTGGAGGTAGACCTCGGGCTGCTCGCGCAGCAGCGCGCCGGCGGCCTCGAGCTGGGCCGGGCTGGAGGTGACGGCGAAGCGCGGGGTCACCGCGTAGTGCTGCCGCCCCCGCCCCTGCCAGCGGGCGATCAGCGCCTTGCTCTCGTCGTAGCCCGACTGCGCCCTGTCCAGCAGGCCTGCGGGCGCGCCGCGGTCCATCAGGACCTTGCCGGCCAGCATGCGGGTGTTGCGCCGTGCGGACTCGGCGAAGAAGGCCTCGACCGAGGCGGCATGGACGGTGCAGTAGACCGCCGCCGTGGTCGTGCCGTTGCGCAGCAGCTCGTCGAGGAAGAAGGCCGCCACCCGCGCGGCGTGGTCCGGGTCGGCGAACTTCTGCTCCTCGACGAAGGCGTAGCGCTCCAGCCAGTCCAGAAGCTGGGTGCCGTAGGAGGCGATGACCTGGGTCTGGGGGTAGTGGATGTGCGGATCGATGAAACCCGGCAGGATCAGGTCGCCGGGATAGTGATCGACCGGCAGGCCCTCCGGCAGCGCCCCCAGCAGGTCCTTGGCCTCGCCGAGCCGGGCGATGCGGCCCTCCGCGATCACCAGCAGCCCGTCCTCGACGTAGCTGTGGCTCGCCGCCGCGCCGGCGGTCGCCGGATCGTCGAGGAAGCTCAGCAGGCGGCCGCGAAGGGCCCGTTCGGCCTTGGCGGGCATGCGGCTACCAGCCGGGCGCGCCGGCGGCGATCCAGGCCGCCAGGATCCGGCGCTCCTCTTCGGAGATCTCGGTGACGTTGCCCGGCGGCATGGCGCGGGTCCGGACGACATGGAGGTCGATCGCCCGGGCCTGGCGGCGGATCTCCGCCGGCGTCTCCAGGACCACGCCCTTGGGTGGCAGGGCGATGCCCTCCCACACCGGCTCGGCGGCGTGGCACATGCTGCAGCGGGACAGCACGATCTCCTCGACCGCGGCCGGGTCGGCCCACCCCTCGCTCTTGGCCTCGCCCCCGGCCTCCGTGGCCGGCGCGGCGCTCAGCCAGACGATCGCGGCCATGCCGGCCAGGGCCACGCCCCAGGTCCACCACGGACTCGCCTCGCCCTTGTGGCGCTGGTTGAAGAAGTGCCGGATCACCGCCCCCAGGACCAGGACGATCGCCAGGATCAGCCAGGACCAGCGGCCGGCGAAGGCCAGGGGATAGTGGTTGCCGATCATCGCGAAGACCACCGGCAGGGTGAGGTAATTGTTGTGCAGCGAGCGCTGCTTGCCCCGGCGGCCCAGCTCCGGGTCGGGATCCTCGCCGGCGATCAGCGCCTTCACCACCTTGCGCTGGCCCGGGATGATGACGAGGAAGACGTTGGCGACCATGATCGTGCCGATCAGGGCGCCCATCTGCATCATCGCGCCGCGGCCGCTGAAGACCTGCCAGCAGCCCCAGGCCAGCAGGGTCAGAAAGACCAGGCCGACCAGGGCCAGGGCGGTGTCGTTGCGGCCCAGCGGCGAGCGGCAGAGCAGGTCGTAGACGACCCAGCCCAGGGCGAGCCCGGCCAGGCTGACCGCGACCGCCTGCCAGGGCGCGAGGGCCAGCAGGCCGGGGGCGATCATGTAGAGATCGGCCTGGAGGTAGTAGACCAGGACCAGCAGGGCCATGCCGCTGAGCCAGGTCGTGTAGGCCTCCCACTTGAACCAGGTCAGCCGGTCGGGCATGCGGGCCGGCGCGACCAGGTACTTGACCATGTTGTAGAAGCCGCCGCCGTGGACCTGCCAGGCCTCGCCGGCCGCGCCCTCGGGCAGGCCGTCCCGGCGGCGCAGGCTGAGGTCGAGGTGGACGAAGTAGAAGGAGTTGCCGATCCAGGCGATGCCGGCGACGACGTGCAGCCAGCGCAGCGCGAGATCCAGCCATTCCCAGAGAACCACCTCGACCATGGGCGCCCGCCCCTTCTATCCGCGAATCGGCGGACAGCTTAGCCCGCCGCGGCGGGCGCCCGAAAGCCGTCCGACAGGCGTGGGGGTTCGAGTTCCGTCCCGTTGTGGTGTATAGGGATGCGGGGTCGAGGAGGTGCCGAAGGATGAAGACGACGGCGACGAGTCTCGGATTGACCGCCGTCATCGTCGCGGTCACCCAGGAGAGCCCGCGCGTCCTGGTCGTGCGCCGGACGAGCGGCGGCCCCGCGGCGCCGGCAAAGCGGGGCGAGGCGCCGGAAGCCCTGCCTTTCGGCCCCTTCGACCCCGAGCGGCATCGGACCCTCGAGCTCGGCCTCTGGCAATGGGTCGAGGATCAGACCGGCCTGGATCTCCGCTACGTCGAGCAGCTCTACACCTTCGGCAATCAGTATCGCGACCCGCGCGAGCTGCGGGGCGGGCCGCGTGCCGTTTCCGTGGCCTACCTGGCGCTCACCCACGAAGCGGAGGTCGCCGGCCGCGGCGATGCGCGCTGGCGGCCCCTGTACGGCTTCCTGCCCTGGGAGGACTGGCGCGACGGTCCGCCGGAACAGGTCGAGAAGGCGATCCGGCCCAGGCTTCGGCGTTGGATCCGCCAGGCCCCCGATCGAGGGACGCGTCGGGAACGGGAGGAGCGCGTCAGTATCTGCTTCGGCCTCGACGCCGGCGGCCACGACTGCGTGCGCACCCTCGAGCGCTACGAGCTGCTCTACGAGGCCGGGCTGGTGCCCGAGGCCCATCGGGATCGAGAGGACCTCGAACAGGCTCAAGGCACCACAGCCCCCGCTTTTCCGCCCGATTGCAAAGACGCCGCCCGCCTGCTGGGCCCGCCCTTGGCGCTCGACAACCGGCGCATCCTCGCGGCGGCCTTGGGGAGAGTCCGCGGGAAGCTGGCCTATCGGCCCGTGGTCTTCGAGCTCCTGCCCAGCGAGTTCACCCTGTTCCGGCTACAGCGCGTGGTCGAGGCCCTGGCCGGGATGCGACTCCACAAGCAGAACTTCCGGCGCATGGTGATGACCGGAGAGCTGGTCGAGGCGACGGGTCGACTGGACAGCACAGGTCCAGGGCGCCCGGCGGAGCTCTACCGCTTCCGGCGCAGCGTCCTGCGCGAGCGTAGCGCCGTCGGAATCGGCCTGCCCAGCCTTCGCGCCGCCGAATAGCGAAAGCCCTTACCACAGACGGTCTGACAGCGCCTTGATTTATGCTCTGCACGAGCCTAATATATACTCCCATAGAGCATATACTGGGCTCCGCACTTGGAGGCTGTCATGCCGGAAACCTCCGTCCTCTATCCGCCGGTCGAGCGGGTCGCGCCACCCGCCGAGTCCCCGCGCTACGCCTCGCCGATCGCCGCCATCAAGGAACTGAAGCGACAGCGCAAGGCCGTGGTCCTGGCGCACAACTACCAGACCCCCGAGATCTATCACGGCGTCGCCGACATCGTCGGCGATTCCCTGGCCCTGGCCCGCCGCGCCGCGGAGACGGAGGCCGAGGTCATCGTCATGGCCGGCGTCCACTTCATGGCCGAGACGGCGAAGCTGCTGAACCCCGACAAGACCGTCCTGATCCCGGACGAGCGCGCCGGCTGCTCGCTGGCCGCGTCGATCACCGGAGCCGACGTGCGCTTGCTGCGCGAGGCCTATCCCGGCGTCCCGATCGTCACCTACGTCAACACCTCGGCCGAGGTGAAGGCGGACTCCGACGTCTGCTGCACCTCCGGCAACGCGCTGCAGGTCGTCGAATCGCTCGGCAGCGACCGGGTCATCTTCCTTCCCGACGAATACCTGGCGAACTACGTGGCCCGCCAGACGAAGGTGCAGGTCATCGGCTGGCACGGCCGCTGCGAGGTCCACGAGCAGTTCACCCCCGCGGACATCGCGCGACACCGCGAGGCCTTCGAGGGCCTGAAGGTCATCGCCCACCCGGAGTGCCCGCCCGAGGTCTTGGACGCCGCCGATTTCGTGGGCTCGACCGCGCAGATGATCGGCTACGTGAAGGGTCGGCGGCCCGGCCGGGTCCTGCTGCTGACCGAGTGCTCGATGAGCGACAACGTCGCCGCCGAGGTCACCGACGTGGAGTTCGTCCGCCCCTGCAACCTCTGCCCGCACATGAAGCGGATCACCCTGGAAAACATCGAGCAGGCACTGCGCACGCTCGAGCCCAAGGTGGAGGTCCCGGCCGCGGTGGCGGCCCGGGCCCGCCGCGCCGTCGAGCGCATGCTCGAGATCGGCTAGGCGTGGTGCATCAGCCATGACGTCGCGCAGTGATGTGGTCGTCCGGGCGGCACCCGTGGTCGTCGTGGGGTCCGGCGCCGCGGGCCTGGCCTGCGCCCTGGCCCTGGCGCCGGCGCCCGTCGCGCTGCTGACCAAGACGGCGCTGCCGGACGGCGGGTCGAGCCTGCTGGCGCAGGGCGGCATTGCGGCCGCGCTCGGCCCGGACGATTCGCCCGAGCGGCACGCCGCCGACACCCTGGCGGCCGGTGACGGCCTCTCCGATCCGCAGGGTGCCATGGACTTGGCGGTCGACGGGATCGACGCGCTCAAGGCCGTCATCGCGGCGGGCCTGCCCGTCGACCGGGAGGCCGACGGCCGCCTGGCCCTGGGCCGGGAAGCCGCACACAGCCAGGCGCGGATCGTCCATGCGGGCGGCGACGCGATCGGCCGCAACCTGGTCGCGACCCTGCTGGCGCGGACCGCGGCGACGCCCTCGGTGACGCTGAGCCCCGGGACCCTGGCCGTCGATCTGGTGGTCGAAGGGGGTCGGATCGCCGGCCTGCTGGCCTGTCACCGGCGCTGGGGCTGGATCTTCTACAGGACACCGGCGGTGGTCCTTGCGACCGGTGGCCTGGGCGTCCTGTGGCGGGAGACCACCAATCCCGCGGAAGCGACCGGCGACGGCCTGGCCATGGCCGCGCGGGTCGGCGCGAGGCTCTCGGACCTCGAGTTCATGCAGTTCCATCCCACGGCGCTGCTGCCCAAGGACGATACGGGCGGTGCGCGCCTGCCCCTCCTGACCGAGGCTCTGCGTGGCGCCGGGGCCCGTCTGATCGACCGGGAGGGGCGGCCCGTCATGCAGGACTCCCATCCCCTCGGCGACCTGGCGCCGCGGGATGCGGTGGCGCGGGCCATCCGGCGGCGCCGCGCGGCCGGCGACGAGGTCTACCTGGACCTTCGGCCGGCCTTGGCGGCCCGGGGGCCGAGCGCGTTTCCGCAAGCCCTGTCCCTCTGCCGGGACGCCGGCTACGACCCCGTCCGCGCCCCGGTGCCGGTGGCACCGGCGGCCCACTACCACATGGGCGGCGTCGCGACCGATGCCTGCGGACGGACTTCGATCCCGGGGCTCTGGGCTTGCGGCGAGGTCGCGGCCACCGGCGTTCACGGCGCCAACCGCCTGGCCAGCAACTCGCTCCTCGAAGCGCTGGTCTTCGCCGGGCGGGTCGCGGAGAGCCTTCGCCGCCCGGCGCGGCAGACACGCCCGCAAGCCTGGGCGCCGGCTCGAATCGTCCCGCCTGCCGTCACCCGGGCGCGCGAGGCGATCCCGCCGACGCGCAAGCGGCTGCGGACCATCATGTCGCATCACGTCGGGATCCTGCGCCAAGGATCCGGCCTCGCGGCGGCCGCCGAGACCCTGCAAAGGCTCGAGGCGCGGTTCGACCTCCCTACCGGGCCGCCGAACCGGCGCGACCGGACCGGGTTCGAAGACCTTCGATCCTGGTGCGAATTGCGCAACCTGCTGCTCGCCGGCCGCCTGATCGCGCTGGCGGCGCTGCGCCGCGCGGAGAGCCGCGGTGCCCACTTCCGCAGCGACGTCCCGCGGCGGCGCAGCGATTGGGCGCGGCACCAGAGCTTGACCGCCGCGGATCTGCGCCCCCCGCCGCCGGAGGCGCAATCCGCTCCAGCAGGCACAACGGAGGCACTGACATGACCGAGACAAGCTTGCCGGCGCTCGATCCCCTGCTCTACCGGCCCGCGATCCTGCGCGCGCTGGAAGAGGATCTCGGCCTTGCCGGCGACATCACGACGAACTCGGTGGTCGAGCCCGGCGCCCGCCTCGAGGCCCGCCTGTCGTCCCGACAGACCGGCCGGATCGCCGGGCTCGCCGTCGCGCTCGACGTGTTTCGCGAGCTCGAACCGGGGATCGAGACACAGGTCCAGTGCGACGATGGCAGCGACGTCGAGCCAGGCGCGACCCTGGCGGTCCTGCACGGCCCGGCACGACCGATCCTCACCGGCGAGCGGACGGCGCTCAACATCCTCGCGCGCCTGTCCGGCATCGCGACGGCGACGCGGCGAGCGGTCGCGGCGGTCGGTGCCTATCCGACCCGCGTGACCTGCACCCGCAAGACGACGCCCGGTCTCAGAAGCCTCGAGAAGTACGCGGTGCGGGTCGGCGGCGGGCTCAACCATCGCTTCGGCCTGCACGACGCCGTGCTGATCAAGGACAACCACATCGCCGCCGCGGGCGGGCTGCGCCCGACCGTCGCGCGCGCCCGCGGCGCGCTCGGCCCGATGGTCAGGATCGAGGTCGAGGTCGACACCCTGGAGCAACTGCGCGAGGCCCTGGAGGCCGGCGTCGAGGCCGTCCTCCTGGACAACATGACGCCGGATCTGCTGCGAGAGGCCGTGAGTCTGGTGGACGGCCGGGCGGTCACGGAAGCCTCCGGCGGCATCCGCCCCGACACGATCCGCGACTTCGCGGCGACGGGGGTGGACATCGTCTCCCTCGGCTGGCTCACCCACAGCGCCGCCAGCCTGGACCTCGGCCTCGACGCCGAGCCGCTCTAGCACCGGCTTGCGCAGTTCGGAGTGTCACCCGCTCCCAACCCTCCTCCATCAAGGGGGAGGGCTTAAATGGGCGGCAGCCGTCGTGTTCTCCCTCCCCCTTGATGGGGGAGGGTTGGGGTGGGGGTGACACTCGGAACCATGCAGTTGAGGACTTGGAGGCGACGGGCCAAAAAGGTCCGCCGCCCTTCGGAGTCCGGTCTAGGCCTCCACGCCCTGGACGTACCAGTCCATCTTGAGGGCGTCCTCGTCGGACATGGTCTGCCCCGCGGCGATCTTGACCTCGCCGGCCTGGTTCTTGATCGGCCCGGTGAAGGGATGCAGCGAGCCGTCGATGATGCCCTCCCGGATCGCGTCGGCCTCCTTGGCGACGTTCTCCGGCACCGCCGCGCCGTAGGGCGCCATGACCACGAGGCCTTCCTTCATCCCCCACCAGATCGACTGCGAGGCCCAGGTACCGTCCAGCACGTCCTGGGTGCGCTGGATGTAATAGTTGGTCCAGTCGTCGATGATCGCGGTCAGCTGGCCCTTGGGGGCGAAGGCCTTCATGTCAGAAGCCTGGCCAAAGCCGTGGACGCCGCGCGATTCGGCGACCTGCAGCGGCGCCGGGCTGTCGGTGTGCTGGCAGATGATGTCCGCGCCCTGGTCGATCAGGGCCTTGGCGCCGTCGCCTTCCTTGCCCGGGTCGTACCAGGAGTTGACCCAGACCACCTTGATCTGGATGTCCGGGCGGATCTTCCGGGCCGCCAGGGTGAAGGCGTTGATGCCCATGACCACCTCGGGGATCGGGAAGGAGCCGATGTAGCCGACGATCCCGGACTTGGTCACGTGCCCGGCGATGGTGCCGCAGACCATGCGGCCCTCGTGGAACCGGGCGTTGTAGGCCGAGACGTTGGCCGCGGTCTTGTAGCCCGTGGCGTGCTCGAACTTCACCTTGGGGAACTGCTGCGCCACCTTGATGGTCGAGTTCATGAAGCCGAAGGAGGTGGTGAAGACCAGGCCGTGGCCGGAACTGGCGAGCTGCCGGATCACCCGCTCGGCGTCCGGGCCCTCGGCCACGTTCTCGACGTAGGAGGTCTTCACCTTGTCGCCGAACTTCTTCTCGATCGCCTTGCGGCCGAGGTCGTGGCCGTGGGTCCAGCCGAAGTCGCCGATCGGGCCGACGTAGACGAAGCCGACCTTCAGCGGCTCGGCCGCGAAGGCCTGCGGGCCGACCAGCGACACGGTGCCGACCGCGGCCGCCGATCCGGCCAGGAAGCCCCGGCGTGAGAAAGGCTTGTTCATTGGGTCACTCCTCCCATGTTGATCTTCTGATCAATGTCAAGTCGAGGGTCGAAACGGCTTGCCCAAACAGGCCGGCGCGTCGAGCCGGCCCTTCCATGGCCCCGCGGCGATGACGGTCAGGACCACGATGGTCGCAAGGTAGGGCAGCATCGACATCACCTGCGCCGGGATGCCGAAGCCGCCGGCGCCCTGGGCGTAGAGCTGCAGGATGGTGACGCCGCCGAAGAGGTAGGCGCCGAGCAGCAGGCGCCCGGGCCGCCAGGAGGCGAAGACCACCAGCGCCAGGGCGATCCAGCCGCGCCCG
>JAKSBE010000159.1 GCA_022361275.1 Kiloniellales bacterium
CCCCAGGCGGTCTCCGGGCTCGAGCTCAATTTCTCGGTCGACTACCTGCGCACAGAAGGCCCGATTCCCGGCTTCGTCGACGGCGACCCCGACGACCTCGAGCTCTCCGATTTCGCGTCCCAAAGCACATATGAGGAAAACGACCAGACCACCTATATCGGACGGGCGAGCTTCGCGCCGAACGACCGTTCCGAGATCGAGCTCCGCGGCTCCTTCGTCGACAACGATCTGGTCTTCCTGGATACCGGGGCCGCCTTCGGAGAGTTCACCATCGATCAGGACGAGGTCGAGGGCGAGGCCTTCCTTCGCCTTGCAGACCTGGGCTTTCTCCAGCGCGGCTTGATCGGCGTGATTCACAACCGGGCAACGGAAGACGGGCTTGCCGACTCCCCTGTCTTCGGCTTCGAGACGGACGGCGAGATCGAGAACACGGGCGTCTATGCCGAAGCGGAGCTTGCCCTCGGCGCGCTGGGCCTGCCCGAGGGCCTGACCCTGATCGCCGGGGGCCGCTTCGAGATCGACGACCGGAGCCGGACGGTGACGGCCACAGGCACGCAGGCCTCGGACGACGCGAGCTTCAACGAGCGCGAGTTCCTGCCCAAGCTGGGGTTGCGCTACACCCTGACCGACGGAGTGACGCTCGGCTATACCTACAGCGAGAGCTTCCGTCCCGGCGGCGTCGACGTCGACCTCCTAGCGGCCCTCAGCGGAAGCCCGGCCGTCCCCTCGGCCGAGTTCGGGCCCGAGCGCTTGAGGCAGCACGAGGTCTACTCGAAAGCGGCGCTCTGGCAGGGCCGCGTCGAGCTTGGCGCAAGCGCCTTCTACTATTTCTACGAAGACGCGCAGGTCCCGGGCGCCTCGACCGAGGTCGGGATCGACGGTGAATCCTTTTTTGGCAACGTCGACGAAGCGCGCGGTCTCGGCCTGGAGATCCAGGCCGGGATCGATATCGGCCAGGGCTTTTTCCTGTCAGGCGCGCTCGGCCTGCTGGATACGGAGATCACGGACGCCGGCCCGGTCCTGGAAGAGTTCGAAGGCGAGGAGCTGCCGCGGGCACCCAACGTCACGGCGAACGTGGAACTGCGCTACGAGTCGGAGGCTGGCTTTTTTGCCGGCGCGGCCATGCGCTTCGTCGGTTCGACGACCTCCGGTCTCGGCGAGCCGGGGATCGACGACTACGCGATCCTCGATCTCTCCGCCGGCTACGACGTCGAGACCCAGGACGGCAGCTTCCGGATCGAGGCCTTCGTCGAGAACGTCACCGACGAGCGTTACTTCACCTTCCGCGAAGACAACCCCACGGTTTCTTTCGAAGCCGTCGGCCGGCCGCGCACCTTCGGGCTCGCCGCCACCTACCGCTTCTAGCTCTGGCGGGGCAGGACGGTTTTTCGGGACCCGGTCTCAACAGACGGACGAGGGCGAAAACCATGCGGAGCGCGAAAAGCATCAAGCGGTGGTATGCCGTCCACAAGTGGACGAGCCTGGTCAGCACGGTCTTCATGCTGATCGCCTGCCTGACCGGCCTGCCGCTGGTGTTCCACGACGAGATCGACCGCCTGGAGGGCTGGATCGGCGGGGAGGTCCGCGCCGGCCCGGCGGAGGGCTCGGCCGCGCTCTCCATCGACACCCTGGCCGAAAGCGCCAGGCAGGAAAGACCGGCGGCGCATCTGCAACTGCTGTTCCGCGAGCCCTCGGACCCCGGCGTCACCAGCTTCGCCATGGGCGCGGCGCCGGACGCCCCGGTCGGGGACTCCGAGTTCCTGCGCATCGACGACGTGACCGGCGCCTACCGCGGCGCGGAGCGTGTCGGCGAGGGCGTCATGGGCTTCATCTTCCGGCTCCATGCCGAGCTCTATGCCGGCTTCGGCGGCACGCTGTTCCTCGGCGTCATGACGATGGTGTTCCTCGTGGCGATCGTCTCCGGGGTGGTCCTCTACGCGCCCTTCATGCGCAACCGGGCCTTCGCCGTCGTCCGGGTCGCGAAGGGCCGGCGCGCGCGCTGGCTCGACCTTCACAACGCGCTCGGCATCGTGCTCCTGGTCTGGACCCTCGTCGTCTCGGCCACCGGGGTGATCAACACCTGGGCCAGCCCGATGATCCAGTTCTGGCTGCTGAACGACATGCAACGGATCGTCGCGGACGACAGGGCCGGAAGCGGCGGCGGGTCCGCGGCGGGACTCGCCTCGGTCCAGGCCGCGGTCGACCTCGCCGCCCGGGCGCTGCCCGACGGCGAGCTGTCCTTCGTCGCCTTCCCGGGCTCCGAGCTCTCCAGCGACCGCCACTACCTGGTCTTCTTCAGCGGAAGCACGCCGCTTTCCTCGCGCATGATACGGCCGGTGATCGTGAACGCCTTCTCGGGCGAACTGATCGCGGCGCCCGACCTGCCCTGGTACCTGAACGTGCTCCTGCTGTCCCAGCCGCTGCACTTCGGCGACTACGGCGGCGTCGGGCTGAAGATCGCGTGGTTCGTCCTGGGCCTGGGGACGGTCGTCCTGCTCTGGAGCGGACTGGCCCTGTGGTGGCGCAAGCGCCACGAGAAGCCGGAGATCGAGGCGGTGGCGGGGAGGATCGCGGCATGAGCGCCGACGCCGGCCGGTTCCGGCGCCTCTGGCTCTGGCCCGTCGTGATCGCCTGCGCGAGCGCCTTCGGCCTCGTCTGCGCCCTGGTGGCGGACGACCTCTGGGACCTCGCCGGCGCCCTTTGCCTGGGAGTCCCCTCGGCGCTCTCGCTGTGGATCCTGGCCAAGTCGTATCGGGGCGGCTGACCGGACGGAGGCGGCAGCGGCCCCCGGTTAGCGCCGGAGCCGCCGGAAGCGGCGTCCCGATCCATGTCGGCCTTCCTGCCCGAACCGGCGCGCCCTCGTCGGCGGCGCAGGGCATGACCTTGGCGCTCTCGCGCCGACTTGCCTAGGTCGGAGTGCCACCCCCACCCCGGCCCTCCCCCGTCACGGGGGAGGGAGTTACGGCCTCGGCGGCTGCATTCTTCTCCCTCCCCCTTGACGGGGGAGGGCCGGGGTGGGGGTGATTTTCCGATCTGTGCAAGGGCGAAGGCTCCCTGGCCAGGGAAAGGGCCGCGCCCTACCGCCGGCCGAAGAGCCGTTCGATGTCGGCGAGCTTGAGTTCGACGTAGGTGGGGCGGCCGTGGTTGCACTGGCCGGAGTGGGGGGTGGCCTCCATCTGGCGCAGGAGGGCGTTCATCTCCTCGGCGTTGAGCCGGCGTCCGGCGCGCACCGAGCCGTGGCAGGCCAGGGTGCCGCAGACTTCCTCCAGCTTCTCCTTGACGGTGAAGGCCTGGTCCAGCTCGACCAGCTCGTCGGCGAGGTCGGCGACCAGGCGCTGGACGTCCGGCTGGCCGAGCAGCGCCGGCACCTCGCGCACCACCACCGCGCCGGGGCCGAAGGCCTCCAGCACCAGGCCGATCTCGGCCAGCTCCCCGGCCCGGGCCAGGAGCCGTTCGCCGGCGGCCTCCTCCAGCTCGACCACCTCGGGAATGAGCAGGATCTGCCGGGCGACGCCCCTGTCGGCCAGCTCCCGCTTCATGCGCTCGTAGACCAGGCGCTCGTGGGCGGCGTGCTGGTCGACGATGACGATGCCGTCGCCGGTCTGGGCGACGATGTAGGTCGCGTGGAGCTGGGCCCGGGCGGCGCCCAGGGGATAGTCGGCTTCGGCCTCGGGCACGGCCTCCGGGGGCGCCTCGACCGGCCGGGCGCCGGGCGGCCGGGCCAGCTCCGGCAGGGGCGCGTGGTAGGCGGCGCCGGCCTCGGCCAGGCCGCGCGGCAGGGTCGTGCTCGGCGGGCGGTAGGCGTAGGCCCCGCCAGGCATCCCGTTGGCCGGCGCGTCGCCGGCGCGCAGGGCGCCGAGGGCGGCCTGGGCCACCGTGGTCGAGGCCCGGTGGCCGGCCTCGGACAGGGCGTGGCGGCAGGCGCCGACGATCAGGCCGCGGACCAAGCCGGGCTCGCGGAAGCGGACCTCGGCCTTCATGGGATGGACGTTGACGTCGACCGCCTCGGGCGGCAGCTCGAGGAAGAGCGCCAGCAGGGGATGGCGATCGTGGGCCAGGAAGTCGCGGTAGGCGCCGCGCACCGCGCCGTGCAGCAGCTTGTCGCGCACCGGCCGGCCGTTGACGAAGAGGTACTGGTGGCGGGCGTTGGCGCGGTTGAGGGTCGGCAGGCCGATGTGGCCGGAGAGCCTGAGGCCCTCGCGCTCGGCCTCGATGGCGAGCGCGTTCTCGGCGAAGTCCTTGCCGAGGATCGCGCCCAGGCGGGCCAGCCGGGCGTCGAAGAGGTCGCCGGTCGCGGCGGCCAGGCGCAGGGTGGTGCGCTGGCCGTCCGAGAGGGAGACGCCGACCTGGGGGAAGGCCATGGCCAGGCGCGCCACCGTGTCCTCGGCATGGCCGTACTCGGTGCGCGGGGTCTTGAGGAACTTGAGCCGGGCCGGGGTCGCGAAGAAGAGGTCGCGGACCTCGACCCGGGTGCCCGGCGCCTGGGCGGCCGGCTCGGGCGCGGCCTTGCGGCCGCCTTCGAGGGTCAGGCGCCAGGCCTCGGCGGCGCCGGCGGGCCGGCTGGTCACGGTCATGCGGCTGACCGCGCCGATCGAGGGCAGGGCCTCGCCGCGGAAGCCGAGGGAGGCGATGCGCACCAGGTCGTCGTCGGGCAGCTTGGAGGTGGCGTGGCGCTCGACCGCCAGGGCCAGCTCCTCCGGGGTCATGCCGCAGCCGTCGTCGGTCACCGCGATCAGGCTGCGGCCGCCGTCGCGCAGCACGACGTCGACCTGCCCGGCGCCGGCGTCGAGCGCGTTCTCGACCAGTTCCTTGACCGCGGAGGCCGGGCGCTCGACCACCTCCCCGGCGGCGATGCGGTTGACCAGGGTCTCCGGCAGCAGGCGCAGGCTCATCCCGCGGCCTCCTCCCCAGCCTCTTCCAGGTAGCTGCGGGTCAGGCGCTTGCCGGCTTCGACCGCCGGCTGGTCGAAGGGATCGACCCCAAGCAGGTCGGCGGCGACGATGGTCTCGAGCATGAAGTGCATCATCAGGGCGCCGAGGCTCTCCTCGTCCAGCCGCGGCAGGTGGATGCGCCGCAGGGGCCGGCCTTCGGCGACCAGGGTCTCGCCGGTCGCCCGCCCGGCCGCGGCGAAGAGATCGCCGAGCCGCCGCCCCGCCAGGTAGCCGAGCGCCGGGTCCCCGGCCAGGGTCGCGGGGATCTCGGGCCCCTGCCCGGCCGCCTCGACGGTCAGCAGGGTGTAGAACTTGTCCGCCGGGCCGGCGAGGTAGAGCTGGAGCTGGCTGTGCTGGTCGACGGTGCCCAGGGCCCTGACCGGGGTCGTGCCCTTGCCGTCCTTGCCCAGGCTTTCGGCCCAGAGCTGGCGGTACCAGAGCACGAAGGGGTCCAGGCGG
>JAKSBE010000334.1 GCA_022361275.1 Kiloniellales bacterium
CTTGATCGAGGCATACTGGGCGGATTGCCTCGGGGGTACATGACAACCGAGGCCGCCGATGTGGTGGCGCTGCCAAAGCTGAAACGCATGAGAGTGACCAGCGAAGGCGGCGGGTCGGTTGTGCCGTTTAACACGGAGGGGACAAGCGAATAGAGATATGCCGCCTCACTATTGCGTCATCGCATTAATAAATCAGCGAGATGGGCCGGAACCCCGATTAGCCGATGAATTGTCGGACGACTTCGACGTCCATGTCTCCGAGCCGGGTACGACGCCGCGCGGCAGAGTCACGACGTGATCCGCGATCTCGCCCGGCCGCGTGAACCACACATGCCCACTGTCAGCGTGCGTCCGAATATGCTGAAGCGCGCGTCGGAGCTGGACCAGCCGGAACGGCTGTCCGACGACGGGCGTATGGAGTGAGATCGCGCAGACGAGCGGCTGCCGTGCCGATTGGCGCAGCATTTCGTCGAACTGGTCGACGATCAGGCCGGCAAAGTCAGCGGCCGTATGATGGCGGGTGAGCATGGCTGGCGCGTCATTGATCTCAACCGGATATGGCATCGCCAGGAGCGGACCGGCACGCGTCGCGAGCCAGACCGGTTGGTCGTCCAGCGGCCAATCGAGAACGTAGGTATAGCCCGCCTCCTTGAGCAGGTCGGGGGTGCTCCCCGTTTCCGAAATCCACGGGCCCAGCCAACCCCGTGGCGTATGGCCTTCATGTCGGGTGATCGTCGCGGTCGCCTCGTCGATCAGCGCGCGTTCGGCTGCTTCGTCGAGATCGCCCTGGCGTTCCGAGTTCGTCCGGCCGTGCGCGACGATCTCGTCACCACGTGCCCGAGCGCGTTCGAGAATCTGCGGCGCATAGTCATAGACTGCGGAGTTGACCAGAAGGCAGGCCGGGATTTGCAATTCTTCGAAAAGATCGAAGAGTCTCCAGATGCCGACACGCAGGCCATAATCGCGCCAGGCAAAATTCCTCACATCGGGCTGAGGGGTCGCATAGGACGGCGTATGACCGAGCCCTTCGCCGAAATGAAAGTGCTCCACGTTGACGGCGACGTAAAAGGCAAGCCGCTTGCCGCCGGGCCATTGGTAATGCGGTCGGCCAGAGATGGGACTATAGCGGTATCGGCCGTGCGTCTTGAGGGTCATTGCAGTTCACGCTCCGCCTGCTCGAACCAGCCGATCACACGCGCAAGATGGGCCTCACCCCAGGTCGCGATGAACTTCTGCGTTCCGTGGTCAGCGGGGTCGCGAAGCGCCGCGAGACGTCGTTCGACATAGGCCGGGGTGAGCGGGATGCCGCAAAGCACTGTGATGCAATGCTTCCAGTCGTCGTAAGTCTTCAGAGACAGCACCACGGTCACCCTGTCGCAGCTTCTGCAAGTTGCTCCTTGATGAGCACGAGAGCCCGGCTCAGCGCGGGCTGCTGGATCAGATAGTTGAGAACAGTCGTCTTGCCGCTGCCGAGGAACCCGGTCAACACCGAGACCGGCAGACGCTGCGACGATCCATCGAGATCCCAGCTTTCCATGAGACTCCTCTTGCCCGTTCAGGCCGCGCCGGCCGCGATACAACGCGTACAGATGCCCTCCACCTCGACCACGCGCCGTGTTGCATGGAACCCGATAAGGGCGGCGTTCTCCGAGATCAGGCACTCAAGCCGCCGGTCTTCCAACTCGACCGACGCCCCGCAGGTGCTGCAGATGAAGAACAGGCAGTCATGCCGGCGCTCCGGATACGCGCAGGGGACGTAAGCGTTCCGGCTTTCGATCTTCGAGACGAGCCCCTGGGACATCAGGAACTCGAGCGCCCGGTAGACGGTGGGCGGCCCGACCGGGCGGGAGTCCCTTTGCTTCAGCGCTTCGATCAGTTCGTAGGCGCCCGTCGGGCGACCGCTCTCCCAGAGCAGTTCCAGTATCTGGCGCCGCAGCTCTGTAAGCTGCACCCCGCGCGTGCCGCAGAGGGACACTGCCAGCGCAACCCGTTCAGCCGGTGCATGCTGACCGCGGCAGTTGGGATCGGCGCAGGACCTGGGCTGTATCGACAAGAGCGCCATGACCTTATCCCCTCTTGCGTTTGGGTCTTGCAACGTTATAACGTTGCGATTGCCGATTGCAAGAGCCAATTGCCCCTGGTCGCCGGGGGCGTGGCCACAGGAAAGGGGTCGACATGGACACAGCAGTGGTCGCTAGCCCGCCCGCAGCATCCGTTCTCATCAACTCGGGCCGGCGCCGACGGCCCAGCCAGGCAGAGGCGGAAGCGGCGGTGCGGACGCTGATCGAATGGGCCGGCGACGACCCCGCCCGCGAAGGCCTGGCAGGCACGCCCGAGCGCGTGGTGCGGGCCTATGAGGAGTTCTTCGCCGGATACAACGAAGATCCGGTCGCGCTGCTCGCGAGGACATGCGAGGGGACGGCCGACTACGACGAGATGATCGTCTTGCGCGACATCCGTCTGGAGTCCCAATTGCGAGCACCACATCCTTCCCATCCTGGGCAAGGCGCATATCGGCTATCTGCCGGCAGGCCGCGTCGTCGGGATTTCCAAGCTCGCGCGCCTGGTCGAGGTGTTCGCCAAGCGGATGCAGATCCAGGAGGCCCTGACGGCGCAGGTCGCGGACACCATCCAGGAGGTGCTGAAGCCGCGCGGTGCCGCCGTCGTCATCGAGGCGGCGCACCAATGCATGACCACGCGCGGTATCCGCAAGCCGGGAGTCCGCATGGCGACCAGCCGCATGCTCGGCTCCTTTCGAGACGATCCGGCAACCCGCCGGGAGTTTCTCGCGATGATCGGACGCCCCAGGAGCGCTCCGCATGAGAGCTGAGCGCAACGACCCGACGACTTCGGCACCCTTTGCGGCGCGCATGTCGGTTGAGCAAGTCGAAGAAGGCCTCGCCCTGGCACCCAAGTTCGATGCCGACGGACTGATCCCCTGCATCACGACCGACGTCAACACGGGCGACGTGCTGATGCTGGGCTACATGACCGGCGAGGCTCTACAGCGAACGATCGCGACCGGCGAAGCGCACTACTGGAGCCGAAGCCGCCAGTGCCTCTGGCGCAAGGGCGCGACCAGCGGCCTCGCCCAGAAGGTTGTCGAGATGCGCATCGACGACGACCAGGACGCCGTCTGGCTGCGCGTCCGGGTCGCTGGTTCGGGCGCCAGTTGCCACGTCGGATACCGTTCCTGCTTCTACCGATCGGTTGAGCTCGGCGGCCCTCCTGGTGGACCTGCCAGGCTCGCGTTCGCGGAGTCACGGAAAACCTTCGATCCGAAGGCCGTCTATGGCGACGCGCCCAACCCGACTCAGCTTTGAGGGACCGTGAGATGCCGGATCGGACAGAAGCGCAGTCCCGGCTTGAAACGACGATGCCGACATGAAAGTCCCCGTCCATGAGTGAACTTCTCTCGCACGCCAAGCTTCCCGTTACGGTCCTGTCCGGATTCCTCGGAGCCGGTCCAAGCCGCGGCCGGGCTTCAGGATCGAGAACGAGCCCGGCCGAGGCTGGCGGCTGGCCGTGGACGAAGACGCCTTGGAGCGGGCACTGATCAGCCGGGTTGCGGACATGCTCTCAGACAGCAGGGGAGACAGATTCCTAAACTTGGATGCTCCTCTGTTTGGTTGATGGCAGGGGGGTTCCGGCGCTATCTTTGCGAGTGGACTTTTCGAGGTAGGGCATGTCGAATCCGCTCAACACTGTGCTCATCATTCTGCTGCTAGCCGGCTGCGCCGCTTTGGAACCTTCGGCCGATCCGACGGACCGGGCGGCGGTGGCGGCCGAGACCGAGTTCACCTTCGACGCGGGCATGGGCCAGCACAAGGCGGTGGCGCCCTCGGTCCTGGACTACAATCTGTTCAGGACGGCCGAAGACTGCGGCGGCCGGGTCTGTAACCACCATTCCAGCCGCTACATGCTGCGGGCCTGGAGCGACGAGCTGCCGTTCGGCCAGACCGGCGCGCAGCTCCACGTGTCCGCGCGCTTCAATCTGGGTTGGGCCCTTCTCGACAGCGCCTGGAGCGGCGGCCGCTCGCTGCCGGTCACGGTGATCGACCGTGACGTGGTGTCCTGCAAGGGCGGTCTTAACTGCGAACTGGTCGAAACCCTCGAGGTCGCTATGACGCGCCCCCAACTGGAGACGGCTGCGGCCCAGGGCTTCTCGGTCAAGCTGCAGGGCAACCGGTCCAGCGTGACCCTGGACATCCCGGCGCCCTATTTCGCGGGCTTCCTGGAGGCCCTGGACGGCCGAGCGGCGCCCTAGCTGTGGAGCGTCAATAGGTTGTCCTCGGATGTAAGGAGTCTGCTGATGGGGGTTGGCCTGCTGCCGAAGTGTCCAACGCCCCGCATTTCCGTAGTTCGACAAGTGTGATGGACCCCTTGGAGCGCGCGATCGGCCGGTTTGACCTCGCCAACAAAGAGTACGGACCGGCTGATGATCCGCTTCGGCTGCCGTGGGTGGACAAAGTCTTCCTAAATCCGCCATACGACGACGAGTTACCGATCTGGGTGAAAAAGGCACATGGAGAATACGAAGGCGGCAATGCGTCGCTCGTGGTCGCCATTCTGCCGGTGGCCACGGATCGTGCTTGGTGGCACCAGCACATCGCCAATCGGGCCGCTGTCGTTTTCCTTCGCGGGTTGATCGCGTTCAACAACGACGGCGGCGACTCAACGCCATTGGCCCTGGTGATCTGGGGTGCAACCGGTAGTCCGCTGGACAAGGTAGAGGCCGCCTATCCCGAAAGCTGGGCGGTCCGGCCAAACGACTAGCCCAGGCCGGGAGGGCGGCGGAGGCCCGCAACCCAGCAGGCGTGGCGTGGGCTTGCCAATTGGCCCTTTCATGGCCATATTGTTTACGTCGTTTACGGAGTAAACAAATGGCTAAGTCCTCTGAATCGGTAGTTGTTGCTGTCCGGCTGAGCCGCGAAAAGGCGGCCGCTATAGAGCGGCTTGCGGCGTCAACCGACCGGTCGAAGCAATGGCTCCTAGAGCGAGCGGTTGACGCATTCCTACTCACCCAAGCTTGGCAAATCGAGGCGATCGAAGAGGGTATTGCGGCGGCGGAGGCCGGTGAGAAGGTACCACACGATCAAGTGCGGGAATGGCTTCTGACCTGGGGGAAAGAAGACGAGCGTAAGCCGCCGGTATGAACATCGAGTGGACCAAGCCGGCGGTTGGCGACCTGCGGGCGCTGCGGGCTTATATCGCGGAACGGAATCCGCGCGCTGCGGAAGACGTCGCTCTCAAGATACTCGATGGCGTCGAACGGCTAGGGACATATCCGGCGAGTGGCCGGCCGGGGATGAAGCCGGACACGCGGGAACTGGCAGTGCCCAGCACTCCCTACATCGTCGTGTATCGGGTTCAGGATGAGTACGTCGAAATCCTCCGTGTGATCCACGGGTCCAGAAAATGGCCGTGAGCATTCCTATACTGAACAAATCCTACCAAACATAATAACCAGTGATCATTAGAACGTGTCTCACTTTGCCGAACTCGGGACGCGTTATTCGGCGACTTCAGCCAAGATCGAGCAATAGCCGCGTGACCTCTTGCCGGCCAAGGCCCGAGGTACATGCGAAGCGGACGGACGGCAGGCCGGGGGCAGGTCTCCATCCACGCTTGGATAGGCAGCACATCGGGATTTGAGCGGCGGCAGCCAGTTTGATGGTCATGTCAAGGCGCCGATAAACGCCTGAAGGGATGTCCTGGCCGGCTCAATTCAGCGAACTCGGTGTCGTCTGGCTGCGGCCTTGCATCGAAAAAACTACCGCGACCGAAAGTCGATCAATTCGATCGCCCCGTCCGCAAGCCTTCCGGTCAGTTGCCGTTTGTCGGTCTTGTTGGATGACGTAAAAGATTTTTCGCAGATTTGAGGTGCGGGGTTGGTGGCCCCGATCCGGTTAGGTTGGAAGTCGCCAAACGAACCAGCCACTGGAGATGGAGGGAGCCACCATGGAAGAGGATAACACGAAGCCTTTGTCGAACGTCATCCGGATCGACGACGAGCGGATCCAAGAGTGCGCAGCACGGCGCTACGCGCCCTGAAGCACATCGTGCGCGGCAGCGTGGAGGAGACGCTGAACGCGTTGTTGGACGCGGAGGCGGATCGGCTTGTAGGAGCCCGCCGTTACGAACGCAGCGAGGCCCGACGAGATACCCGAGCCGGGAGCTACGATAGGAAGCTTCATACGACCGCCGGCGAGGTCAGCCTGAAGGTACCGAAGCTCAGGCGTCAGACCTTCGAGACGGCGATCATCGAGCGCTACCAGCGCCGGGAGAGCTCGGTCGAGGAGGCCCTGATCGAGATGTATCTCGCTGGCGTCTCGGTGCGGCGTGTCGAGGACATCACCGAGGCTCTGTGGGGCACGCGGGTCTCGCCCGGGACGGTCTCGAACCTGAACAAGAAGATCTATGCACAGGATGACGTAAAGCATCTTTCGCAGATTTGAGTGCGGGGTTGGTGGCCCCGATCCGGTTAGGCTGGAAGTCGCCAAACGAACCAGCCACTGGAGATGGAGGGAGCCACCATGGAAGAGGATAACACGAAGCCCTTGTCGAAC
>JAKSBE010000036.1 GCA_022361275.1 Kiloniellales bacterium
ATGTAGTCCGTGATGTCGGGCAGCTCCGGCATGGCGGGCCCTATCCTCCCCCGGTCCGCGCCGGTGATCAATCGTCTGCCGCCCGCGGCATCCCTTCCGGCTTGGTCGCCAGGCGCCTTGGTCTCGGCACACATTGGACCTAGCCTTTGTTATACTACCCTGCTCCCTTCGACATCTCGCAATACCGGCAGACGCAGCGCTCGATCCCCGGGGTCGAGGGCTTCTACCGGCTCCTGGGTGCGGTCGGCGAAGCCTGTTTCCCCGAGACCGGGCGCCTGCTACCTCCACGCCGGCGTCTGCTTCGACGGCCGCGTGCAGTTCGCCTGCTACGCCCCCCCGTTCCTCCGGCATGCCGAGCTGGCGGGGCTGTCCCGCGACCAGGCGACCGCCGGACCGGGCATCATCGACGACCTGCCGATCATCGGCGAGACGCGCAGCCTCGAACTCTTCCGCGAGGCCGGCTTCGGCGACGCCCTGCCCTGCTTCCGGGGGCTCTGGTGCGCCGCCTTGCAGAGTCGGCACCAGTTCGAGGCCGGCGCGTCTGGAGACGAAGCCCCGCCGTTCGGCCCGCCGCCGGGATCAGGCCTTCGGCTCCAGGGTGACGCTGTAGAGGTCCTGCTCGGCGATGTCCTTGAGGGTGACGGTCATGGCCTCGCTCTCGCCGTCGATGTCGACCTGGCCGAAGAACTGCAGGCCGTCGGAGGGCGGCAGGTTGCGCTGCCCTTCCGGCGGCGCCTTGGAGAAGACCACCTGCGGGCCGAAGGTGTTGTCGACCTCGTTGGGGCCGAAGGTCCCGGCATGGATCGGGCCCGAGACGAATTCCCAGAAGGGCTCGAAGTCCTGGAACTGCGCCTTGTCCGGATCGTAGAAGTGCGCCGCGGTGTAGTGCACGTCGGCGGTGAACCAGACCGTGTTCCGCACGTCGTTGTGCTTGATGAAGCGCAGCAGGTCGGCGATCTCGTGCTCGCGGCCGAGCACCGGGCCGTCGCCGTTGGCGCCGTTCTCGAAGTGCTGTTCGCCGTCGCGCACCACCAGACCGACGGGCATGTCCGAGGCGATCAGCTTCCAGGTCGCCTTGCTCGCCAGCAGTTCCCGCTTCAGCCAGGCGATCTGCTCCCGCCCCAGGAAGGCCGTCTCCGGGCCCGGCTGCGGCTGCCGGTTCCGGCTGTTGTCCGCCCGGAAGCTGCGCTTGTCGATCATGAAGATGTCGAGCAGCGGTCCGTAGTGGATGACCCGGTGGATCCGCTCGGCATCCATCCCCGTGGTGCGGATCGGCATGTATTCGAGGAAGGCGCGGTTCGCCCGCGCGGCCAGGAGGCCGACGCTCTTGACGCCGTAGCGCTCGTCGGTGAGGACCTCGTTGGGGTACCAGTTGTTCACCGTCTCGTGGTCGTCCCACTGCGCCAGGACCGGCACCTCGGCGTTGAAGCGCTGCACGTTGGCGTCCGTCAGGTTGTACTGATAGTTGCCGCGGAACTCGGTCACGGTCTCGGCGACCTTGGACTTCTCCTTGGTCACGACGTTCTTCCAGACCGTGCCGTCCGCCAGCTTGCGCTCGGCCTCGAGCGGGCCGTCGGCGTAGATCGTGTCGCCGGAATGGATGAGGAAGTCGGGCTGGCTGCGGCGCATCGCCTCGTAGCCCTTCATGCCGCCCCAGTCCTCGTTGATGCCCCAGCCCTGGCCGCAGGTGTCGCCGGTCCAGCAGAAGCGGAGCGACCGCTTCTGCGCCGGCGCGGTCCGGAAGCGCGCGACCAGGGGCTCGCTCTCCGCGTTGACGTCGGCCAGGTCCTGGAAGCGGACCCGGTAGAAGATCTCCTGGCCGGAGGGCAGGTCGCGCAGCTCCATCTTGGCGGTGAAATCGCTGGTGCCGATCGCCGCCGGCCCGCGCAGCCGCCTGGCGTCGCGGAAGGACTCCGTCGTCGCGTACTCCAGAATCATGCGCGACGGCCGGTCGGCCCGGGCCCAGATCACGCCCGAGGTCGTGCCGACGTCGCCGCTCTGCAGCCCATGGGTCAAACGCGGCCGCGCCGCGGCGAAGGACAGGCGGGGCGCGGCCAGCCCGGACAGGGCCAGGCCCGCGCCGGCGGAAGCGCCGGCAAGAAACCGGCGGCGGGAAGCTAGGATTCGCTTTTTGATTGTCGAGGGCATTATCGCTCTCTCCTGATTGGAACGTCTTCGGAGGGTCATTTTTGCGAAGACAGCGTGACAGAACGGCCGTCCCTTCCGTGACAGGCCCTTGATGCTTGCCCGGACTCCAGGATTTCAGGCCCAGATGCTCTCTGTCCCGCCTCCGACCGCCGCCCCGGCCGCGGAGGGGCGCGGGCCTTAAGCGCAATTTAAGGCGCTTTTGCCATCATGCTCGATCCGCCGCTTCCGATGGCAGGGCTCCAAGTGAACGACATGGCGCAGAAACGGGCGATGCTGGGCCCGGGCGATCTTCCCCTACAGGAGAAGATCCGGCTTTTCTGCCTGGCGGAAGAGACGGCGCACATCGGCCATTGGCGCTGGACGGTCGGCAGCGGCCACCTCTACTGGTCCGACGAGGTCTACAGGATCCACGGGCTCGATCCGGGCAGCTTCGAGCCCGGCGTCGAGCGCGCCATCGAGGCCTATCACCCCGACGACCGGAACGTGGTCCGCAGCCATCTGGAGCGGTCGCTCGCCGAGAAGGAAGGCTTCAGCTTCGAGCTCCGCCTGGTACGGCCGGACGGCCGGCTGCGCCATGTCGTCGCCCAGGGCCTCTGCGAGCTCGACGACCGCGGCGAGGTGGCAGCCCTGCTCGGCGTGGTCCAGGACGTCACCGACCGGCGCCTGGCCGAGCGGGCGCTGGGCAACAGCGAGCAGAGGTTCCGGGACTTCGCCGACGTCGCCTCCGACTGGTTCTGGGAGATGGATTCCCAGCTGCGCGTCGTCTACATCTCGGACCGCTGGAGCGCCATCACCGGGCTCGACCCGACCAGCCTGCTGGGCAAGACCCGGCGTGATCTGGTCAGCACGCCCAATGCGCCCTACGTCCAGGCCCATCTCGCCCAGTTGGAGGCCCGGGAGCCCTTCAAGGACTTCCGCTACGAACACGTGGATGGCTCCGGCCGGAGTCATCACTGGCAGATCAACGGCAAGCCGATCTACGACGAGCAGGGCGTGTTTCGGGGCTACCGCGGCACCGGCGCCGACATCACGGCCGAGGTCGAGCTGCGCCGCGCCGAGCGGGAGGCGAAGGAGCAGGCCGAGCTGGCCAACCGGGCGAAGTCGGACTTCCTGGCGAACATGAGCCACGAGATCCGGACGCCGCTGAACGGGGTCCTCGGGATGCTGGGGCTCCTGCTCGACACCGAGCTGACCGAGGAGCAGCACCTCTTTGCCTCGGTTTCCCGGCGCTCGGGCGAACAGTTGCTCGAGCTGATCAACGACCTGCTGGACTTCTCCAAGATCGAATCCGGCAAGGTCGAGCTGGAGATCGCCGGCTTCGACCTGGTGTCCGCGGTCGACGGGGTCGCCGAGCTGCTCAGCCAGCGGGCCTCGAACAAGGGGATCGACTTCGCGGTCTTCATCTCGCCCGAGATCCCGACGCAGCTCACCGGCGACGTCGGGCGGCTGCGCCAGATCCTGATGAACCTGACCGACAACGCGATCAAGTTCACCGACGCCGGCGGCGTCTCGATCGAGGTTCTGCTGGATCCGACGTCGCGCTCGGACGGCCGGATCTGCCTGCGCTTCGACGTCTCGGACAGCGGCCCGGGCATTCCCTCCGAGGAGATGGGCAAGCTGTTCCAGCGCTTCTCGCGGCTCGACTATTCCGACACCCGCCGGCACGGCGGCTCGGGGCTGGGCCTCGTCATCAGCAAGGAGCTGGTCGAGCTCATGGAGGGCGAGATCGGCGTCGACAGCGAGCCCGGCGAAGGCAGCCGCTTCTGGTTCAAGCTTCCCTTGGGACTGGACGACGGCGCCGTCGACCGCTGCCGCTTCAAGGCGGCGCGGCCGACGCTGGCGCGGAGCCGCACCCTGATCGTCGAGCCCCAGCCGGTCAGTCGCCGGCTCCTCGATCTGCAGCTCACCTCCTTCGGGGGCGAGGCCGTCTCCGTCGCCGATGCGGCAAGGGCTCGCGCGGCCCTCGCGGCGGCGCGAAACGGCGAGCGCAGCTTCACCTCCGCGGTCATCAGCGACGGGCTGGAGGAGCGGGACCGGCGGAGCCTGATCGACCTGATCCGGAAGCGGAAGGAGACGGCCGGGCCCGTCCCCGTCCTGGTGTTTTCCGCCCATCATCCCGGCCTGGACCCCGCCAAGGTCAAGGAGCTCGGCTACGACTGCTGCCTGACCAAGCCGGTGCGGCCCAGCGGCGTGCTCGACTGCGTCTTGCCGTCGCCCGGCGGCAGGGCGGCCGAGGCCGGATCGGACGGCAACCGCGAACGCAAGGTCGGCGCGGCGCACCGCGCCCGCGTGCTGGTCGCCGAGGACAACCAGGTCAACGCCATGCTGGCCCGGACGGTGCTGACCCAGGCCGGGCACTACGCCGACTGCGTCGGCAACGGCCGGGAGGTTCTGGAGGCCCTGGCGAACCGCCCCTACGACATCGTGCTGATGGACATGCAGATGCCGATTCTCGACGGCGTGAGCACCTCGCGGCGGATCCGCGGCCTGAACGGCGAGATCGCCCGGATCCCGATCATCGCCCTGACCGCGAACGCCATGAGCGACGATCGACACCGCTGCCTCGACGCCGGGATGAACGACTACATCTCGAAGCCCTTCTATCCCGAGGACCTGCTCCGGAAGATCCTGGACTGGACGGCGCCCGAGGCCGCCACGGCGGCCAATGGGGCGGCCAATGGGGCGGACTGCGACCGGGACTCGGCACCGTCATCGCGACAAAGGGCGCTGAACGAGCTCCTGGCCGTGCTGGAAGGGGTCGAGGCCGAGCTCTCCGCGGAGGGGCCCGTCTGATACCAAGACAACTTTTTACGATGAAGTGAAATATACCACTTCTACGAGTAAGAAATCCTGCTAGGATACAGATGGTTGCGTTTCTATCGGTGGACACGATTCCACCGTTGTGCCGACCGATGTCTTAGGTCGGCCCTCCCTGCTTCTTGTAGAGGCGGCGCTCGTAGGTGCCGCCTCCCTTTTCTTCATCTTTGCCCGCGCCCTGGCCGCGGTCCCTGTGGAGAGCGCAGCCCGCGGAACCTTCTGCTGAGGCGGGATCAGCGCCGGCCGGTTGGGGGCGGCGCTCTAATTGATGCTGTCCGCGAAAAAGCCCCAGAAGCCCCGCCCCTGTGAGCGGGCGATCCTTTCGATCGTCTTGTATTCGAAGGGGGCGTTGGGCAGGGCCACGGCCAGGCCCTCGTTGAGAAGGTAGGCGGCCAGATCGGTTTTCGGCTCGAAGATCTGGCCGCGGCTCGAGATCAGGCAGACCGCGTTGAGGCTGCCGTCGCGGTTCTTGCTCACGTTCTCGCAGTAGACCACGCTGCGGATGCGGAAGCGCAGCGCGGAGGCCGCCCGGGAGGCGCAGCGGATCGGCCGGATCGAGTTGTCGCAGATGCGGCCGTCCTTGGGCATGTAGATCCCGAAGAGGTGCACCACGCGGCCGTTGATCTTGAGGCTGCCGTCGTCCTGGACCAGGACACGGCTGCCGACGGCCGCCTGGGCGTCGGCCGCGACGAGCAGGAGCGCGAGAGACAAGAACGCGATGGAACTGCGCATAGCCGGAGCGACCCCCTGCCTGTTTCCCGATTCGATCTAAGACCTGGCAGGAAGAGAATCAACCTCGGGCCGTGCCCGCCTCGTGGGCTTTTCCTGCTATAGTGACCAAAGGCCGCGCTCGGCGGCCGAGGACGGGCTTGGTAAGCATGCGGACGAGGACGGACAGGCCCAGGCGATGGCGCGGGAACCGGGGAATCGCTCTGGTCGCCGTGCTCTGGGTCATCATGCTGCTGGCCGCCATGGCGGTCAGCTTCGTCGGTACGATCCGGACCGAAACCAGCGTGACCCGCAACCTGGTCGACAACGCCGACGCCCAGGCCCTGGCCGACGCCGGCGTGTACCGCGCGGTCCTGGCGCTTTATCACAGCTTCGAGGAGGTGGACGCCGAGGGCGGCAGCGGGATCCTCTCGGCGGACGACGAGACGGACGGCGGAACGGCCGCCGGCAGCCCGGTGGAAAGCGGCGCGCTGCGCTTCGACGGCCGCCCCTACCTCTGGCCCTTCGAAGACGGCGTCGTGCAGATCGCCATCCAGAGCGAGGCCGGCAAGGTCGACCTCAACGCGGCCCGCGAGGAGCTGCTTCTCGGCCTGCTGCGCGCCAACGGCGCCGAGCAGCCCGAGATCCTGCTCGACCGGATCGCCGACTTTCGCGACCCCGACAAGGAGCGCCGGCCGCAGGGCGCAGAGGACGCGGATTACGTGGCCGCCGGCCGCAGCGAGGGCGCCAAGGACGCACCCTTCGAGTCGGTGGAGGAACTCCGACAGGTCATCGGGGTCAGCCAGGCGCTCTACGACCGGCTGGCGCCGGCCCTGACGGTCTACTCGGAGGCGCGCGGCATCGATCCCCTGACCGCGCCGGCCGCGGCCCTGCGCGCCCTGCCCGATATCGACCCCTCGGTAATCGAGGCGCTGCTCGCCGAACGCCAGGCCGAGGACCCCGATCTGGCCGGCCTGCTCGCCGCGTTCGAGGCCTATCTGGCCGGTCCCGGCAGCCTCGTCTACAGCATCTCGAGCGAGGCGGTCACGCCGGCGGGCGCCCGCTTCCGGCGCGAGGCCGTCATCGCCCTGGTTCCCGGATCGGGCCGGCCCTTCCGGGTCTTCAGCTGGAAAAGGGGACGCCTGCAGGCCGCCGAAATCGGCCGCGACAGAGCGGCGAACTGAAGCGGCCGGCAGCGGGTCTCAGGTGCCGGCGGGCGATCCTTCCTCGGCCTCTTCGGGATCGCGCTCTTCCTCCGGCGGAAAGATACCGGGCAGCTTGCGCCGCAGTTCGTCGGTCAGAGCCCGCGCATCGTCGGGATTGCGGATCACCCGCGGGCGCAGCAGGACCAGCAGCTCGGTCCGGTCCCGGATGTCGTTCCGGTTCTTGAACAGGTTGCCGAGGACCGGGATATCCATCAGCAGGGGGATGCCGCTCACGGTCTCCTCGATCCTGTCCCTTACCAGGCCGCCGAGGGCCACGGTCGCGCCGCTCTGGATCGCGATGGTGCTCTCCAGCTTGCGCTGCTGGATGGTCGGCGAATCGATGTCCGAAGTATCGGTCTGGACGGCGTCACTCACCTCCTGGACGACTTCCAGGATGACCAGCCCGCTGGCGTTGACCCGGGGGGTGACGGTCAGGAGGACGCCGGTGTCGCGCTGCTCCACGCTGTTGACCGTGCGGGCGTCCGGGTCGTCCGTGCTGATCGAGGAGCGGGTCGTGATCGGCACCTGGTCACCGACCTCGAGCTTGGCGGTCTGGTTGTCCAGCACCACGATCGAGGGCGCCGAAAGCACGTTGACGTCGGTGATGTCCTTCAAGGCGTTGAGGGCGACCACGGCATCGCCGCTGTCGAAGACGTAGTTGAAGCCCGGCAGGGACGCCCCGATCGCGGTCTGGGTCAGCTCCGAGAAGTTGAATTCGTTGTCGCCCGCCTGGAAGAACCAGCGCAGCCCGAAGTCCAGCTCATCGGTCAGGGTGACCTCGGCGATGGTCGCCTCGATCAGAACCTGCAAGGGCAGGATGTCGAGCTGCTTGAGGGCCGCCTCCACAGCCCGATAGTCGGTGGTGCTGGCCAGGGTCACCAGGGAGTTGCTTTCCTGGTCGGCGATGATCCGGACCTCGCCCAGTCCGCCCAGACCGGTGCTGCCCGACGCCGAGGGCCCGCCCGATCGCGGCGGCAGGCTCGGCGGCGGCGCGATCTCCACCTCGGGACCGCCCTCCACGGGCGCCTCGCCGGACAGCGTGACCGGGGTCAGGCCCGGGGCCAGGGACGAGGTCGTATCGCCCAGGATCGAGGTCTCGACCCCGAAGATCTGGCCCAGAACCTCGGCGAGGTCTGCGGCCCTGCGGTTCTGAACGTAGTAGACGTGGAGCCGCTGCTGATCGGTGCCGCCCTGATCGAGCCGCTCGATCCACCGCAGGGCCTCGTCCAGGTAGCGGGGCTGCTTGGCGATGGCGAGCACCGCGTTCATGCGCTCGATCGGCACGAAGCGCAGCAGGCTCGAAAGGTCCGGCCCCGCGGGATCGAGCAGGATCTGCTCCAGCTCGACGATCATGGTCTCCGGCCCCGTCGACTTCAGCGGCTTGAGGGCGAAGGACATGCCCTTCATCCAGTCGACGTCGAGCACGGACACCAGGCTCGACAGGTTGCTCAGTTCCTGCCGGGTCCCGGCGACGAAGAGCAGGTTGCGCGCGGCGTCGATCGTGATCCCGCCGGCGACCGAGGAGAAGGCCTGCAGCAGGCCCTCGATCTCGCCGGCGGCCACGAAGCGCAGAGGGATCACCCGGACGCTCAGACCGCGAACGCGGATATCGTCGAAGGAGAGGTTCGGCGCCGCCTTGCCCGCCTCCTCCAGCGGGACGATCCGGAACAGGCCGCTGCTCTCGACCAGCGCCGCGCCGTTCAGGCGCAGGATCTCCTCCAGCGTCGGCAGGATCTGGGCGCGGCTGAGCGGCCGGCTGGTCTGCAGGGTCACCGTGCCCTGGACCCGGGGGTCGAGCGTGTAGTTGGTCTCCAGCACGTCCTGCAGCATGGTGCGGATCACCTCCCGCAGGTCGGCGTCCGCGAAGTTGAGGGTGAATTCGCCCGCGCCGTTCTCGGCGAGCTGGACCCGGCCGAGCGGCCGCGGCGCCAGGCTGGCCTGAACGAGTTTACCGCTGCCCCGCTGGGTGAAGCCTTCGATCTCGCGCACGGCGCCGCGCTCGGCTTCGGGACCGTAGAGGGTCCCCGGCGGCTGGGACGGCTCCGTGTCGGCCAGCGCGGCCTGCTGGCGTGCGGATTTGAAGAAGTCGCTACGCTGCTTCGTCTCGGTCGCGCAGGCGGCCAGGACGGTCGCGCAGATCGCCGCGGCCGTCACGCCGAGGAGTCCACCGGGCCTCCTGCCCGGTGTTCTGCACCTGCTCGTTCCCTTGGGCACGCGAGCGTCCCCTCCTTGCGCTCTCGCTTGCGACCTCGGCGCGGAGTGTAGCAACCAAGGCGCGAGAGAATCCATTTCAAAGTCTGCCCGACGCGCCTGTCCGCAAATCTTCACATCCGCAAATCTTCCACATTGCCTCGGCAGGCTGCGGCGTCATTGAGTCTGCCGCTGCAGGGCGCGGCGCAGGTCCTCCGGCAGCTCCTCGTCGGCGTCGATTTCGTCCGGTCTCCGATAATCCTGGGCCGGCGCCTCCTGCTGCAGGGCGGGGTTGGCCGTCGCCGCCGGCCGCCGGTCCCGCGCCTCCGCGCTGCGGGCCTGGCGCGGCTGCCGGCGCTTGGCCCTGGGCCGATTGATCTTGGCGTCCTTGAGCTCGAGCTCGACGACCTCCTTGGCCTGGCTGAGAACCACCCGGTCCGGGAGGATCCCTTCGACCTGCCAGCCGTCGATCTTTTCGCCCCGGGCCAACCGCTGCGCCTCGCTCCTGCCGGGGCGCTGGACCAGCGCGTACTGCTGCTTCGGCTGCAGGATGACGCCGATCAGCGTCAGCCTCAGGTCCCTGCGCGGCGCCTCCCGGCGCACCTCGGGCTGGGCCGTGACCTCGGGCGGGCGGCGCGACTGGATGAAGGGCGGCCGCTCGACCAATTCGGCGAAACGCTGCGGGGGCGGCATGCGGAACGGCTGGAATCTGGGGGCGGCCGCCGCGTCCTGGACCGCGGCACCGGCCGCGACCTGCACCGGCAGCTCGGCCGGCGGCGTCTCGTAGGCCGCGTAGGCGAGCCATCCCAAGCCGCCGCAGAGCGCAGCCAGCATAAAGTTGAAGACCGAAAGCGCGCTCATGGTTCCGCTGCTGCCGTCCCTTCCATCAGAGCGATTCCGCCATCGCTGCGGCGCATCGCGAGTCTAGCATGGATCCGACCGCTTCGAAGCAAGAGTCTGACCGCCGGGAGGCTAAAAAAAGAGGCCGATGATGCCACGATAAGGACCGCGCCGTCGGTGGCCTGGGTCACACCGGCCCTGTGAAGTAGGTCACAGCCGGAGCGTGCGGCACCCGCTGACGCCGGGCGAGCGGCACCAAGCGCTTCCGGGCTCGGCTGCCGCACATCCAGCGCTCAGCCCGAACGCGCTTTTTCACGCAACGCGGGCACCCGCCCCACGCCTGACAAGAACAGCGGCAGTCGAGACCTGCCAGCGGTTAAGCGACTCTTAACTTTTCGTTAAGCTTTACTTGAGGTTTCGCGTCGATCTTGAGCTACTTATTTATCACGATTGGTATAATCCATCTTTGCGATAGACAAGGCCAGAGAAGCGAAGGCATAGTACCTATCCTGTAGTTATACCACCCCAGACCAGGCCTTATCACAAGGTGACCCCCAATGAACGTTAGCCCCAAAGACACGAACCTAACCATTCAGGACGCGCTACTTTTGAGCGCTGCGGTCCATATCCTTAAGTCGATCGATGTCGGCGACCGGGATACGGCTCAGGAGCTGAGCGGCCTTGCCGACCGCCTGAATGCCGTGGTCGAGGACGCCGCCGCGCCCGCCGGCGGGAAGAAGTTCCAGCTCGTCACCTGACGGCTCAGGCCCAGCTTTCCTAAGTCGATCAGGATTCACGCCTCGGATTGATCCGGTCTGAGGCGATCTCGACCTCGGGCGCCCTTGATCTCGAGGGATCTCGGGCGCCAAGGTCGACCGTCCGTCCGCCTCTAGTGTCCCGATTCTGGAATTCGCGAGAGCGAATTGCAGAATCGGGACACTAGATCAAATTATCTGCGCTTAATTGATTCCAATTAAGCGCAGATAATTTGATCTATTTCATAGGGTTAGAGCAGCTTATCCGCGTTCGATTGAACGCGGGCTGCTCTAGGAGCCCTGGCCCGGCGGAAAGGCGGGGGGCTTTTCCGGCGCAAGGAAGCCGAAGACGTCCATCCGGACGAGGAGTTGGACCTCTTCATCGGGCGCTTCGTTGCCCCGCGCACGCCGCTTTCGGCCCAGACGGACGTCGAGGCTGTCGATGAACAGGAAGGGACGCGAAGCCTCGATCCGGTGCAGAAGGTCGCGCAGGGCCGGTGTCGTGACGTTGATCTGCGCCCGCGTCGTGACCCGGCGGAAGCCGTTTTCGGACTTGACCGGCAGCACCTGGATCGAGCGCAGGCTTCCGCCTTCGGCTTCGACCGCCGTGGTCACGAAATGCTGCACGAAGGCCCCGGCGATGGCCTCGTTGTCGCCCTTGAGCAGACCGTTGACGCCGCGCCGGGCGCTTTCCAGGCTGCGCCGCTGCCGCTCCAGCGCCGCGGGATCGAGGGTTTCCTGGCGGAAGCGCTCCAGAAGCCGGGCGGACTGCGCGATGGTCTCGTCGTAGTCGGCGAAGCGCTGCTGCAGCGGCGCCACGATCCCGGCATAGACGCCCAGGACCAGCAGGACCAGGAGCGTCACCGCCAGAAGACGGCGGACCGGCAGGCTCAAGGCGCTCATGATCCGCTCCCCCCGTCGGAGAGGATCTTCAGCTCGAGGCTGAAGCGGTCGACCCCCAGCTTGGGATCCTGGGTTACCGGGGCGCGGAACTTCGGCTCCGCGAAGCCGGGAGCGTCCTCGAAAAGCTGGATCAGCGAGGAGGAGTTCGGGGCATAGCCGGAGATCTCCAGCCGGTTATCGTTGACCCGCAGCTGATAGAGCCAGGTGTCGTCGGGCAGCACCCGGGTCACGTCGTTGAGGATCGTCGACTTGGTCGGCGTCGCCAGCTTCAGCTCGTGGACGTAGAGCACCTGCGCCTGCTGGGCCGAGAGCTCGCTCTCGAGCTGGCGTGCGGCGGCCGCGTCCTTGCGCGCCGCCGCGACCTCGCTGTGCAGGCGCTCCACGAGCTGCGCCTTCCGCTCCAGGGGGATCATCAGGGTCGCCGTGCCGAGGCTCGCCGCGGCGATCAGCAGCAGCACCGCGATCGCCTTGGCGAAGCCCCCGGGCCCGCGCCGGACCTCGCGCTGCAGCAGGTCGAGCCCTGCCGGCTTGCCCGGCTCGGCGGTCGCCACGTCGACCCTTTCGGGCGTCAGGCCGAGCCGGCCGGCCTGTTCGAGGAAGGCGTCGACGGTGGCCTTGGGGCTCAAGGTCAGCTCGACCTCGAGCTGCTGCTGCTCGCTGTCGCGGCCCAGGACCCGCTGGTCGTAGTAGACCTCCTCGCGCTGGAAGGGGGTCAGGCGGTCCATCTCGAAGCCGATCACCTCGCGCAGGGTGTCCTCCGCCGCCAGGGGCAGGCGGACCTTGTGGGTCACCGCGCGGCCGGGCGGCAGCGCCAGGGTGATGCTGCGCTGCCCGCGCCGGGCCTTGGCCGGCAAAGCGGCAAGCCCTTCGCCGAAGCTGCCCAGCGCCTCGACGGACGCGCCGCGGCGCAGGAAGAGGCTGCCGCTCTGCCCCGCGGCGTCGCCCGCCGGCTCCAGGATCACGGTCTCGCCGCGTCCCGACAGAGGCCGCCGAAGGCGCCCGGGGATCAGGCCGGCGAGCTCGGCCAGCCACCACCGCAGGAAGGCGCCGAGAAGGCCGAAGGGCATCTTGAGCCAGGTCATCGTTTGAGCCAGGTCATCATCGTTGGGCCATCCTACAGCGAAGCCACCGAAAGCTACAGGAACTCGTCGGTCATCAGGGCGACGATCAGCTCGGGCCAGAGACGCCGGTCGCCCGGGGCGAAGTCGACCTCGGCCTGGATCAGCCGGGGCAGCGCCTCGTCGTCGCGCCATTGGGACCGCCACTGCGGCGACAGGGCCTCGTCCTCGGCCCCGAAGTAGCGCAGCCGCAGGTCCTGGACGCCGAAGAGCAGGACCTCCCGCTCCGCCGCCTCGGTGAACGCGAGGTCGGGGCGCTCCTCGCGGAAGACCTCCCAGCGCAGGGTCAGCGCCCGCTCCCGCCCGGCGCCCTCGACCTGGAGGCCGATCAGGTGGTTGCCGCCCGGGCCCAGGTAGGCCGGCATGGGGCCGACGAAGACCAGGCCGTCCCGGTCGCCCTCGAAGGCCAGGCGCAGGCGCCGCCGCGGGCCGCCCACCTCGGCCGGCTGGACCTCCGCGAAGGCCCGCCGCAGGAGGTTCTGCACGAGCTGGACGTCGCTTTGCCGGGTGTCGGCCTCGCCGACCCGCTCCCAGGCCCGGATGCCGAAGTTGAGGCCGCCGTACATCATGACGCTGAGGAGGGCGAAGACGGAGATCGCCACCAGCAGCTCCAGGAGGGTGAAGCCGCCTTGGCTGTCCGTCTCCGGGCGCGCGGTCACTGCGCCCCCTGCAGGCGGAGGCTGGACAGGGTCACCTCGCGCTCCCGGCCGCCGTGCCGCCAGGTCACGGTCGCCCTGACCACGAACGCGCGGAGGAGAGAGTCCTCGGTCGGCGCCTGCGCGTAGGGCGTGACCTCGAGCCGCCAGGCCATGCCGTCGTCCAGCACCCCGGTGGTCTGCCCGGCCTCCAGGGGCGCCTCGATGCCCAGGCGCTCGAGCTGCGACTGCGCATGCCCGAGGGCGGCGGCGTAGGCGCGCGACACCCTGGCGTTGTGCGCCCCGCCCGAGAAGACCTGCAGGATGGCGCCGAAGCTGAAGGCGAAGATCGTGAAGGCGACCAGGACCTCCATCAGGGTGAAGCCCCGCTGGCCGGACCGGGCCTTGCGGTCACTCGGCAAGGCGCACCTCCCCGGTCAGCCAGCGCACCGTGACCGCGTAGCGCTTGCCGGCGCCGCTCAGGGTCACCTCGCCGCCGGTCGAGCTGCCGTCGGGAAAGAACTGGATGCGGGCCTGGCGCGCGTCGCTCAGGAACTCCCGCGCGGTGCGGACCTCGGCCTGGACGCCCTCGGGCAGCTCGGCCAGCGCCGCGCGTCCCGGGATCCCGAAGCGCCGCGCCTCCAGGTCCATCAGGAAGGCGACCTCGCGGTTGCCGGCGATCGCCTGGCCGCGGGCGCGCCTGAGGTCCTCGGCGACCTG